>NZ_JARIDH010000043.1 GCF_029267215.1 Clostridium sp. | reverse complement strand
GCTGCAACATCAGTGAACGCATATGATATATAAGCGGCAGCTGTGTTACCATCCATAGTTTTCATTTTTCTCATTGCCATTGAGATGACCTCTCTTTCATTAATTTTGTAGATATATAAATTAAAATTTTAAAATTATAATATATTAAAGTAATTAATTAAAATTACTTATAAGCTTTTTATTGGGTTTTACTTAACTAATTGTTTTGCTAAATCTTTAGCTGAATTAATTTCATCATCATTAGGTGATTCATTAACTGCTAAACTACCTATAACTTCAAATCCATAGTCTTTCATTCTTTTAACCCACTCAATCATAAACTCACCATTATCCCAGCCATATGATCCAAATAGAATCATTTTTTTGCCAGTGTTTGGAGTTAATTTAAGTTCTTTAACAAATGGCTCCATGTCATATTGTTCTATTCTATTATTATCCATTGAAGGGCTTCCTAATGCTACAGCGTCTGCCTCAGTTACATCTTCTATTTTTGCATTTGAAACATGTTTTATTAGAACTTCTGCTCCTAAGTCATTTAATTCGTCTGCAATAGTGTTTGCTAAAACTTCAACATTTCCACCATTACTCCAGTATATTACTGATACTTTACTCATAAAAACCACCTCTTATACATGATAATATAGTTTTCCTTAAAGCCCATTTTTATTTAATAAAAAACTAATTTTACTCGACATTAATAATTATACCCTTTGGAAAAAATTTTTCAAGTTTCATATTCTTATATTTTAAAATATATTTTAATAGTTTTTTCTTATTTTTTATAAAACATCTATATTATTCTAAGTATTTTCTAAAAAGATTTATATATTAGCCGATTTTTTTATTACATCTATAATATTATCTACTCCATTGCCTATTTTGCTCATCCTCATAGAATTTAAATATTTTTCTTTATTTTTTGTTACTTCTTTTATTGAATTTAATAAAACTTCTGATGTAAGCTCCTCTTCTTTTATAACTTTAGAAAATCCACTTTTTTCAAAAGAATTAGCATTTAAAACTTGATCTCCTCTTGATGCATTAGCTGATAAAGGAATTAGTATGTTTAATTTTCTTAATGCTAAAAGTTCAAATATTGTGTTTGCACCTGCTCTTGATATTACTAAATCTGAAAGTGCCATTAAATCTGGAAGTTCTTCTGAAATATATTCATATTGATTATATCCCTTTACTCCTTCTAAAGATTTATCTAAGTTTCCTTTTCCACATAAATGAATAACGTTATAGTCTTTTAATATTTCTTTTAATATTTTTCTTATATTATCATTTATATTTTTAGAACCTAAACTTCCTCCAACTATCATAAGAACTTTCTTTTCCTCTTTAAAATTGCAGAATTTTTTTCCTTTTTCTTTGTTTCCTTTTAAAAGTTCTTCTCTTATTGGTGTTCCTGTAAGCTCACCTTTATTATCTTTTATATATTTTAAACTTTCTGGGAATGTAACACAAAGTTTGTCGCAAAATGGTGATGCAATTTTGTTTGCTAAGCCTGGAGTTAAGTCTGATTCATGTGATATTACAGGTATTTTTTTCATTGAAGCTGCTATTACTACTGGTACAGTAACAAATCCACCTTTTGAAAAAATAACATCTGGTTTTTCTTTTGAAAGTATTCTTGATGCATCCATTACACCTTTTAATACTTTAAATGGATCAGTAAAATTCTTAATATCAAAGTATCTTCTAAGCTTACCTGAAGATATTGAAAAATAAGGTATATTCTCCTTTGTTATTATTTCTTTTTCTATTCCATTCTTGCTTCCTATATATTTTATTTCAAATCCTAAATCTTTTAATTTAGGCACTAAAGCTAAGTTTGGAGTAACATGACCTGCTGAACCTCCGCCAGTCATCATTATTTTATACTTTTTCAAAAAATCAACTCCCTTAATAATCTATGGTTTTGTAAATATTATATTCTAATAACTCCTTTAATTCCCTCTAATATTTTACTCTATTCTGCACAATATATAAACGTAAACTCAATTAATAACTAAGGAGGAATTAAAAATGGCTAAAAATTTAGTACCAGAAGCTAAAAATGGATTAGCAAAATTCAAAAATGAGGTAGCAAACGAAATGGGAGTACCATTCTCAGATTATAATGGTAACCTAAGTTCAAAACAATGCGGAAGTGTTGGAGGAGAAATGGTTAAAAGAATGGTAGAACAATACGAAAAGGGAATTTAATAAAGATTAAATTTTACTATTAAAGACAATTAAAATTAAATATTCATAGTGTTTAATTAATTTATGCCTAGTTAAGCACTGAAATTGAGGCTGTATCAAAATATAATAATAAAACTTACAAATAAATTACTAGATTTCACTAAGAATTTATAGTTATCAATGCTACTATATCACTAAAGCTTTTAAACTTGCTAAGCTTTAAACAATCTAAGCTTAATTTGATATTTTCAAGTAGTAATTTAAATTTTAGAGTTCATCTAGATATTATCTTGATATTGTTTTTAAGTTTTATAAAAAGTTATTTTGATACATGTCCTCATTTTTTAGTTTTGTTAGGTGTTTTTAGGTTTAATTTCTTATTTAACTATATATCATTATATTTTATATCTTTTTCTTAAATTTATATAATATTTACTATTAATTTGATATATTTACATTATTGTTTTATATTCTAAAATATTTCACATTAGCTTGAATTGTTTTATTTCCATTAAACTCATTTATGTTTGGATAATATATTAAATCTATTAAAAAGTTACAAACTCCACCATCTAAAACTCTAAATAGTTCTTCTTCTCCATATTTATCTTTAAAATCTTCTTTGAAAATATCAACCTTGTTTCCAAAAACTATAGCATCAATTGTTTTAAAACTATTTCTTAATTTACATCTAAATTTTAAAACATTTTTTTCTTTTCCAAGAATCCACACTCTACTTACTTTAACATCTTTTTCTCCAAATAATGGACTTGTATTACCTTTTCCAAAAGGCTCTAAGGCCTCTAAATTATCTATTATTTCATAATTTAAAACTTCTAAAGGAACCTTAGCATCTATCCTAACCTTAGGTATTATGTCCTCATCAGTTAAGGTGCAATTATCTAAAAGCATTTTTCTAAGTATAGGAAGTTTATCTTCTTCTACTGATAATCCAGCTGCCATTGGATGTCCTCCAAATTTACTTATTACCTCTTTACATTTAGATAATTCTTCAAAAATATTATATTCTTCTATTGATCTTGCTGAACCTTTTGGCATGTCTTTTCCTTTTGTCATTATAATTGTTGGAACATTATATTTTTCTTTTATTCTTCCTGCTACTATTCCTGCAATACTTTCATGTATATATGGGTTATAAACTAAAATAACTTTATCATTTTCCATATTATTATCTTCTATTTGTTTTATAACTATATCAACGCTTTCTTTTGTTAAATCTTGCCTTCTTTGATTTAATTCAAATAATTCTTTAGCTAATGAATCTGCTTGCTCCTCATTATCACTTAGTAGAAGTTCAACTGATAAGTTTGCTGTTTCAAGCCTTCCAGTTGCATTTATACATGGACCTATAACAAAGCCTAAGTGATATTGGCCTATTTCTTTATCCCATAACCCAGTATATTTTTTTAGTGCAATTAATCCCTTATTTGATGTGTTATTAAGAAGCTCTAATCCTTTTTTTACTATTATTCTGTTTTCTCCTAATAAATCAACCACATCACATACTGTTGCAATAGCACATATTTCTAATAATTCTAATGCCTCTTCATAGGGTATTCCTAATTCCTTATATAATGCACAAATAAATTTAAAAGCTATTCCAGCTCCACATAGTGATTTAAATGGGTAGTTACAATTTTCTTGTTTTGGATTTATCACTGCATAGGCCTTTGGAATCTCTTTTTTGACTTCTCCATTTTCATCTTTTATAAGAGGAATATCATGGTGATCTGTAAGAATAACATCCATACAAAGCTCATTTGCTAAGGTAATCTCTTCAAAAGCTGCTATTCCATTATCACAAGTTAAAATTACTTCTGTTCCCTCTTCTTTTAGAATTTTAACTCTATTTGAATTCATACCATATCCTTCATCTTCTCTATCAGGTATATGATAATTAAAGTTTGCACCAGCTCTCTTTAATCCTTTAAAAAGTATGGCTGTACTAGAAACTCCATCACAGTCATAATCACCATATATAGTAATTTTACTTCCTTTTTCTATAGCTTCTTTAATTCTTTTAACCCCTTTTTCCATGTCCTTCATAAGGTATGGGTTATTTAAATCTTCTATTCCACCACTTAAAAATTCTCTTGCTTTTTTTTCGTCCCTAATATCTCTATTTACTAAAAGTGTTGCTGTTAATAAATCTATATTTAACTTGCTTTTTAAAATTTCTATTACTTCTTTATTTCTCTGTCTAATAAGCCACTTTTCTCTCAAATTATCACCTCTTAATTTTATTTTATGTATTCCTTAAGCCTTTATAATATAGTATCTTAAGTAAAATTTATAAAACTCTCTAATCTTCTATAAGTTTAAAGTACTTCACCTTAATTAAGTATTTGAATAACTTTATTTTTTAAAACTTTATTTACTACTTTTTCTATATTATCTAAAGTTAAACCTTCAATTAATTTTAATTCATCAAAAATATACTCCCCTCTATTAAACATGGTTTCATATATTGCCATTCTATTTGCAACTACTATGCTCTTTTCTAAATCTAATGAATTTTTAAGTTTATATCTTTTAACTAGCTTCTTAATTGATTCTTCGTTTAAAATATTTTTTATATCTTTAGCCTTATTTAAAGAATTTTCTATTATTTCTATTGCTTTTTTCTCTTTTTCTTTAGAAGTTCCAACATAAATCTTAAAAAGTCTTATTCCTTTTTCATATTTAACTTCGCTATAAACCTCATAAGCTAGACCATTTTTAGTTCTTATTTCATCATAAAGTATTGAACTTACTCCCTCACCAAACCAAAGATTAAATATTCTTAAGGCTGTAACCTCTTCCATACTTAAATTATTTATATCGAAAAGATAACAAATTTTACTTCCATTATGACCTTCTATTTTTCTTTCAAAAGTTCCATAATTTAATTTTCTATTTTTCAAATTATTATCTTCTTTGTTCTTAGCTATTCTTTTCATATTAAACTTATTTTCAACAATAGATTTAATCTCTTCTATTTTTAGTGAAGTAACTACTGATATAACCATATTCTCACTAACATAATTCTTTTCATAAAACCTCTTTAATCCCTCTAAGGTTATCTTTTCTATGTGATTTTTCTCCCCAATAATTAAGTTCCCTATTCTTTCCTTTGAAAACCCATTATTTAATGCAATATCTTCAACATGTTGTTCTAAATCCTCTTTCCACTCATCACTTTCTTGTTTTATAACATTTATTTCTTCCTTAAAACCTTGATCTACAAAAGCTGAATTTAAAATTATATCTGAATATAAATTAAATCCTTCCTTAAAATCCTCTTTTGTTGTTGTGCCATAATAAATTACATAGGGGAAATTTGTCATTGCATTATTAAAGCCAAAAAGTTCATCTAATTTTTCATTTATCTCATCTTCCCTTAAATCCTTAGTTCCTTTAAAAAGAACATGTTCTAAGGCATGAGCCATACCAATTTCATTTTCACTCTCAGAATTAGCTCCTCCCTCTAAACTTATACAGAAAGATGTATGTTCTATATCTCTAAACTTATATAATAATCTAACTCCATTATCTAAAACTATCTTCTTCATATATCTCAACTCCATAAAAAAGTTTTTATTTAATAAAAAAGCTCTGTTTTAAACTAGTGTTGATTTTAGATATAACTGTAAGACCATCTTAATAAGCAATTTAGAGTTTCATTGAATATGGAGGAATAATAGCGTTAAGAAGCGAAGTTGTTTGACCAGAGGGAGTTTCTTCGCTTTAGCTATTATTCTAGAATATTCAATAGAAACTCTCTGCAAAATTAAGTAGGTCTGAAGGAATAGCTAAAATCAACGCGCTCTTAAAACAGAACAACTAAAAAAATTAGCCTACAATTTTGTAGACTAATTTTATTTTAACATATAAACTATTTACTTGCTTTTTCCAAGAAGAAATTTATAAGCATTCCTTCTCTTATTTTAGCTGCTTCCTTTTCATATCCAAGATATTTAGCTATTTCTAAACCAAATACTAAGGCAGTAGCAGGACCTCTGCTTGTTATTATATTCCCATCAACAACAACATTTTTATCTTCAACAAAGTTTACATCTCCAAGATCGACTTCACATCCTGGATAACATGTAACACGCTTACCTTTTATAACTCCAGCACTTGCTAAGGCTATTGGTGCCGCACATATTGCAGCTACTAATTTACTTTCATCATTATATTTTTTTATTAAAGATTGAGTTTTTTCATCATCTCTTAAATTTATAGACCCTGGCATTCCTCCTGGAAGAACTATTGCATCATAACTTTCAACATCATTTTCTGATATAAGTTTATCAGAAACTATAGTTACTCCATGTGAGCTTTTTACTTCTTTATCATTTGATATGCTACATGTATGACATTCTATATTTGCTCTGTGACATACATCAACCACTGATAAAGCCTCTATCATTTCAAATCCATCAGCTAAAAGAACTAATACTTTTTTCATGACATTACCTCCTACTTAATAACTACATCCTTAACATAATCACCTAAGACTAGCATTATTAAACTACTTCCTCTTCCCGCTCTATTTTGTAGTTTAATATTATTAATATCAACCTCTGATTTTTCTTTTTCCTTAGATTCTAATATAAGTTTAATATAGTTATTAACTAATTCTTTTTTATAGTCATTATACTCTTCTAATACTTTGCCTTCAATCTCTTCATTTAAAGACAATACTTTTCCAAATATCACCTTATCATTATCTTTTAAACTTATTCCAGTTACTCCTGATGCAACTTTTCCCATAGGATTTATACTAGTTGCTGAGAATTTTATTCCCACACCATTTTTAGTAACTAAAAGAATATTAGAATTTTCTAATCCAATATCAATGTTTACTAATTCGTCAACTAAAGTTTTAAATTTGTAAACTAATTGATTATTATATTCTCCTAATA
Organism: Clostridium sp.; assembly: GCF_029267215.1. GTDB lineage: Bacteria > Bacillota > Clostridia > Clostridiales > Clostridiaceae > Sarcina. The sequence goes on along the minus strand of NZ_JARIDH010000043.1, from coordinate 60,903 downwards.
ATTCTTTCATTGAAGTTTTTTTAACTAAACCTTCTTTTGAGAAGAAGTAAGCAAATAAATCTTCTCCAAGTCTGCCATGTTCATTAAAACAAATGACCTTAATTATAGATTCATCCTTTTCAAATCCATCTACTAATTCTGAAAGATTACTTTCTTCAGTATTTTGAAGTAAATATGCAGGGAACTTATAAGCTTTACCCTTATTTGAGAAAGCAATAACCTTTCTAAATGAATTCACTTTCACCTTCTCATAAGAACTACTACTCATATTATTAAATATTTTTATATTTCCCTTTTTATTTATTCCAACTATAAATTCACTGTACTCAAAATTATCAACAAATCTTACACTCTTAATATGATTATCAGATTTTAATGGAACCAACTGAACTCCAAGTATATTTCTCTCTGAGAAGTCTAACTCTGGTTCTTTAGCAACAAATCTCAATCCATTAGTTGTTTCAATCTCCGCAAATCTTTCTTCTTCATCTGAATCTATTAAGGAAACACTTACTAAAGAATCATCATTTTTAAGTTTTAATGCCATAAGCTTAGAATATGCAGTAATAAACTTATCTAAAGTTGATTTTTTAATTAATCCATTTGAAGTTATAAATTTAAAACACTTGTTTGGAAGATGATTTTCTATTGATTCAACAGCAATTATTTTCTCATCCTCAAGACTTAATCCTCTTATTAAATCCTCAAGTCTTTCTCCTTTATCTTTCCATTTCTTATCAACTACAGAATTACACTTAATTTGATAAACTGTTCCCTTATCTGTGAATATTGCTAAGGTATCCTTTGTATTTGATTTTATAAGGAATCTTAAATAATCTCCCTCTCTATAATCAATTTCATTGGCATCAACATTTGAACGATTATATGTTTTTAAAGGTAATTTCTTTATAAAACCTTCATTTGAAAGAGTAACCATAACATCCTCAGCTACTATAAGTTCTTCTAAATCAATTTTAGCTTCACTTTCATCTTCAACTAAGGCAGTTCTTCTTTCATCACCATAAGTTTCAGAAACTTCTTTTAATTCATCTTTTATCACTCCTAAAAGAACTGATTCGTCATTTAAAATTTTCTTAAGAGCTTTAATTTTCTTAGCTAATTCTTTATGTTCTTTTTGGAATACTTTAATTTCTAATCCAGTTAATCTATAAAGCATTAATTCTAAGATTGCATCTGCTTGCATATCAGTAAATCCAAATTTAGCCACTATATTTTCATGAGCATCCTTTTTAGATTTTGAAGCTCTGATTTCTGCAATTAATTCATCCATCACATCTATTGCTTTCATAAATCCTTCAACTATGTGGAATCTCTTTTCAGCAACTTCTAACTCTCTCTTTGTTCTTCTTGTAACAACATCTTTTTGATGATTTACATAATGAGAAATTATTGTTTTAAGTCCCATAGTTTCTGGTTTACCATCAGCTAATGCAACCATATTAAAACTTATATTTCCTTGTAAATCAGTTTTTTTATAAAGATATTTAAGAATCTTGTCAGCCATATTATAATCAACAGCTTTTTTAAATTCTATAACAGCTCTTATACCTGTTCTATCTGATTCATCTCTTATATCAACAATTCCATCTAAAGCTTTAGCGTGTCTTTTATCTCCAGTCATATCAGAAATTGTTTGAAGAATTTTAGCCTTATTTTTTCTATAAGGGAATTCAGTTATAACTATACCAAGTCTTCCATTTTCTAATCTTTCAATTGAAGCTTTGGCTCTTAACGTAACCTTTCCTTCCCCTGTCTCATAAGCAGATAAAAGTGATTTATCTCCTATTAAAACGCCCCCTGTTGGAAGATCGGGTCCTTTAATATAGTTCATTAACTCTCTAGTCGTTATTTCATTATTATCAATATAAGCTAATGTACCATCTATAACCTCATTTAAATTATGTGGTGGTATATTAGTTGATAAACCTACTGCTATACCAAATGTTCCATTTACTAAAAGATTTGGATATTTAGCAGGTAAAACCTTAGGTTCCATTTCTGAATCAGAATAGTTTGGAACCATATCTACTACATTTTTATCTATATCTCTAAGCATCTCCATTGATATACTTGAAAGTCTTGCTTCAGTATATCTCATTGCAGCTGCTCCATCTCCATCTATACTACCCCAGTTTCCGTGTCCATCAATTAAAGGAGCTCTTGTACTAAAATCCTGTGCTAGAATTACCATAGCATCATAAACTGAGCTATCTCCATGTGGGTGATACTTACCTAGTATATCCCCAACTATTCTAGCTGATTTGTAATAAGGTTTATCTGGAAAAGCCTTTAACATATAAGCTCCATATAAAATTCTTCTATGCACAGGCTTTAATCCATCTCTTACATCAGGAAGTGCTCTATCCTTAGCAACTTCTACTGCGTAAGGCAAATAGTTATCAGGCATAACCTCTTCAAGAGGCATTCTAACAATATTATTATCCTTAGGTATTTGAATATTTTTCTTAGCCATTTCTCATCCTCCTTTTAAAACTCTGCGTACTTGTACATGTAATTCTTTCTAGGTTGAACCACATCACCCATTAATAATGAAACCATTTTTTCTGCCTTAGCAGCATCTTCTATGGTGACTTGTACTAAAGTTCTTGTTTCTGGATTTAAAGTTGTTTCCCATAATTGGTCTGGATTCATCTCTCCAAGTCCTTTAAACCTTTGAATAGTTGCACCTTTTCCAACCTTTTTCTTAACTTCTTCTAACTCTTCATCAGTGTAAGCATAAAGTACTTTATCCTTACCTTTTCCAGACTTATAAACCTTATATAAAGGAGGTTGTGCTAAGTAAAGATGTCCGTTAGAAATAAGTTGTCTCATATATCTATAAATATAAGTCATCCAAAGAGTTCTTATATGGTATCCATCTACATCAGCATCACTCATTATTATTATTTTATCGTATTTTAAATCATCTTCATTATAATTATCTAAAATCCCAGTTCCAATTGCTGTGTTAAATATTTTTAATTCCTCTGAGGCAATAACATTTTCTAATTTTTGCTTCTCAGTATTCATAATCTTACCTTTTGAAGGCATTATAGTCTGAAATCTTCTATCTCTAGCCTGCTTAGCAGAACCACCTGCTGAATCTCCCTCAACTACTATAAATTCATTAACTTCCTTATTTTTATAAGTACATACCGCCACTTTCCCTGCAAGTGGTGATGTTCCTCTTCCTATTTTCTTTCTCTCTGCATCATTAATCTTTTTAATTTTTTCTCTTCTTGCAGCAGCATCTAAGGCATTATTTATGACCATTGTTGCGATTTCTTTGTTGTCTTCTATCCAATGACCAAATTTAGTATAAGCTAAATCATTCATCATTGTGTAAGCTTCATTATTTCCAAGCTTAGTTTTAGTTTGACCTTCAAAGACTGGATTTGTTATTTTAATTCTAACAATTGCAGTCATTCCTTCTCTTAAATCATCACCTTCAAACTCTTTATCCTTCTCTTTTATAAGATTAAGCTTTCTAGCCCACTCCTTAAAAGCACGTGTCATACCTGTTTTAAAACCAGTTTCATGAGTACCAGCTTCTGTTGTAGGTATATTATTTACGTAACTTACTATATTCTCTGTTGTTGAATCTGTAAATTGAAGACAGATTTCTCCATACATTTGAATATTATTTACTTCTCTTTCCCCTTCAAATAAAACTGGTGTTGGATGAAGAGGTGTTTTACTTTCATTTAAGTAATCTATAAAATCTAAAAGTCCTCTTTCTGAATAATATTCCTTAGAAACAACTTCTTCTTTTCTATTATCAATAAATTCTAGTCTTATTCCTTTATTTTGGAAAGCTAATTCTTGCAATCTTTCATCTATTATGTCAAATTTAAAATCTCCAGTTGAAAAAACTTCTCTATCTGGTAAAAAAGTAACCTTTGTTCCTTTATCCTTAGTTTCTCCTATAACTTCTAATGGAGTTACAGGAGTTCCTGGCATATCTTTTTTAAGTTCTTTATCATAGGCATACTCAAATCTTTGTCTATATATTTTACCATTTTGTTTTACTTCAACTTCTAACCATCTTGATAAAGCGTTAACGACCGCTGCCCCAACTCCATGAAGTCCACCAGATGTTTTATAGTTTTGGTTGTTGAATTTACCTCCAGTATGAAGTTCAGTAAATACCATCTCAACTCCCGTTTTTTTCTTAGTTGGATGCATTCCTGTAGGAATACCTCTACCATTATCTATTATGGTTACACTTTTATCCTTATTTAAAATAACTTTGGCACTATCACCATATCCATTTGATATTTCATCTATAGAGTTATCTAGTATTTCCCAAATACAATGATGAAGTCCCTTACTTCCAGTAGAACCTATATACATTCCTGGTCTTACTCTAACTGGCTCTAATTTTTCTAAAGAAGTTAAAGAAGTAACATCATAACTATTATTTCTATTGCTCATGTATATCCTCCTTTGATTCTTTCTTCAATTCTTCTGAAATCTCATTATATATTTTCTCTAATTTATATAATTCATTTTCTATATCATCTATATTTAATTCTGTTCTAAATGTACGTTTTTTTGCACTATTTCCATACATAGGATCATAATATTTTTCCATAAGTTCTAGAGCAACTGTAGTATAATCACCTTTTGATACTAGATTCTTATAGTGTTCCACCCTTTCCTCACTAATATGTCTTTTAAGAACACTCAATGCTTCTATTAACTGCTCATTTACATTTTCACAACTAGTATAATCTTTAACTAGTCTTTTTGCTCTAACTTCAGGGCTAGCAGTTATTCTTATCTTCTCCCCTTCATACATTTTTTCAAATAAAGGATCTGGGATTAATATTCTACCTATTCTCTTACTTTCCCCTTCTATAAATACAAGGTTAGTTTTTCTATGTCTAAGCTTATCATATGCTAAAGCATCAAATCTCTTTTGAGTGTTGCAATCTCCAAGACCAACTCCACCTAGTATTGATCCCCTATGATTTGCGCATCCTTCTAAATCTAATATATCGTATCCTCTTTCTTCTAATTTATATAGCATTTCTGTTTTACCTACTCCAGTATTTCCGTACAGAACTATAAAATTAGTTTCTTTTGAAAAATCTTCAAGCTTTTTCACAATAAACTTTCTATAAAACTTATATCCCCCTTGTAATTTATAACAATTTATTTTAAGGCTATTAAGAAGAGCTTGAAGGCTTCCACTTCTCATTCCACCTCTAGCACAGAAAATAACAAGTTCTTTACCATTCCTATTATTGTAAATTTCTTGAATTTGCTTAAATATTTTTGGTAATCTCTTTGATATAAACTCTATTCCTTGTTCTTTAGCAGCCTCTGTACTTTCTCTTACATATAAAGTACCTACTACATCTCTTTCTTCGTCTAAAAGCACAGGAATATTAATAGAACCTATCATAGGTTCCTCCCTAGCCTCTTTAGGACTTCTTACATCTATAAAAATATACTTATCCTCGTTTCCATATATCTCTTCATAAGCTATTAATCCAAACATCTATATCATCCTTTCAATTTACTAAAATAGTATAATTCCTAAAAAAAACATTGTCAAACATTTGTTCCCGTCCATTACACCTAATAGTGCTTCACGATTATTAATTATATCAAAAGTTTATGAAATAAAAAAATCACACTAAACTTTTATTTTATCTAAATATTATTTTTAGCAAAAATATAAGACATCCACTAAGGATGTCTTATTAATATTAAACTTCGTATATTCCAATTTGTCTAACGTGTTTAGTATGTGACCATTCTTTCTTATCTTTATCAATTATACCTTGGATTGTTATTGGTATCCAAGTTAATGTGTATATTGGGTAGATTAAGTATCTGTAGAATACTTGGAAGTTTCTCTTTCCTAATAGTAATAAAGTTGCTATTAAGAATATTCCAATATATGCTACGTTAAATAGTCCTAATAATAATGCATTGTCTAATATACCTAATTGATTTATTAAGTATGGTTGAATAAATACATTACATGAATATAATCCTAATAATATAAATAACTTTCCACCAATTTTCTTATCAAATAACAAAGCAAATGGTGTTAATAAGAATTGGAATATGCAGAATAACTGCCATGCAGTTGCATTAAATAAGTAACTTATAACGAATATTCCAAGACCATCAACGGCTCTTATTTGAATGAATGTTAATAAACCTACTAATCCCATTGCTAATGTAACATATGGTTGTAATAAATATAAAAGACAGTCAAATGTAACAAAACTTCTCTTCTTTATAGCTTGTTTTAAAAGCTTAAGTCCATATCTGCTTGCAACGTCTGCAAATCCTTGCATCCATCTTTTTCTTTGATTCCAAGAAGCTTTTAAAGTTAAAGGTTTTTCATCATAGATTATGGCCTCATGTGCCCAACCTACCTTTTCACCATTTAATATAAGTTTACAGCTAAACTCTAAGTCCTCTGTTAAGCAAGTAGCTCCCCATCCTAACTTCTTAAGTGTGTCAGTATCTACAACAAATCCTGTTCCACCTATCTGAGCTGATAATCCTATATTACTCTTTGCTAATTGAAGCATTCTGTTTGCTGATGTGAATGCTATAGCATAAGATTCTGTTATCCATGAATCTTGAGGGTTTTTTGAATCTATATAACCTTGAACAACTTTGTATCCCTCACACATTTTATTGTTCATCTCTTTTAAGAAATTTTTGTCTACTAAGTTATCAGCATCAAAAATAGCTATTCCATCATAATGAGTTTCCATTTTGAATATTTTATCAAACATCCATTCTAAAGCGAAACCCTTACCTCTCTTTTCTTTGTTAAATCTCTCAAATACGTTTGCTCCTGCCTCTTTTGCAACTTTAGCAGTATTATCTGTGCAGTTATCAGCAATAACAAATATATCATATAACTCTTTTGGATAATCTAAATGTTTTAAACTTTCAACTAGATTTCCTATAACAACTTCTTCATTGTGTGCAGATACAAGCATTGCAAATCTCTTTTGAGGATCAAAAGTTTTTTTGTCTTTTTTCTTGTAAAATCCAAACAATGATATAAATAGATAGTATAACACTATGGCAAATACGCCTGTTTGGAAAATAGCTGTTATCCAAAATATATACTTTTCCATAAATTCCACTCCTATAATTTAAATTAACCTCTGCCATTATAACAGTTGTTCATATATTTTGCAAAATACATTTTTCATTATCAACTTAATAAACTATTAAAAAATACATTTACTTTAAATAAAAATAATAATTTTATGCCCATATTCATGAGAATTTTTACAAAAATTAATTCATAGAACAAGTTATTATGCTATGAATCTCTACTTTTGTTAAACATCTATTATTTAACTTTATTAAATTATATTTATTAATAAATTTTCAAAATATAAAACAACCTTCCTCTTTCAAAGGCTTAAAATTGAAATTTTCTAAGATAAAATTAATTTTCTTAGTTTGGTTAATAATTTTATAACCATATAATCACATAATAAGTACAAATTGCTAAGGTTAACCTAGTTAGTCTTATTAATACTCCCCCTAAAACACCCCTACTTTTATCACTTACTATAAGTTTCATATTTAGACGTAATTTAAAAGTCTTAGTAATAAATTTATTACTAAAGTCATACTCCTAATTTAAATTACCTTATTTTCATATGTACTAAATCTTTTGTAACATATTATATTAAATAAGTTTGAAACTCTACCCTTAACTAAAATTTTATTGAATAACAAAAGGTTAATCAATATTACTTCCCTTTAGGTATAAACTTTCAACTTTATTTTAGTAAGATACTCTAAAATTATATTTTTTTCATAATATAATTCTGCCATATAAGGCTTCATGAATTATTACAAAATTCTTAATTTATATTTTCAAATTTTGCACTTCCTTATTTTTTAAGGTTTTACATAATAGATAATATGTTATTTTTTCTTAATAATTTATTGACACAAAAGCTTCTTACATATGAATTGTTCCTTAATTTTTTTGGCTTTTAGTTATTCTATGACATATCTTTTCTAAATAAAGAGAACACTAAAGAATATATATTTTAAGAAAGTATAGAAAGAAGTTAAAAAGATACCAAAGAAAACTTTCAAGGAAATATGAAAGTTTGAAAATTAGAAATAAAAATATAAAAGAAGGGAGAGCTACTCGTCAAAATATCAAAAAACAAGTAGTCAAAGTACAAAAACTTCATCAAAGATTAACAAATATAAGAACTGATTATATAAATAAAATAGTTTCAAAAATAGTTAATCAAAAACCAAGCTATACAACTATTGAAGATTTAAATGCAAGTATTAAATCTTAAAAATGCTAAAAATATAAGAATACTTAAAAACAAAGGAACTTATATATGTACAGAGGGCTAACTTCGGAATTTAAGCCTTTGGAGAGCCATATAAAATCGCAGTAGCTTAAGTCAAGGCGAGGTTCTATGAAAAAGGAAATAATCTCGATATGAATATATTTGACCATATTTTGAGTAGCAGATACCATGAATATAGGTTATGCCTGTACTCCTATTACAACAAATTTAAGAACTAATAGAAGAGTACTTTTAAAAGATTTTTCTCATACTAAATTAGATAGTATTATTAAAAACAATTTAAATGACCTAAAAGGAATTTTAGAAAACAACTTAAAAAACGAAATTTTTCTTTTTAGAATAAGTTCAGATATAATTCCTCTAGGCTCCCATGAAATTAACAGTTTTAATTGGAGAAAAGAATTTAACTCTCTCCTAAAGGAACTTGGAAAATATATAAAAAATAATAATATGAGAGTTTCTATGCATCCAGGTCAGTACACAGTTTTAAATTCTCCTAATGAAAAAACACTAAAAAAATCATTAAGAGATATTGAATATCACTGCAGTTTTCTTGACTCTCTAAATGTGGATTATAAAAATAAAATAATAATACATATTGGTGGTGTTTATGGAGATAAGATATTAGCAAAAGAGAATTTCATAAAAGGATTTTCAAAATTATCAGAATCCTCAAAGAAACGCATAATAATTGAAAATGATGAAAAAAACTTTTCTTTAGATGATGTTTTAGATATATCAAGTAAAATTCATGTTCCAGTTGTATTTGATAATCTACACAATAAATGCTATGGAGATAATAATTACTCTTTGTCTGAAATATATTCATTAATAAGTAAAACTTGGAACAATAATTTAGATGGGAAAATAAAGGTTCATTATAGTCAACAAGATATTAACAGAAAAAAAGGCTCCCATTCTCCTTCTATTTCCTCAGAAGAATTTATAAAATACTATAAATCAATAAAAGCTTTCGATCCTGACATAATGCTAGAAGTTAAAGATAAAGATATATCCTCTATTAAATGTATAAATATAATTAAAGAACTTAAAGGAACTCTTTCTAAAAAGGAAATCTTAAAAGAAATAGATAACTACAAATTGCTTTTATTTCAATACGATAAAAATAATTCTCTTAATTTAAATAAATTTAAAGGTAGCATTTTAGACTTCTACTCATATTTAGATGAACTTTTATTAAGAGATTTTGACTTACTAGGCTTTGAGTATTCCCTTGAATTAGCATTTAACATAATAAAAAATTCCATGACAAAAAGAGAGATTTCTCACTTTACCAAACTAATTTCCTCAAAAGAATTTAAGAAGGCTAAGCTTTACTTAAATAAGATATCAAAAAAAATAGAGACTCCCCCAAAAGAATTAAGCTATTATTTTTCTAGGAATTAATCTTATCTAGCCTCCTTAACTGTAACATTTTAATCTTTTTTGTAATATATTGTGATTAACAGTAAAGTTTTGGAGGCAATAAAAGTGAGCTTTTTGAACGCAATTATTTTTGTAATAGCTGCAAGTTTAGATATTCTAGTGGTTGCATTTGCCTACGGGCTAAAAAACATAAAAATAAATTTTTCAAGCACAATGGTCATAACATTAATATCCTCATTAGGAACTTTAATTTCAATGCTACTTGGTCAATTTTTTGTAGACACAATTCCAATTAAAATGACTGACTTAATAGGTGGAATTATTTTATTAGGAATAGGTTTTTACTTTATATATACTTACTTTAAAGAAAAAAAGTCACTTTCCATAGAAAACTCATGTAATCCAAATTCCCCTATCTGCATACTAGAAAATCCAGAAATAGCCGATAAAGATAAGTCAGGAAATATAGATTTAAAAGAATCTCTTTCACTTTCCATAGCACTTTCTTTAAATAATTTTGGTCTTGGTATAGGGGCTAGCATTTCTGGATTAAACATTTCCTTTACAACAATATCAACACTTTTTGTTTCACTAATTTTTATATCTCTAGGTGTTTTTCTTTCTAAAAATATAAAAAACAAAAAAGTAATTAATAACAGCAATTTAATCTCTGGAATAATAATCATATTATTATCTCTTTTTATAATTTTCTAACAAATTAGTACTACACAAAAATATTTTTAGTATAAATCTTATAATACTATTTCATAATATAAATAAAAAATCTATGACATAATACAAGCCATATTTAATTTATAATCTCTTAATGTTAACTATAAATAAAAACTTGTAATATGTTCATAGATTTTATAACTTTCTTATAAAAATATTATACTCTCTTAATATCTACATCTTTTGAATAGTCTACGCCTTCTAAGCCAAATCCAAATAACTTAAAGAATTCTTTTCTAAAACCCTCAGCATCACTTAGTTCAAATACATTTTCACTATTTATTTTAGGCCATATCTCCTCTATAGCCTTTTGAACATCTTCTTCCATCTCTAAATTATCAATTCTTATTCTATTTTCAGAATCTAAATTTAACTTTCCTTCATAAAGCTCCTTAAACAATCTATATATTTGCTCTATACATCCTTCATGAGTTCCTTTTTCTTTCATTACTTTATAAAGTATTGAAATGTAAAGTGATACTATTGGAATTGCTGAACTTGCTTGAGTTACTAAAGCTTTATTCACAGAAATATATCCCTCTCCATTTAAGGATTTTAATAATTCTGTAATCTTGCTAGCTGTTCCTTCCAAATCATTTTTAGCTCTTCCTATAGTTCCTTCCCTATATATAGGATAGGTAACCTCTGGTCCAATATATGAGTAAGCAATAGTCTTAACACCACTTTCTAGAACATCAGCTTCTTTTAAAGCTTCTATCCATAACATCCAGTCTTCTCCACCCATTACTTTTCTTGTTCCTTCTATTTCTTCCTCTGTAGCAGGTGAAATAGTTACTGAATTAATTTCTCCTGTATGGAAGTCTAAAGTTTTACTGCTAAAAGGTTTTCTTACAGTTTTTAGACATGAACTATATACTTCTCCTGTAACTGGATCCTTTCTCTTTGGCGCAGCTAATGAATATATAACTAGATCTACCTTACCCATATTCTCTTTTATTAACTCTATAACTTCATTCTTAACTTCATTAGAAAATGCATCCCCATTTACTGACAAGAATTTCTTACCTTCTTTTGAAGCAAATTCTTTCAATGATTCTATGTTATACCAGCCAGCTGATGCAGTTCTCTTTCCTGAAGCTTCTCTCTCAAAGGAAACTCCTATAACCTCAGCATCGCAGGCCTCTGAAGCAACTATAGAACTTGCTAATCCATATCCAGTGGAAGCTCCTAAAACAAGAGCTCTTTTCACACCATTTATTTTCCCATTTTTTTTTACATACTCTATTTGATTTTCAACATTCTTTTTACATCCTACTGGATGAGAGGTAGTACATATGAAACCTCTAAACTTTGGTTCTACTATCATTCTGATTTCTCCTTAACTAATTCGTTTGATTATCAAAATATTTTATAATTAACATATTATCACAATAAATCACTTTTGTCATTAATAAACAGCTACATTATTAAAAATATTAGTTTTTTTTACCAAAATAAAAAGACATCTCAATTAGAGATGTCTTTCTTATATAAATTATTAATTTTCTATTTTTGTAGCAGCAGCTTCTCTTACTGCATCTTCATATGCTTGTCCATTTGTTTTCTTAGCAATCTTAGGTAATATTAATCCTAATCCTATTAATATTACTGGAGTAGCAATGTTCATTCCAACTAAGAATATCCATTGTCCTGAAAATGCTTTAACATCTGATGGGAACATACCTAATATACAAGCAAATGCTGTAAATGCGAAACACCATCCACCTATTATTCTTGCAAACTTATCATTCTTAACAAATTTGTACTCTGATTTGAATTTTCCTTTTGTAGCTTTTCTTAACATTATATAAGCTAGGAATACCCATAAGTATCTCATTGGCATAACAACAGCATTTAATTTTAATAACCAAGTAAATAAAGCGTTGAAGTTACCAATTCCTAAAGCTGGAACTATTATTAATATACTTACTAAAATTGTTGTCATAATATATCCATTTATTGGAGCACCATTTTTATTAGTCTTAGTTAAAGCTATTGGTACATATCTTGCATCTGTATCTGATAATAAAACTTTTAATGGAGCGTCTATTGAGAATACTAATGCTGATACCTGCGCAGCAAAGTTTGCTAATGCATAAAGTATTAAGAATGTATTTCCGATTCCATAGTAATTACCTAATTTTTGGAACGCATAATAAGCACCATTTAACATTAAGTCATCAGGAATATTATTTGCGTCAAACATCATTCCCATTGCTACTGAACCAAGTAAAGCAGTCACAGCAACCATTATTGCTAATGCTATCATACCTTTTGAGAAACCTTTTTTAGAATCTTTCATATCATTAACATATGGAGATATTTTTTCAGCTCCTCCTACTGAGAATACAAGCATTGCTATTGTTGTGAAGTATGCAAAGTCAAATTTTGGTATATACGTTTTAATTGATGTCATATTTGGTGTTTGTATGTGTGTACCAGTTATAGCTGGTGCTGATAACATAAGTATTATATAAAGTATTGACATGATAAACATTGAAGTCCCTGCCACTGTACCAATTTTCCCTAATGAATTTACTCCTCTTGAAGCAATCCATACAAAAAATAAGAATATAACTAAACACACGGCTTGAGTTATTCTAGGATCTATATTTTTTATAGTATTTCCATCTTGGAATAATGCCCATCCTAATGAAACAAGAACACCCTGTGGCTTTTGTGCTAAATATGGGATGTGTACTACCCAGTAAGTCCATCCTGCTAAATAAGCTAATGTAGGCCCCATTGTTTTACTTATCCAAGAACTTACTCCACCTTTACTATCTCTAAATGTTGAACCTAATTCTCCAACCATAAGTGCATATGGTACAAAGTATAATGCTATTATTAATATCCATGAAGTTACTACAGATAATCCTTGAGTTGCGAAGTTATTTACAATGTTACCAAAACCCCAAACTGACACGAATGCCATCAAACCAAGGTTATACCACATAAGCTTCTTTCCATCATTATTGCTCATGCATTTCTCCTCCTCATTTTAACTCTTTCATAAAATTTCTCTTTTATAATTTCAAAATTAATTGCTTGTCTATTTAAAATAATCATTAAAAAACATTTAATAAATTATTTTAACGTTAAATATTACAGTTTAATTTTAACACCCTACTAATTCTCACGCAAATTAACAAAATTCATTATTTTACTAGATTATTATAAAAAATACAATGTACCTTATTAATGCTTTTATTTTCTTCATTTTTCTTGTTTTCGTTTAAAAAACACCTGTGTTTTTTGAAAGTTTTATTTTTAATTTATTCATATAACAACAAGAAATATATGGTATATCACTGATTAATCAGCATTAAGAAACTTTTATTTATTAAAATATTTTTAAAAAAAGAATGTTCCCACCACAAATTATTTCACAAATTAAATCAACGAAATTTTAAAATCAATTGATAATCTCAAAGTTTATTACCTCTTCTTCAAAACCTTTATTTACATAATCTAAAACTAAATTTGAATCTTTAACCATTATGTCTACATAGTTGTATTTGCCTTTTAAATACTCCATTGTACGCCCATCATCATTATAATGAAATCCTGAAGCATTAACTCCAAATACTTTTAAAAGTATTTCCTTTGGTCTTTGTTCCACATTTTTAAACTTCTTATTATAAGTAGGTATTATGGCTCCTTCTTTAACTAAAACAATAATTTCATCTAATTCACAAGAAATACTCTGCCACTTTCCTCCTTCAAACTTTTCCTTAGTGAAGTAATTAAACCAAACTCCTTTTGGAAGATATATTCTCTTCTTTCTCTCTCCTTCATATAAAACTGGAGCAACAAGCATATTTTCTCCAAACATAAATTGTTCTCTAAGATTTAATACATTCATATCATTCTCATATTCCATAACCATTGGTCTAAATACTGGAATTCCTTCTTTATGAGAAATATAATATAAATCATATATATATGGAAGAAGCTCATATCTTAATTCAATTGATTTCTTAGCTATTTTCTCTGCTCTCTGTCCAAAAGCCCATGGTTCCTGTCTTCTAGTGTACATATTTGAGTGATTTCTGAATATAGGAATAAATGGTCCCATTTCCATCCATCTTATGAATAATTCTTCTGTAGAATCTAGTCCAAATCCTGAAACATCATTTCCAACAAAAGAGAATCCACTTATTCCTAAATTAGAATTCATTGAAATTGACATCCTAATTTGACTCCACATACTCATGTTATCTCCAGTCCAAACTGAAGAGTATCTTTGTCCACCAGCATAGGTAGCTCTTGTCATAGAGAATCCTCTCTCATTTGGATGTAATTCTTCTTGAGCTTCCTTTGAACATCTACTCATTTCAAAACCATATCTATTATGGAATTCCTTATGATTTATGACACCATAATCACTATTGTGAAGACAAGTTTCTAACATTGTTTTGTGATCATTATTAAATACACATGGTTCATTCATATCATTCCATATTCCATCTATATCATACTCTGCTATAAATTTCTTAAGCTCATCTTTCCACCATTTTCTACAATCTTTGTTTGAAAAATCAGGAAATGCACTATCTCCTGGCCATACTGCACCAATAAAAATCTCTCCATCTAATTTCTTTGTAAAGTGGTTTCCTTCTCTTCCTCTTCTATAAACCCCATACTCTTCATCAACCTTAACTCCTGGATCTAAAATTGTGATAGTTCTTATCCCCTTATCCTTTAAGTTATTTATAAGTCCCTTTGCATCATCAAAATTTGGAGTTTTAAATGTCATTACTCTAAATCCATCCATATAATCTATATCTAAATAAACAACATCTAATGGAATTTCTTTTTCTTCAAAAGTTTTTACTAACTCCCTAACTTCTTCTTGACTAAAATAACTAAACCTACATTGTTGATATCCTAAACTCCAAAGAGGTGGCATTTCCATTCTTCCTGTTAATGCAGTATAATTTCTAACTACATCCTTAATATTTTCTCCTGGTATAAAATAATATTGAATTTGTCCACCTATAGCACCAAAGAATATTCTATCTTCTCTTTCTTTCCCCATATCAAAATAACTTCTAAAACTATTATCAAAGAATATTCCATAAGTCCCTTCATTTTTTAAACCTACATAAAAAGGAATTGTTTTATAATAAGTTAAGGATTCCTCATCTGTTTCTGGATCATCAGTATTAAAGTTTTCTGTATAACACCCTTTTTTATTTAAAGAGCCCCCTTTTTCTCCTAAGCCATAATAAGATAAACAATCATTAACTTTTGATATATAAATATGCCCCTCTTCATCCTTAAAACTTGGCTGAAAATCTTCACAAATTATGTTACCTTCAAAATCTCTAAATGATATCTCAGTTGTATTCTTATTTATATAAGTTTTAACCTTATTTCCACTTATCACCAAGAAATCCTCTTTTTCTAATACTTCAAAAGAACCTTTTCCTAATAAATTAACAACTCCATTAGTAGGAATACTTTCCTCATACTTATCTCCAATAAAAACTTTAACAATATCATTTTCTAATATGGTTAAACTTATCTTTAACCCCTCAAAATTAACTTCTACATTATTTTCATTAACCTTAAAATTTTCAAAAACTCTAAGACCACCTCTATAATCTTTGAATTTTTTATTCAAATTCTCCCTATAATTTAATTGATTCATATAAACATCTCCCTAATATTATTTACTCACATAAAGAAAATGATATAATGCACCTATTAAATTCGAATCATTTTCAAACTTACATTTTTCAACTTTAATATCTAAGGTTGCCAGGCCCCCTTTTAATAAAGCAAGCTTTTCATTTATTTTATCCTCAAATCCTTCTCTATTACTTATAGCTCCACCTAATACTATTTTTTCTGGGTCTACAATATATTGAATGTTGTAAATTCCTCTTGCTAAATCCATATACCATGAATCTATTTCTAATTTTATTTCCTCATCTCCTGATTCAGCTAGTTCAAATACTTTCTTTCCATCAAGTTTTGACTTATCTATCCCCTTAAGCTTAGAAACTCTATTAACTAAAGCATTTGTAGATGCAACCTCACTCCAATTATTATCTATTTTAGATTTACTATCTCTAGTAAACATATAACCAAACTCTCCTCCATGAAGATGTTTTCCTCTTAATATTTCTCCATTAATAACAATACATCCACCTATACCTGTTCCAACTACAACACAGGCATAATTTTTTATTCCTTTAGTAGCCCCAATCCATCCTTCAGCTAATCCTGCACAATTTGCATCATTTTCTATTGAAACCTTTAATCCAGTTCTATTTTCTAAAAGTTCTTTTATATTAGGACCATGAATACAATCTACTGCACTTCCACCACCTACAAATCCCGTGTAGACATCTACAGCCCCTGGTGAACTACAAGCTAATCCATTAACCTCATTATTTTCTTTATATGAATCAACAACTTTTCCTATTGATTCTATGAATAAATTTATATCATTTCCCTCTGTTTTTATACTTCCTTTTTCCAGTATATCTCCATTTTCAGTCATAAGAGCATGTTTTATGCTTGAACCTCCAATATCAATGGCAACATATTTTTTCATTTAATAATACCTCCTACTTATATTTTTAAATCTTTTTACTCCTTTAATTTATTTTGATTTTCGGCTATATTTTAAGCTAGTATTGATTTTAGATATGAATGTAAGACCATCTTAATAAGCAGTTTAGAGTTTCATTGAATATGGAAGAATAATAGCGTTAAAAAGCGAAGTTGTTTGACCTATGGGAGTTTCTTCGCTTTAGCTATTATTCTGGAATATTCAATAGAAACTCTCTGCAAAATTAAGTAGGTCTTAAGGAATGTCTAAAAATCAATACTGTATTAAAACAGAGCCTAAATTTTATAAAAGTAAACTCTATGCTTTTGCATAGAGTTTACTAAATTATTTAACTAATTATTTTTTATTTTCAGCTTTCCAATCGTCTATTTGACTTTGCATTTCTTTTTGAACATCATCTAATCCAACTTCTTTTAACTTTTTGTTCATTTTATCTAAGTATTCGCTCTCATTAACTGATCCGCTATAAATTGCAGATTTAAATTCTTCAAGAACGTTATTTATTGCAGCTATTTGGCTACTCACTTTTTCAGTATTAAATTTAAATCCTAAAGCTGGTGATTGAACTGAATCATTATTAAATGCTTCGAATTCTTTCCACTTATCAACTGGCTCAGTGTCTAAAGTATAAGTAAGGAATAAGTTACCTAAAGTATAGTATCCAACTGAGTAATCTTTAGCTTTTGAAGTTAACTTAATTTGAGTATCTCCAGTTTTTTCATAGTGAGTACCTTCTATACCATAGTTAAGTAAGTTTCTTAAATATACGTCAGTATTTAATAAATTTAAAAACTCCATAGCTTTCTCTGGATTTTCTGAAGTTTTAGAAATAGCTATCATAGAACCTGTAGTTGAACCATTAGTAATATGAGTTTTCATTATTGGTGATGAAACTACATCATATCCTAAATCTTTTGACCATAAACCATCAGCATAAGGTTGTCCATCAGCTTTAGTTACTAATCTCTTAACTGATTTATCATCTTTAGCTGTGGCTGCGTCTTTGTTTATATATCCTTTATTATAAAAATCTTGTAGAGTATTTAACTCTTCTTTCATTTTATCTGTTTCAAACATATTTTTTATTGTTAAGTTTTCATCATCATATTCAACTCCCAATGGATCAACTAATTGATCAAAGTAAGCTGGTGCTGAGAAACCTTTTGTTATGTATAAAGGAGTAACATCTGGTTCCTTTTCTTTTATAACTTTTAACCATGGCTCTAAATCTTTTAAGCTGTGGATTTCTTCATAAGGTATATTGTACTTATCCACATATTCTTTAGTGAATACCCACATAGGAGCAACTCCAATTTCTTTTTGATTTGGAACTGCATATGTTTTACCATCTATTTTGGCACCATCCCAAAATCTTTGATCTATTACTTTTTTCATATCTTGTCCTTTTGACTCTATTAAATCATCTATTTCTAAGAAAGCCCCTTTTCTTGCATTTTCTAAATATGGATTAGCCCATGAACAAGTGAATGCTAAATCATAAGATTCTCCTGAATTTATGATAACTCCCATTTTCTGAGTATATTCACCATAGTCTATGAATTTCATATCAATTGTTGCATTTATTTTTTCTTTTAAATATTCATTTGCTTTATCTTCTACAAGCTCTAAATCCTTTGGTGTCTGTCCAATTGTATACCAAGTTAATTTTACTGTTTCCCCTTCATTAGCAGATGCACTTTTCTCTGACCCACAACCAGTTAAAGCAATTGAAGTTGTTAGCATTGAACATGTTGCTAACAATAATAGTTTTTTAAATTTTAACATATTGTTTTTCCCTCCATTTTAAACCTTCGTTTTTAATCCCTTAATATCGTTTACATTTTTATTATAAATTCTATAAAATCTTTTTTATAGTGGATATTTTCCATATTTATTTGATATTCTCTACATATAAATTTTTATAATAATATTTATTTTAAAAATCTTTTAACTAGTTATTTTAATATTTAATATAAAAATAAAAAACACGAGGAAATCCTCATGTTTTTTTAACTTTTTTTTGCATTTCAAGAGCATTGCATATATTATTTTAATTTAACTTTAAATGTTTTTATCTCAAATGGTTTTATGGTAAAACTTATTTTATTTTCTTTTATTTCTGCCTCACATAAATTTCTTTCCATTAGGTTACATTCAAAGGCCTCTTCTATTTCTCTTGAAAATTCTAAGGAAGTTTTACTTCTACTATTATGACATTCATACATTCTAACTATTAAATGGTCTGTATCTTCAGCTTTCTTAATAACTTCAATAATCACATTATCACTATTAACCTTAGCTAATCCTAAAGTATTAGATAATTTTCCTTTATTTTCTTTACATACCTTAGTAAAGAATGGTTGGTTAAGTGCATAAGCTTTTTGAACTGTATTCCCCTCTTTCCAAGTTCCCATATGTGGGTATATTGAATATGTGAAGAAATGTTCTTCTTGATCTGTTTCTTCAAAAGGATGAGTTCCTGATTTAATTAAAGTAAGTCTCATATCTCCATTTTGAATATCATGTCCATACTTACAATTATTTAATAATGAAACTCCATAATCCCCCTCTGAAAGGTCAGCCCATTTTTGGCCACAAACTTCAAATCTAGCCT
The DNA here is from genome assembly GCF_029267215.1 of Clostridium sp. GTDB lineage: Bacteria > Bacillota > Clostridia > Clostridiales > Clostridiaceae > Sarcina. The sequence goes on along the minus strand of NZ_JARIDH010000043.1, from coordinate 41,228 downwards.
CATCCCATGATGTATTACTATGAGTTGGTCTCTTAACATTTCCATATTGAATTTCATAAGTTGCCTCCGTTGTATTTAATTCCACTGGGAATGAAGTTTTTAATAATATTTCATGCTCTTTCCAATCAACATATGAATTAAAATCTATTCTTTCTAAATCTTTATAAATATAAATATTTTGAATAATCTTAGACTCTAAAAACTTTCTTTCTATTCTTAGTGTACTTCTTACTGGTCCTTCTTCTACAACTTCAATACTTTCTAACTTATCAATGTTCCACATTTTCTCTTTATAGTAAATATCTATATCCCAATTACTGTATTCCATAGGTTTATCTTCAAAGGCTTCAAGTCTATTTCCTAAATAACCCACTTTTAATACTTCCCTATTAGCTCTCTTATCATATAAAGAAGATATATTTCCATTTTCATCAAACTTAATTCTTATAAAGTCATTTTCTCCTTCTCTTTGGCTTAATAAAACATTTTCAAAATCTTTTATATTAGTTGATTCTATTATATTGAAGCTTTTGTATCCATTAGCAGGTACTCCCTTAGCAAAGAATATAGCTTTTTTTCCATCCTCAATTCTTTGGCAGATAATCTCCTCTTCTCCATCTAAAACAGCAGGATTTTCTATATCTTCTGGCACCTCAAAAGTTGCAATATCATCTCTCTCAAATCCTAGTGAATTAAATACTACTACACTTCTTTCTTTTAAGTCTATCTCTGATGTTATTTTTTCAAGTGCTGAATCTAAAAATCCATTTCCTTTTTCAATTAATTCTTTATATTCTTTTTCTGTTACATCATAAACCTCTTTAATTGATGAACCAGGTAAAATATCATGAAATTGATTTAAAAGTATTGTTTCCCAAGCCTTATTTAAATCAGAAAGTGGGTAATTTTTTCCTAAACACATAGCCATAGAATTAAATTTTTCTGCTGAAGTATATAAATTTTCACAAATTCTATTATCTCTCTTATTTCTTCCCATGGAAGTATAAGTTCCTCTATGATACTCAAGATATAATTCTCCAACCCACTTAGGAAGTTTTCTATTACCTTCAACTGTTTCTTCTAACTTTTTAAAATAATCCTTAGCCTTGCCTATCTTAACCTTTGGTGCCCCTGGTATTCCTTTTGAAAGTCTTTTACTATTTTCAAGCATTTCATAGGTAGCACCACCACCACCATCACCAAATCCAAAAGCAACTAAAACATCATTATTTATATCCTTTTGTTGATATCTATTCCATGCTCCCATTATTGACCCTGGGTGAATATTACCACAATAAGTTGTCATTGTTTCTTTAAATGGATCTTGGTCTGGGTAAGTTGTTGTTATAAAGTGTGTTAAAATCTCTGTTCCATCTATTCCTTTCCACATAAATGTATCATAAGGCATTTTATTAAACTGGTTCCAAGAAATCTTAGTTGTCATAAAGTAATTAACATCTGATTTCTTTAATATTTGAGGAAGTGCTGCTGAATATCCAAAAACATCTGGAAGCCAAAGTATTTCATTATCAACATTGAATTCTTCTTTAAAAAATCTTTTTCCATGTAAAATCTGTCTTATTAAAGATTCTCCTGAAGTTACGTTACAATCAGCCTCAAGCCACATAGCTCCCTCTGGTTCCCAAACACCTTCTTTAACCTTTTCTTTAACCTTTTCATAAACCTTTGGATGGTCTTCTTTTAAAAATTTATAAAGCTGTGGTTGAGATGACATGAAAATATATTCTGGATACTCTTCCATAAGTTTTAATACTGTTGAAAAACTTCTTGCAACTTTCTCTCTAGTCTGTGCTACTGTCCAAAGCCAAGCAACATCTATATGAGTATGTCCAACACAAGTTGCCACCATATCTTCATGACCACACATCTTATTATAGAAATTATCTTCTATATATTTATTAGCCACCTTTAAACTTTCATGATATTCTTTAGTAAAAGGTCTTCTTAAATCTATTAAGTTAATTGTGTCATTTAACACATTTAACATATCTATTCTTCTTTTATCTTCTTTATGTAACTTAGTTGCTACTATGTGAGGAACACTTAAGTTAAAGTATAATTTTCTAGCTTCTTCATCTATAACTACTAATTTACCATGTAAAGTAGATTTTTTTCCTTCTATTCTTCCAATATGAGCATGTAAATCTATATTATAAACCTCTCCAGCCTTTGCATTGTGAGTTAATATGGTTTCTTTGTGATTTACATCTAACCCTTGTATATGCTCTCCATTTATATAAAGAATAAATTGTGGGTTTGTTGTGTTGTCCCAATCTCCTAAAAAAGTGTGAAAACTTAATGCAACTGTTTCTCCCTCAAAATTCTCTGGAATTGTTACACTAGTCTTAAACCATCCATGACTCTCTTCTCCCCAAAGATCTCCTGTTTTAAAATCTCTCCATCCATTTTCAGGTGCATTTTTTATTTCATCAATATTATCATATTTTCCTGAAATAAATTTATAATTATCTATATTTAATGTTTTAGAATAAACATATTTTCCTATTTCTTCATAAGTTTTTCTTATTCTTTCTGATATAAATCTCATAATCATTTTCTCCTTCTTTTAATTCTTTAATCGCTTTCTATCTCTAAAAAAGGACTGTATCACAAGCTTAAATAATAAAACTTATAAATTCTTAGTAAAATTCAGTAATACTCAAAATATATTTATAAGTTTTATTTAAGTGCCTTTGACACAGACCTTTTAAAATATCACTCTATTTTATTACTCTTTAACTGCTCCAATTGTTAATCCATTTACAAAGTATCTTTGGAAGAATGGATAAGCAAATATTATTGGTAGAGTTGAAATAACAACTATTGCCATCTTCGCAGTATCTTTTGGCATGTTTTTAGTAGCTTCAATTGCATTGGCTCCAAGTTGAGTTGCATTGTTTGCTAAAAACTCCATTGAGTTTTCTAATCTAATTAATAAATATTGTAAAGGTATTAAGTTTGGTTCATCAATATATAACATAGCATTGAACCAGTCATTCCAATATCCTAGTGTTAAGAATAATCCTATAGTCGCAATACCTGGTAAAGATATAGGCAATACTATTCTTAAGAATAATGTAAACTCTGATGCTCCATCTATCTTAGCTGATTCTATGATGGCATCTGGTACTGATGTTTTAAAAAAGGTTCTAAGTATGATTATATGGAATGAACTTACACACATTGGAAGTATTAATGCCCATATTGTATTCTTAAATCCTAAAAATTTTGTAACTACTAAGTATGAAGCAACCATACCACCTGAAAATAACATTGGTATAAATATTAATTTTGTAAAGAATTTTCTGTAAGCAAAACTTTTTCTTGATAAAACATATCCATACATTGACATGATAGCTAATCCAATTAATGTACCAAGTATAGTTACTGTTATTGTTACACCATATGATTTTATTATCTGACTACCACCTGTAAATATATATTTATAAGCTTCCAAGCTCCATTCTTTTGGTATAAATCTATATCCATTTAGCTGTAATGATTTTTCATCAGTTAATGATATAGCCATAACAAATATAAATGGCATTATTGCTAAGAAAGCTAATATTGAAAATAACACGTTTAATAAGAAGTTATTTTTCTTTGATATAGAATTAAATTTACTTGGAACTTCTTTAGGCTCTAATTTCTTTTTCAATCTTTTTTCTTTAAAAGTTTCTAACACACATTACACCACCTTTTTAGAAGAATGCATTTTCTTCATCTACTTTTCTTACTATGGCATTAGAAGTTACTATAAGTATTAATCCAACAAATGATTGATATAAACTTGCTGCTGAACTCATACCAATATCTCCTAAGTTCATAAGACCTCTATATACATAGGTATCTATTACGTTTGTTACAGGATATAAAGCACCTGAATCCTTTGGTAATTGATAGAACAGACCTAGATCTCCTCTAAACATACCGCCAATTGAAGTTATAAACATTATAATCATTACTGGTTTTAATAAAGGAAGAGTTATATATTTAATTTGTTGGAACTTAGTAGCTCCATCAATCATTGCAGCTTCGTAGTAACTCTTATCTATTCCACATATTGAAGCTAAATAAACTACAGTTCCGTATCCAACTGCTTTCCATTGACTCATAAAGATTATAATAAATGGCCAATATTTTGGTTCTGTGTACCAAGAAATACCTTCTCCACCCATTGCTTCTATAAGTCCATTTATATATCCTTTTTCTGGGCTTAAGAATGCATATAAACAATAACTTACAACAACCCAAGATAAGAAATATGGTAAGAACATACTACTTTGATAGAACTTTGCTAACTTTTTATTTATTAATTCATTTAATAATATTGCTAATGTTACTGGAAGTAATATTCCTAATACTATAAATACCATGTTATATAAAACTGTATTTTTAGTTATTAGCCAAGCATCACTACTTTTGAATAGAAATTTAAAGTTATCAAACCAAACCCATTTACTATTAAATAAACTTTCAAAGAATCCTCCATGAATTCTCCATCTTTTAAATGCTACAACCACTCCAAACATTGGCAAATATGCAAAAACTAAAAACCATATTGCTCCTGGTATAGTTAATAGTAATAATTCTTTATTGTTTTTAAAACGTTTCATTCTGTCTTTCATTGTAAGCTTCTCTTTCGGAAGCTTTTTTGCTTTACTATTCACACTTTCTTCCTCCTTTTTGTTGTAAACGTTTCTTATATTCTAAATATTAGCACCTTATTTATTAGTGGAAAAGTTGAAAATATTTAGTTTTACTGTATAAATTTCAATTACTAATTTATGAATTCTAAGATACCAATAGAATGTCCATAAAATATATAATTTGTATATTAAAAAAAGAGAATTCTACTCTTAAACTGAGTAAAATTCTCCTTTTCAAAGTCTTTTTTCTTTAGGCTCTGTTTTTAAATAGTGTTTATTCTAGCTATCCTTAAGACCTACTAAAAATATATAGTTTTTATTCTTATCTCTATATAAATAGGTAAAAATTTCATATAATTTTCACCAGTAATTTATTTAATATACTATTTTAGTAAAGATTAATAGTTTTTAATGTTTCTAAGAGTTGATGGACAGACTCCATAATACTTCTTAAACTTTCTATAAAAATAGCTAGTATCTAAATAACCAACCTTCTTAGCTATATCATTAATTTTCATGTTTGTATTTAAAATCAACTCTTTAGCCTTTATATTTTTAGTCTTATTTAAATACTCTGAGAATGAACAACCAACTTCTTTAGTAAATACTTGTCCTAAATAAGAAGTATTTATATTGTATTTTTGTGCTAAAGTTTTAAGACTTATCTCTTCATAATAATTTTCATTAACATAACTTATAATCTGCTGAATTACTGGGCTATATTTTATAGTAGTTGGATGCATAAGCTCAATAACTTCTCTCACTTCACTACATAATAAAGTTTTAATATCTTCTCTTGTATCTTCACTACATAAAGCTACAATTTCATCTCCTAAACTATTTCCTGAATATTGCTTTTCAACCTTAAATTCTTCTACAACTTTATCTATTAAAAATAAAATTTTAACTGATAAATCATATATATTTCTAGGTGTTAAACTCTTATCTTCCATTGCTTCCTCAATGATATTTTCTGCTCCATCAATATCCTTAGCAATAATTCTTTTATTTAATTTATCTAATATTTTTGAAAAATTAATTACATTTTCATTAATATCCTTAACATCCTCTAATGAAATGCATTTATTATATCCTAAAGTAAGAACATACTTCTTTAAATTATTAGCTTCTTTAAAACTTTCACTTATATTATAAATATTTTCTACTAGGTCTCCTACACTTAGAAAAACATTTATTCTATGTTTATTTATTATTATTTCTTTTAATTTTTCATAATAATCTTTTACTTTTTCCTTAGATATTTTGTCATCCCAGGCATTTATTAATATAATCTCCTCATCTAAAGTGTATATTGTTTCAAAATTATTTGTTGTATTGTCATTAATGACATCAACTATAGCATGGAGCATTTCTTCACTATCATACCTACTCCTAGTATTTATGATACATAAAGAATACATTTTTGAGTTATTAAAATCAACGTGGAAATTTTCTTTATTTACTTCTAATTCTTTCTCACTTAATTTACCTTTTATAAGCTTAATAAGGAAATTATGTTTCCCTAATTTTGATTTATTCTCTTTTCTCTCTAAATCTATTTTGCTTATGGTGTTTCTTAATGTTTTTTCTAATTCTTCCTCATCTATAGGCTTTAAAATATAATTTTCAACACCTAATTCTATACCCTTCTTAGCATAAGAAAAATCATCATATCCACTTAATATTATAAATTTAACATCTGAATTAATCTTCCTTAGTTCTTTAAGTAAATCAAGTCCTGTAACTTGAGGCATATTTATATCTGTAACCACAATATCAACTGGTTTTTCCTTAAACATTTCTATTGCTTCTTTTCCATTGCTAGCCTTATTAATAATTTCTAAGCCTAATTCCTCCCATTCAATAATATTTTCAAGTCCTTGTAAAATTAAATTTTCATCATCAGCTAACATAACTTTGTACATATTACTCTTCCCCCTCTTCCATAGGGAATCTAAGTATCATATTAGTTCCCTTATTCTCTTCACTAGTAACAGTTAAACCATAAGAATTTCCATATTTTATTTTTATTCTCTCATGAACATTTAGCATTCCTATGGATTTATTTGAATGTTCTTCCCCTCTTATCTTTCTATTTATATCATCTAATTTCTTCTTAGGAATACCTCTTCCATTATCTATTATTTCTACAACAACCTCATTTAAATATTTGTAGATAAAAATTTTAAGTTCATTATTATCTCTTTCTAATCTAATACCATGAACAAAGTAATTTTCTATTAAAGGTTGCAGTGTAAATTTAATAATCCCCTTATCATATAGATCTTCTTCACAGTCTATTGTAAATTTAAATTTTTCATCATATCTAAACTTGAAAAGCTCAAGATATTTATTGCAATATTTTATTTCTTGGTCAATTGAAACTATAAGATTTCCTTTAACTTGACTTCTAAATAAAAATGCTAAACTATAAAGCATTTTTCCAACTTCTTTATCCCCATTACAAATAGCTTTCATTCTTATTGACTCTAAAGTATTATATAGAAAATGTGGATTAATTTGATTTTGAAGGGCTATTATTTCAGCTTCTCTTTGATGAAGCTCTGCTAAGTAACTTTTCTTTATGTGATCATTTAGTTTTCCACACATTTTATTAAAATTCTCTGCAATAAATGTGATTTCATCTTTGTCATTACTTAAAGGAATATAAACATCTATATCCCCTTTTTCAACCCTTTCCATTGCTAATACAAGTTCATCCATTCTTTCACTTAACTTTTTAATCTTTAAGAATAAAATACACTCAGCTAGTATAAATAAAGCTAAACTCACTAAAAAAGCAGAAATTTTAAATACTAAGGGTATTCTATTTGCATAACTAGCTTTTATTCTAACAATAGATATTAATCCATTATTATTTGGTAACATATCTACATAATAATCATCTTCTAAGAGAATTTCTTTATGTCCCATTTTTAACTTTTTAAAATATGGGTATTCTTCATAATCATAAGTTCCACTTGAATCATATAAAACCATTCCATCAGAACTTAAAATTAAAACCTCTGAAAGAGTATCATTATATTTTTTTAAAATATTATCTATTATACCTATATGGTAAGTGGCTATAAGATTTCCATAGGGTTTTAAAGAATTTGGATCCTTAATTTCATTTATTGTGCTTATTTCATTTTTGTTATGTATAATTTTATTGATTTCTCCATTATCTAAAAAAGTTTTTAAATTAAAAGGATGTGTTTTTATTTCTCCCTTTCTATTAAAAACAGAAACTTCATTTCTTGAATAACTTACAAAGGATATATTTTTCAAATAACTATTAATTTTAAAAGATCCTTTAACAAAATTTTCTACACCATTATAATAAAACTTATCGCTTTTACTATAATAATCAAGTTTTGTTTTTATATAATCCATAAGATCACTATTCAAATATTTTATAACATCATTTAATCTAAATTCATCTTCATAGAGCATACTCATAATTGTTTTAGAAGTATTATTGTCATACTCTAAATTCTCATTTACATCCTGTAATATTTTCTCATTTATGTATAGATTGTTTTTCTTAACCTCTTCTCCTGTTTTCCTAAGAAAATATACATATAAAATGCTTACAACAGACAATATTACTAATGTATATGTTATAAATAATCTTCTATATAAATTTGACTTACTAAATTTCATTAGTTTTCTCCCTTTGCCCTCTCTCTTGTTCTAATTTAATACATAAGCGGATAAAACATCTTATATACCTATACCCCTTTATCCTTTTTTAATTTAATGAACTTTTCACAACTTAACTTACTTTTAAACTGCAATCCTTTATTAATCTTCCTAACATAATTTTTTATCCAAACTTAACTTAAAACTCAGTAAAATAGTATAAAATATAACATTTTATTGTTTTATTGTATTTTTTATTGTTTTTATAAAATTAACGCATATTTAATTGTTTTTAAAATTCACTTATTTTAAACTATATTTATAAATTTAAACCATTACATTTATTTATGGAGTGATTAAAATGAGTGAATTTTTTAACCTTGAAAAAATACTAACCCTGTTTAATTATATTTTCTGGTTTTTTATGCTTAATATATTCTTTATAGTATTAAATATACCAGTAATTTTATTCTTTATGTTTATTGGTCTTAGAAATGTAACAACTTATTTACCATTATTTTTAATTTCATTAATACCTTTTGGGGCAAGTTTTACTACCTTGCTTTATTGTATGAGGAAACTTATTAAATACAAAGATATATCTTTAATAGAAGATTTAAAAAAAGGGCTTAAATATAACTTTAAACAATCAACTATAATGTGGTCTTTAGAGCTTCTTTTAATTTTTTTATTAAGCTTTAACTTAAGATTTTTCTCAACAACTTACTATAATTTAATTTTAAGTTCCTTATTCATAGGATTTTTAATAATTACATTATTAACTACTACTTATATATTTGTTTTGATATCAAGATTCTCTATGAACTCAATAGAAATATTAAGAGCCAGTGTAATTTTAACTTTCACAAAGCCATTAATTTCAATTGGAAATGTACTTATATTCTTATTTACATTGATATTATTTGAAATAAGCCCAGGAACCACAGTAATATTTATGGGAAGTATAGCCTCATTTTTAGTAATGTTATTAAATAAAAATCTTTTAGAAAATCTAGAAGAAAAAAGTAATCAAACTTAAATTATCAAAACAGTCTCTCATAGTAATTTAATTTCATAATATATTAAATATTTGTGAATTAAATTTAACATAACAAAATCTTTTAATAAAAAAAGATTTTGTTATTATTTTAAATTATCAATTTTACATAAAATATAAGCATTTAAACATATTATATTGAAAAGTTATTAAATAATAGTTAGTATTGAATCGAAAGTGGAATTATGTTTTTTTATTATAAAAAAACTTTAAATATTTTTTTCTATGAAGTTTTATTTATTTTTATTAGTTTAATCTTAAGCTTTTACTTAAACTTCTCGAAAATCTTTATTTTATTCCATAAAATAATTTTCAATAATAACTACTGGATATTTGATCCTAAAAAAGATCAACTAATAAATATTTTACCTGAATCTTATTTTTTATTTTTGGCAATTTTTATTTTACTTATAGAAATGATATTTTCAATAACATCGAAAATATTTTATACCCATGTTAAAAATAAGAAAAAAAGGATTAGTAAAAATTTTTCAGAAAGTCCTAAGTTTATTTAAAGTTCTTAAGATTTTTATCATTGGAATTTAATACTACTATTTATGCATATAATTTAGAGGTGATTTTATGGACAATAAATTCAAAGATTTTTTTGATGATGAAATTATTAGAATAAACAAATCAGAAGCTATTAAACTATTTTCTAGAAGATTTAAAACAGACATTTTAGAAGCTGAAAAAATATATAATAAGTGGAGAAGAAAATGGTGTAATATAAACAGTTCAAGGGAGTTAGTATAAACTAATCCCTTTTTTATTGTTCAAATAAATCATTGTTTCAATATGAAAAATAATAAAAAGAATACCTTCTTTATTCTATCCTTAAAAATCACTCTATTTTTACACTCATCTTTTTTCAAAAATTACATAAACCATCATCATTCCTATATAATAGTAATGTTGTACTTGAATAGAAAATTATTTCATATTACAATATACTTATTGCATTTTAATATATAAAGTTTAGAACTGATGAAGTTTAAGGAGAAATTAATAGTCGATAAAAATATAGGTAAATATAGTTATTTATAGTAAAATATAGCCAAAAGGTGATTGTTTTGAAAAATAATAACTATAAACCAAATGAGTTTGCAGAATTAATTAATGTTTCAGTTAGAACTTTGCAACGTTGGGATGTGGAAGAAAAACTAAAAGCATTTAGAACACCTACAAATAGAAGATATTACACTTATAAGCAATATCTTGAGTATAAGGGTATTCAAAAAGAAGAAACTGACAAAAAAACTGTTATTTATACAAGAGTTTCAACCTCTAATCAAAAAGATGATTTAAAAAATCAAGTAGAATTTCTTAGGCAATATGCTAATACTAAAGGAATAATAGTAGATGAAGTTATTGAAGATTTAGGAAGTGGATTTAATTATAACCGAAAAAAATGGAATAAACTTATTGATAGTTGTATGACAAATGAGATTGGTACAATTATCATAGCTCATAAAGATAGATTTGTTCGATTTGATTATGAATGGTTTGAAAGATTTTTAGCTAAATTTAATGTGAAAATTATAGTAGTTAATAACGAAAGTCTTTCACCACAAGAAGAATTAGTTTAAGATATAATTTCAATACTTCATATTTTTAGTTGTCGCATATATGGATTAAGAAAATATAAAAAGAAGATTAGAGAGGATGAAGAAGTTGAAAAGGGCATACAAAATAGAAATTAATCCAACTGATGAACAAAAATCTAAAATACACCGAACTATTGGTGTATCAAGATTTATATATAACTTTTATATTGCTCATAATAAAGAAGTTTATGAGAAAGAAGGAAAATTTGTAAGTGGTATGGATTTTTCTAAATGGTTAAATAACGAATATATGCCAAATAATCAAGATAAAAAGTGGATTAAAGAAGTATCTTCTAAAGCTACTAAACAAGCTATTATGAATGGTGACAAAGCATTTAAAGATTTTTTTAAGAAAACTAAAGGATTTCCTAAATTTAAGAAAAAGAAAAATCAAGATGTAAAAGCTTATTTTCCTAAGAATAATAAAACTGATTGGACTTTAGAAAGACATAAAGTCAAAATACCTACGCTTGGATGGGTAAGGTTTAAAGAGTTTGGATACATACCCACTAATTCAATAGTTAAAAGTGGAACAGTAAGTCAAAAAGCTGATAGATACTATAAAGTGGCTAATCCAACAAATGAGGGCATAGGGATTGATGTAGGCATAAAGGATTTTGCAATATTTTCAAATGGTAATAAATTTAAAAATATAAATAAAACTTCAAAGATTAAGAAAATCGAAAAGAAGTTAAAAATAGAACAAAGAAAACTTTCAAGGAAATATGAAAGTTTGAAAATTAGAAATAAAAATATAAAAGAAGGGAGAGCTACTAGTCAAAATATCAAAAAACAAGTAGTCAAAGTACAAAAGCTTCATCAAAGATTAACAAATATAAGAACTGATTATATAAATAAAACCATATCTTCAATTATAAAGCAAAAACCAAGCTATATAACTATTGAAGATTTAAATGTTAAAGGAATGATGAAGAATAAGCATTTATCTAAAGCTATTTCAAGTCAGAAATTTTTTGAGTTTAAAACTAAATTAACTTCTAAATGTAAACAAAATAATATAGAGCTTAGAATAGTTGATAGATTTTATCCATCAAGTAAGACTTGTAGTCAATGTGGAAAGGTTAAGAAAGATTTAAAACTTAAAGATAGAATTTATAGGTGTGATTGTGGAATTACTATTGATAGAGATTTAAATGCAAGTATTAATCTTAAAAATGCTAAGAAATATAAGATAGCTTAAAATCAAAAGCACTCATATATGTACGGAGGGCTAACTTCGGAATTTAAGCCTTTGGAGAGCCATAAAAAAATCGTAGTAGCTTAGGCAAGGCGAGGCTCTATGAAAAAGGAATAATCTCGATATGGATACATTTGACCATATTTTGAGTAGCAGGAAACTAAATTGTATAAATTTGTAGAAATAAGTTCATCAGAAATTGATAAATTTAATGAATCTAATAGAAAAGGTCACATATTCCAAACTTCTTATTGGGCGGAATTAAAAAAAGATTGGAAATCAAAATTTATAGCTGGATATGATAATGAAAACAATGTAGTTATAACAGCTACAATACTTTTAAGAAAAGCCCCATACATAAATAAATATATGGGATATATTCCAAGAAGTTTTACATGTGATTATACAAATAAAAAATTATTAATAGAATTTACTGAGTATCTAAGAGATTTTGCTAAAAAGAATAATATAAGCTTTATAACAATAGATCCAGATATCCATTTAAAAGAAAATGAAGAGGGTCTTTCAGAAGGAACTGAAATAAAGAACTTCTTAAAAAGCTTAGGATATAAAAATACTGACAGCAAAAACTTTGAGGCAATCCAACCAAACTTTGTATTCAGACTTCCACTTCCAACAGAAGGGGAAAAAATGGATATAAAAAAATCTGTATTTAAAAAATTCTCAAGCAAAACTAGATATAATATCAAAGTTGCTGAAGAAAGAGGACTATCAGTTGAAGTTTATGATAAAGAAACTTTAAATGAAGATGTATTAGATAGATTCCATGAAATCATGGTTACTACTGGTAAGAGAGATAACTTCTTAGTTAGACATAGAGAATATTTTAAGGATATGATAGATTTCTTATACCCTCACTGTAGATTATATATGGTTAAATATAGCTACGAAAATGACTTTAACAGATTATCAGAAAAGTTAAAGAAACAAGAGGATGCTAAAATTAAAGCTATTAATAAAATAGAAGAACTAAAAGTTAAGTTTGAAGCTGAAACTGATGAAGATAAGAAATCAAGAATCGAAAAGAAAATAAATGACCAAGATAAGAGAATGAAAGAAGCTGAAAGACAAATAGAAGGATTCAATAAAAAACTTTCTGATATTGAACCATTCAAAGGACAAGAAATTTATCTTTCTGGTTCAATTTATCTTTACTACGGAAATAAAGCATGGTATCTTTACGGAGCATCAGAAAATGTATTAAGAGATACAATGCCTAACTTTGCTATGCAATGGGCTATGATATGCGATTCTGTTGATTTAGGCTGTGATGTTTACGACTTTAGAGGAGTTTCAGGAGACTTAAATCCAGAAAACCCATTATATGGACTTTATAAATTCAAAAAAGGATTTAACGGTAATTTCGTAGAATTCATAGGTGAATTTGATATTGTTGTAGATAATGGAATCTATACACTTTACAAAAAAGCATTCCCACAATTTAAGAAAATAAGAAATGCTATAATGAATAAAAAACAATAAGAAAAAGAGTGCAAATTTGCACTCTTTTTTATATGAGTTCGTCTTTATTATGAACTAAGGTCATGTATAAAAACAACTTTATCATAAAACTTACTTTTTTCTATTCAATATGTACTCTATTTACTCATAATATACCTTTATGCTTTACATTATTAAAGTGAATCACTCTAATTCATTCTTATAGGCTAATTTGCACCATAATAATGTATATTAATCTTTTGATTTTAAAATAATAAATAGTATAATATAATGGAAACTATTTTAAATTATCTGTTTTCGATATCGAATTTATATACATATATTTTAGGAGATGACCCAATGCAAGAAAAAGTCTTAAGAAAACTCTTTTTAGGTTTTATTCACATTCATATTTTACATCATGCAAAAGTAGAACCTTTCTTTGGTTCTCAAATGATTGAAGAACTTCATGACCATGGATATTCTATGAGTCCTGGTACTCTTTATCCTATTCTTCACAACATGGAAAGAGATGGTCTTTTATTAAGAAAAGATAAACTTATTGATGGTAAAATAAGAAAATATTATAGCTTAACAAATGAAGGTAATGAAATTCTTGAAGAAGCTAAAACTAAAGCCTTTGAATTATTTAAAGAAATCAATTAATTTCTTTAACATAAATACCATATATTTTTATTTTTCAAAGAAAAATATATTTTAAGTATTTAAAACCAAAAGATTAAACATAAAAAGAAAATTTACATTTAACCTAAACAGAAAAACTGGCGGAATTAATCCACCAGTTTTTAACTTACTATAAATCTTTCTAAAAATTGTTTTGTTCTTTCATTTTTGGGATTTTTAAAAATTTCATTTGGAGTCCCCTCTTCAACAACTACTCCTCCATCCATAAATATTACTCTATCTGCTACATCTCTAGCAAAACTCATCTCATGAGTTACAATTATCATTGTTTTATGCTCATCTGCCAATTCTTTTATTACAGCTAAAACTTCAGCTACTAACTCTGGGTCTAAAGCTGATGTCGGCTCATCAAAAAGAGTAACATTAGGATTTATTGCCATGGCTCTTGCTATACTAACCCTCTGTTTCTGCCCCCCTGACAATGTGTTTGGATAATTATCTTTTTTATCAAGCATTCCTACTTTTTTAAGATTCTCTAAAGCTATTTTTAAAGCTTTATCCTTATCCATTTTATCTACTACAATTAATGCTTCAGTAACATTTTGAAGTACAGTTTTATTATTAAATAAATTATAATTCTGAAAAACCATGGCTGATTGTTTTCTTAATTTATTTATTTCTTTTTTACTAACACTCTCAGCATTAAGTTTAATATCTCCAACTTGTATTTCTCCTTTATCAGGAGTTTCTAAATAATTTAAACATCTTAAAAATGTTGATTTTCCCGAACCTGAAGGACCTATTATAACAACTACTTCTCCTTTTTTAACTTCTAAATTTACATCTTTTAATACCTCTAAATTTTTATAACTTTTCTTCAAACTCTTAACCTTTATCATTACTTCTCTCCCCTTTACTAATAAACTGAAAGTTTCTTCTCTAAAATTTTTTGTAAATAGTTAAAGAAGCCTATAATTATCCAATACATAATAGCTACTACAACATAACTTTCAAAAAACTTATAACTTGTTGCAGCTTCCATTTGAGCCTTAGCTAAAAGTTCTACCACCCCTAAAGTGAATGCTAATGATGATCCTTTTACTGTATCTACAAATATATTTCCTAAAGGAGGAACTGCAATCCTTAATGCTTGTGGCAACACTATTCTTTTTAAAGCTTGCCCTCTAGTCATTCCTAATGAAAGACTTGCTTCCATTTGTCCCTTATCTATAGCATCTATTGAACTTCTTAAAATTTCTGCTATGTAGGCTGATGCATTTAGTCCTAATCCTATTAAAGCCGCTACATATGCACTCATATTTTGAAGCGCTGGTATAATTTGAGGTATTCCAAAGTATAATAAAAATAATTGTACTAAAAGTGGTGTTCCTCTAAAAAATGATATGTAAATTTCAGCTAATTGTTTTAATACTGGCACTTTATAAATCCTTGTTATTGCAAGGGCTATTCCAACTATTAATCCAAGTATCATACCAAAAACTGATAATGATATGGTCACTTTAACAGCCTTTAGTAAAGTTGGAACCAATTCTAAGGAATACATAAAATCAAAACTTAGATTTTTTACTTCATTATTTATTCCTAATTTATTAGAAGTTTCCTTATTATTTTTGACAGTTACATTCATTCCAAGCCATTTTTCTGAAATATTTTTAAGAGTTCCATCCTTTTTCATCTCATTTAAAGCCTTATTAACCTCTTCTGACAATGCCTTTCCCTTATCATTTTTAATAAATGGATAAGCATTTTCTATATTATCTATAGGTTCTCCTGCTAACTGTAGATTTAGATTTTTTTCTTTTATTGCAGTTAAGGCCGATATTCTATCTATTACAACAGCATCAATTCTTCCAAGCAAAAGCTCATTGAAGGCTGCATCTGTATTCTGATATGTTAAAACTTTTATTTCTCCATTTTTGTCTTTATCTTTTACAATTTTTTCATAGTTGCTTCCAAGGTCTACTCCAACTTTTTTCCCTTTTAAATCTTCAAAAGATTTTATTTTATCATTTCCCTTTTTAACTATTATTTGAGCTCCACTATATACATCTGGATTTGAGAAATAATATTTATCTTCTCTTTCAGGTGTTATAGTAATTTGGTTAGCTATTGTGTCAACCTTTCCACTTTCAAGCATACCAAAAAGACCACTGAAAGAGGCAGTTTTAAATTCAACATCATAATTTAATCTCTTTCCTATCTCATTCCATACATCAACTTCAAATCCCTTAAGTTTTCCACCTTCTAGAAAAGTAAACGGGTAATATGTCCCTGAAGTTGCTACTGTTATTTTTTCTTTATTATAATTATTTTTTTGAATATTATTGCTATTATTTTTACAGCCTATAAACACCGCCATAAAAATGCTTATTGTTAGAAATAATAACATTACTTTCTTCTTCATTCGCTCACTTCCTTCTCTCTTTTTTATATAGCCTTAATTATATGAATTCCCATAGGAATTGTCAACTTTAAATTCTAACTTTGAACTAATTATATTTGACCTTTATATAGAAATTATGTATTTTTAATATTAAAATTATTATAATAAATCATTTTTAAACAAGGATGGATAGTTAGTTATGAAAAAGAATTTAATTTTTTATTTTTCAACATCTGGAAATTCACTTTACACAGCTAAAGAGATATCAAAACATTTAAAAAATAGCGAAATAATATCAATAGTAGATGCTTTCTACTCTGAAGAATTTTCTTATGAAGCTGAAACCATTGGTTTTGTTTATCCAATTTATGCAGGTGGACTTCCTCCAATGGTACATGATTTTATAAACAAATCAAATCTAAACTCAGATACTTATATATACGCAGTTGAGTGTACTGGTGGTGGAAAAGGAATAACTTTTGAAATGATAAATAAAATCTTATCTCCAAAGAAATTAAAATTAAGCAATGGAGAAAAATTTATGATGAACTCAAACTATATAAGAATGGGAAGAAACCCCAAAATAGGTAATGAAGCTAAAAAAGTTATAGATTCTAATAAGTTCAAAATAGAAAACTTTTCCCTATCAATAATAAATAGAGAAACTAAAGACTTAAAAGAAAGTTTTGTTGGAATTAACATGGCTTTATATAATATGTGGAAAAACACCTTTAAAAATAAAGATAAAAAATTTAATACAAATGAATTCTGTACAGCATGTGGAATATGTGCTAGAATTTGTCCTAACAAAAATATAGAAATAGTTAATGAAAAACCTAAATGGAATGGAGATTGTTGTGATTGTATGGGTTGTATAAATAATTGTCCTCATAAATGTATTAATATAGGACATAAAACCCAAAAGAAAAACAGATATAGAAATCCTTATATTTCAACCTCTGAACTTCTTAGAAAGTAAAACTTAATATTTAAAATAATTCATAAAACAAAAAGATGTGGTAAATTGCTAAACTACAATTTACCACATCTTTTTAAATAAAATTATGTTTTATTAATATATTACCTCATCAACATTAGCTAATATATCATCTACTTGGTAATCATTAATATTTAAATCAATTCTTCTTTCTCTAAGTTTAAAAATAAGTTCATTTTTTTCATCCTCAAATATAGAAGAATTTTGTATGCTATTTATAAGATCTTCTAAATTATAAATAGTACATATTCCTTCATCAACACCTACTACTCTAGATATTGTTTCATTTACTTTTTCATCTGTTATATCAAAATCCGAAAAATCAACCTTATTAGAATAAACATCTAATTTTTCTTGATAATATCTATTTACGTATGCTTTAGCTATATCAATATCTTCAAAACCTACCACTTTTCCATCAGGCATAACTAATATATAATTATTTTCTGGTGCTTCGTATAGATTCATAAAAATCTCCTCCTAAGCTTGTTTATTTTATTCTAGTTTTCCCTCACTAAAAAGCCTTATACTTAACAACTTTTGGAATTCACTTTTTAATTTTAAATTCGCATTAAAATATTATTTATTTCTTCACTTACAGAGAGTCTTTCATTTTCTATCCATTCTAAATCAAAATTTAAATCAAATCTTTTGCTAAATGAATAATACATATTTACCCTTTGATAATATGTTTCTAAGTCATATAAAGTTCCTGAATAACACTGAGGCTTAAAAAGTTCCTCTTGGTCATTAATAAATAACTGATCTATGAAATTTAAAAATTGATTCATTAAATCATCCTTTGAAATGTCAAAAGGAATTTTTAAAAGCTCCCATTGAATTTCTTCTAAAAGTTTATAAGGCTTTAATCTTTCTAATATGATTAAATATTCACTTATATCCATTTTTCTATAATAAGGTACTTCACTTTTCTTAGTTTTCCATAAGGCTAATTTTTCATTTAAAGGAAGATTATCAATTTCTAATATGGCATCTGATGGCCCTAAAACAGCTTTTTTTATTTTAATATCCTCTTCCTCTAATCTTTCCTCAATAAAATTTAAATTATCTCTATATGAGGCTACATATCCAGTGTTATAAATTCCTTTTCTTCCTGCTCTCCCTGCTATTTGCTTAACTTCTTGAGAAGTTAGTTCTCTCATTTGCTCCCCATCAAACTTATTTATTGATAAGAACACTATTCTCTTAATAGGAAGATTAACACCCATACCAATAGCATCAGTTGTTATTAAAATTTTATTTTTTCCTAAGATAAATTCTTCATATTGTTTTTTTCTAACCTCCGGTGGTAAATCCCCATAAATTATTGAACATTTAATACCCATTTGAGAGTATTGTTCTGCCATCTGAAGAACTTTCTTTTTAGAAAATAAAACTAAAGCATCGCCATCTTCCACATCCTTAGGATGAAAACTCTTATCTTGAACAACTAAAGGAATATCTCTGTGATACTCTATAATTTCATAATCATCTTCACAATCTTCTATTATCTCTTTTAAGATATTTTTAGCATTGAAAGCCCCACATATATGAATTTCATTACAATATAATCCAAGTAAAGCCCTAGTCCAAGCATATCCTCTTTGAGAATCATCTATCATTTGAATCTCATCAATTACTGCTACATCATACCTTTCATGTATATTGGCTTTTTCAATAGTACATGAAACATGAGTTGCATCTTCAAATATTATTTCCTCTTCCCCAGTTAAAAGATTACATCTAACACCTTCATTATTTAATCTTTCAAAATTTTCCAAGGCAAGTATTCTAAGTGGTGATAAATATACACCTTTTTTAACTTCCTTAAGTCTTTGCATAGCTGTGTATGTTTTTCCTGTGTTTGTTTCTCCTAAATGAAGATAAAATTTTCTTTTAAGTCTTCTTGTATGAGAATACTCATCCTTAGGATTAGATGGAAACTTCTCATCAAACTCCTTAGATATTAATTTTGGTATATGGTACTTAACTAAAAGAGTCATTATTCCAGAGTTTAAAAATACATTGTAGTTATTTCTTAAGACATCATAAAAATCAAAATTAGTATCATTTTTCTTATTATAGCTTTCTAAAATCCTCTTTCCTACTTCCTCTAGTAATTCTTCATATCTATTGTAAAGGGCATCATATCCTTTAAGCCCTTGATTTTTCATTTCTTTTAATTGTAAAATCTTTTTCCTTAAGGTTGATTCATGTTCAAACAAAGCCCCAATTTTTGAATTTTTAACTATATTCTCAATTTGGCTTATTTGATTTGATAATTTCTTATACTCTCTTTGAGCTCCATTTTTTTTCATTAAAATTCCTCCAAGTTAAAATTCCTAATAATCTAACCTCTTCCCTAATTGTAATCTTTTTCTATAAATATCTCAAATAGTTCTTTTTTGTTTATCTTTTCAAAAAAAACAATTTAATATTACGTAATGTCCTATTTTAGAATTTTTAATTTTTCACCTTAAATATACTATAAGATTTTACACTTTAATTAATATAAATTATAAAAACATCTAAAATATTTTTCACCATTAAATAAAATTTAATTCTATATAAATAGTAAATAATAATCATATGCTATAATCTTTATATAATTAATTTTACTTAAAAAGGGGATTTTTATATGTTTATACTTACTTATAAAACATCAAAAGAACTTGTTGATGAAAAAATTGAATTACTTCAAATAAATGATATTTATAATGTTTACTATGACTCACCACTAAACATAACAACTGATATGTTTGGATATGGATATGAAGAAAAAGAAGGAGTTGTTGTTGATTTAAAAGTAGCCTTTGATGGTTCTAAAGATGACTTAGATAATTTTGAAGTTTTAGTATCAGCTTTACTAAAATCTGAACCTTCTTCTATTGATGAAATAGAAAATAATTTTGAAGAATTTTATATAGAACCAATTCACTTAAATGAAGAATGGGTTATGTGTGATCCAAATGAAAGCTTTGAAAATAAAAATACTATATATTTCTCTCCTCAAGGTGCCTTTGGAACTGGATTACATGAAACAACTCAAGATATATTAAAATTCATAGTTGAAGAGGATTTTAATAATAAATCACTTCTTGACCTTGGAACTGGTTCTGGAATACTTTCTATTGCAGCCTCTGTAAAAGGCGCTTCAAAGGTTGTTGCTGTTGATATAAGAGATGTTGAAGATGAAGTTCTTTTAAATGCTTCCTTAAACAACTTAAATAATATCGATGTTGTTGTAGGAAATGTACTTGATGAAGAATATGAATTAAAAGAAAAATTTGATTGGATATTTATAAACATAGGTGGAGAAGAAACTGAAATGTTTATGAATTTCATAGACTCTCACATAAAAGAAGATGGAAAACTTCTTGTTTCTGGACTTGTAGAATGGAGTTTTGATTGGGTAAGAGAAAAAGTCGAGGCTAAAAACTTTAAACTTCAAGAAAAATTCCAAACCAATGAATGGTGTACAGCTATTTTCACTAAGTAAATTATGTATTTAAAATAAAGTTACCAACTTTATGATTCAATCAATATGTACAATTGATTTAGTAGTAAAATATAATTAATTTTTAGCTCTGGTTTAAGTGAGTATTGATTTTAAAAATTGTTCATAGTAAATAGAGAGGGCTGTATCAATATAACTTTTTAATAAAACTTACAAATATATTACTATATTTCTCTAAATATTTATAATCATTACTACGAAAATATCACTAAGGCTTAGAAACTTGCTACACTTTAAGTGATCTAAGCTTTTTAAAGTGATATTTTCTATGTAATAATTTAAATTCTATAAGTAATCTAGATATTTTCTTCCCATTGTTTGTAAGTTTTATAAAAAGGTTTCACAAAAAATTTTTATTTTACATAATATAACAATCAAATAAATTTTGTTATTTATATTAGCTTTATTATTTTAAATGATAAGGCTTCTAATTTTATTTTATTAGAAAAATCAACCTCTTCCTTTGTAATCAAATCAATACCTATTGAGTTATTATTATAGTTAAAAGAATATTCTTCCTCACTATTATTAAATATCACCAATATTTTTTCATCATTGTATTCTCTAAGAAAAGCAAATACCTCCTCTTTACAATACTTAACTTGAAAATCACCATATACTAAAGATTTATTTTTCTTTCTTATAGATATTAAATCCTTAGTTAACTTAAGTAATTCTTTATTTTGTTTCTCCTCTTCCCAAATCATACATTTTCTATTATCAGGATCATCTCCTCCATCTATTCCAATCTCATCTCCATAATATATGTATGGCACACCTACATAAGTAAATTGCATAGCTAAAGCCATCTTAACTTTTTCAACATTATACTCACATTCATTTAATATTCTTTTTGTATCATGACTTCCAACTAAATTCCAAAGTTGTCTAGTTATACTATCCATATATAACATTCTATTTTCAGATAGTATATCTAAATATTCCTTTGCTGAAATACTGTGATTACCAAAGAAATCTATTGTTGCATTTTTAAAAGGATAATTCATAATTGAATCTAACTGATCACCTTTTAAAAATGAATTAGCTTCATGCATTATTTCTCCAACTATTATAGCTTCACTATTAACTTCTTTTATAGCTTTTCTAAATTCTCTCCAGAAACTATGAGAAACCTCATCACATACATCAAGTCTCCATCCATCTATTCCAACCTCTTTAACCCAATACTTTCCTACATTTAATAAATAATCTCTAACTTCTTTATTACCAACATTTAATTTAGGCATATTATTGCAATTATTTGCAAATGTATAATAGTTTGACTTTTTAAAATCAACTGGGAAACTATAAGTAAAATACCAATCTTTATACTTTGAATTCTCTTGATTTTCTAATAAATCTTTAAAAGCAAAAAAATCACTTCCTGAATGATTAAATACTGCATCAAATACTATCTTCATATTCTTTTCATGACATAGATTAACCAATTCTTTGGCATCCTCCAAAGTTCCAAAGGACTCATCTATCTCAAAATAATCTGTTGTATTATATTTATGATTAGTATCAGACTTAAATATTGGAGTTAAATATATTAAATCTACTCCTAAACTCTCTAAATAATCTAACTTTTCTATTATACCTCTTAAATCTCCTCCAAATATTGAATGACTAGTTATCTTACCTTTTCCCCATTCACTAAGGTTTTCATGATTATTATTTTTGTCTCCATTAAAAAATCTATCTGGGAAGATTTGATATACAACTGCTTCTTGAAGCCATTTTTCTTCTTTATATAAATCATCCTCTGCAATATAAGGGAACTGGAATGCTGCTATATTAATATTTTTATAATCAACATTAACCACCCCTCTTTCAGTATATAAAGCTACTTTATTATTTTTATCCTTAAGTTCAAAATAGTATCTATATCTATTTTTTTCTATGGATAACTCCACTTCATAATAAGTAAATAACTCTGTTTCAGCTACTACTCTCATCGATTTTCTTTCATAATCATTTTCCCAGTCATATCTACATCTATATAATACTGAACATTCCTTTATATCATCTTTCGCTACTCTTAATCTTAAAACTAATGTATCCTTATCTTTTCCATAAGCATATGGAGCATCTAAAACATGAAACATAGCATGTTTATTCATTTTCATCACCTCATGATTTTTATTAACTACATATTATATTAATAATCATTGTAAACCATTGTATATTTTTAATATAATATGTATATATTACACATGATTTATTTTGGAGGTAATTATGTTTGAAAGTTTTATATCAGATAATAATATTTTTGACAATAAATTCAATACACTTATAGATACAAGAAATACGAAAGATTTGCTATATAATTTAGAGGAAAAACATAAGAATGAACTTGAAGAATCCATACCTCTTGAGATTAAAAAATATGATTTAATTATTTGGAATGCTGTTTTTTGCAGAGAAATAATAAGACATGGTGTTTCAAGAAAATATCTACATCCTATTTATAATAAATACTATAAAAAAACCCTAGAATCCTCTCATATAGAAACCCTTCAAAAAATTGAATTAGATATGGCAAAAACTTATATGAATTTATTAATAAGTGATATAGAAGTAAAAGACAATTTTGTAGTAAACAAGATTTTGCAACAAATTCATATTAATCTTGAAAGTCATATTACTTTAGAAGATATTGCAAATACTCTTAATATAACTCCCCAGTATGCAGCTTCCTGCTTCAAAAAGCATATGGGAATTTCACTTATGAAATATATGAAAAAATCAAAGATAGAAAGATCTAAAGTACTTCTTACAACAACTACTAAAAGTATTTTAGAAATAGGCTTAACCTTAGGCTTTTATGATCAAAGCCATTTTAGTAGAACCTTTAAAAGCTTTGAAGGAATTTCTCCATCTAAATTCCGCAATACAAACTACAAATAAAAATTTATTTAAGAAAACTAAATTATTTTTAGATAAAATACTAAAAACTTAGAAAGAATTCTTCCCCCTCTAAGTTTGTAAAATTAATATCTGAAAGCTTTAGTATTCCAATACATTCTTTAAGCTAAACTTAGTATAACATAATTTTAAACTACCTCTGGCATAAAGCCACTAGGTTTTACGCCATTAATCTATAGATTTCTATTTTAAGAGAGCATTGATTTTAAATAGAACTATGTAAGTTTTATGAAAAAGCTAAAATCAACACTTTAGTAAAACAGAGCTTATTATAAAAATGAGGTAGCTTTGATAAATTAATTCCGCTTTAGAACATTTACCAATAAGCCACCCCTCTATAGATAGTAATTCACTTACTATACTAAAGGTCTAATCATAACTAAAACTTTATTCTCCATATCTTCTAATTCAACTCTTTCTTCTAATTTAAAAAATCCAACTGACTTATAAAAACTTATTAAATCATCATGATTTCCATCAGCTAATATCTTTACCCTTAAAAGCTTATATCCATGCTCTTTATAAAAAGCTGCTATATTATTAATTAAAACTTGTTCATATCCTTTTTCTTCATAACCTTCTAACATTTTTATAAAATATATCTCTGCAGCCTCCTCAGTTAAAGGCTTAATTGAAAGAAATCCTATTTCTTTTCCTTCTTCAATATAAGTATAAAATGGAATTTTTTCTATTTTATCTATTATTCTCTCTAATATGTTTTTATTATGAATCTCATCTTTAAAATCAACCATTAAATTATAGGCTAAATCTTTTTTTAATTCTATATTTTCAATACTTTTTATCATAGTTAAACCCTCCTAATTTATATTTTTATTCTTAAGATTTTGGTTCTGTTTTAAATAAACTTCTATTTTATTTATTTTTAATTTTTTAATAAACTTTATTATATATATTACATCAAATTCCTTTCTTTAAAAACCTATTTTTTAACAAATATGTTATAAAATTATGAATTTAATTTAAAATTTATCTTTATTTTCTGATTTTCAATGAAAGACATATGTATTTTTAAAATATTGATTAATTTTATGTTTATTTTTTCACATAATGATTTTTTAATATTTTGGTTTTTTTATCCATAAAGTTATATTATTAAAGTGTAAACTTAGACAAAATTTATAATAACTTGGGGGGGAATTTTTATGGAATCAGGTCTAGTTAATTTAATCACAAACAAAAATGAAACTTGGGACAAAAGATGGAAAAGCAACTGTGCATTTTTCATACTAAGTTATATTTTCATGGGGGCTGTAACAGGAATAACAAATGACTCATATTTATCCTACTTAAATATAACTGTTCCAAACTTAGTTAAAGCTCTTCCTTCATACGCAGCAGTTGGAACCTTTGTAATAGCAATGATTTTATTATTAATACACAAAGTAGGATATAAAAAACTAATACTACTAGCACCATTATTTTCAATAGCTGGTTTATTAGTTTGTATCTATAGTAGGGATGGGCTAAGCATAAAAATTGCTTATATAGTTGCCTCTGTTGGTATAGGTATGTTTGACTGTATTTATCCAGTAATGTTTACATCATACACACCTAGAGAAGAAAGAACTAAGATGTTTGCAAGAGTTATGTATTGTAACCTTATTTCTCAATCAATTTTAACATTTTTTAATGGTAAAATTGTTGTTTGGAAATTTGCAAAATATTTAGGAATTTCATACGATAAAGCTTCTATATTATCAGAAAATCAATCTTCTTTAAATTCATTACAATTAAGTGCTTATGCAAATGCATATAAATTCGTACTTTGGATTGCAATTATATTAACAATAATAGCTACATTCTTCTTACTATTCTTAAGAGAAAAACAAGAAGACTATAGAGAAACTGAAGAAGAATTAAAAGCTAGAAAAAGTCAAAAAGCCTTTGACTTTAAACTTCTTACTAGTAAATTCGTTGTTTTATGGATTCTTATATTCGGAATAATAAGATTTGGTGCTTCATTAGTAACACCATTCTTCCCAATATATCTAAATAACTTCTTACATATAAGCAGGGGTACAGTTTCAACAATAATTACAGCACAAACTGTTGCTATGGTGCTTGGTTATTTCCTTACTCCTCATTTAGAAAAAAAATTAGGTTCAATCGTAACAATAGCTACAACAACTATATTATGTGTTCCACTAATGTTATTAATGGCTAACGGTGCTATGTTTGGTTCTAATGTGGCTATGATAGTTGGAATAATCTTATTCTTAAGATCAGGGGTTGCTAATGTTTCTGCACCAATCCAAGGTTCACTACCTTTAACCTTTGTTTCTAAGAACTTAGTTCCTGCATTTAATTCACTTATGCTAGTTGTTAACTCCTTAATTGGATTTGGAGCTGGATTCTTTACAAGATATTATTTATTAAAAACTAACGCTGGATATGGAAGAGCTTATTATATAGCAGGTACCCTTTATCTTATAGCAAGCATATTACTTCTTATAGTATTTACTAAAAAATATAATAGAAATAATCAAGAATCTGAGATTATAGAGGCTAATGCAGAGACTGCAATTGCTTCTGTTGATGATAGCATAGAAGAAACTATAAAATAAATTTTTAAAACTCTGACTAATTTTAGTCAGAGTTTTATTAATCTAATTCTTAGCTGTATTTTAATAATATGTTAATTTCAAAACAGATCATAATTTTCAAAAATTAAAGTAATAAAAAAATACCACCAAATTAAAATTTGATGGTATTTTTATTTTTCATTTAAATTATCTTTTATTTAGTTTAACAACTGTCTCTACGTGTGGAGTGTTAGGGAACATATCCATAAGTAGAGTTTTCTCTATTTCATATCCCTTTTCTTCTAAAACTTTTAAATCAGTTACTAAAGTTTTAGGGTTACATGAAACATATATTATTTGAGGAGCATCAAACTTTATAACATAGTCTAAAGCTTTTGGATGTACTCCACTTCTTGGTGGGTCTAGAATTATTATTTCTGGTTTATCCTTAATAGTTGTTATAACCTTAGCTACATCTCCTGCTATGAAATTACAATTATCTAGTCCATTTAATTTAGCATTCTCATTTGCAGCAACTACAGCCTCTTCTATAAGTTCTATTCCTACAACCTTAGAAGCCTTTCCTGCTGCAATTTGACCTATTGTTCCTGTTCCACAATATAAATCAAATACAACCTTATTATCAGCACTTCCCATAAAATCTCTAACTATGCTATATAATTTTTCAGCACCTAATGAGTTTGTTTGGAAGAATGAGAATGGTGATATTTTAAAGTTTAATCCTAAAAGATTTTCTGTTATGAAATCATCTCCATAAAGAATATTAACTTTATCTGGTACAACAGCTTCTGATAAAGTATCACTTTCTGTATGTATTATTGATTTTAACTTTCCTTTTAAGTTTAATCCTTTTATAAGTTCAGTAAACTCTGTTAAATCAAAGTCTATTTGAGTAGTTGTAACTAAGTTTACAAGAATCTCTTCAGTTTTAACACTCTTTCTTACAACAAGGTATCTTAAGTACCCTGTTCTAGGCATTATTCTGTAGAAAGGTAATTCTTTTTCTCTGAAATATTTAACAGTAGTATCTAATATGTTTCTAAAATCTTCATCAACTAATACACACTGATCTACATTTACTATTCCAAAAGATTTTCCTTTCATATGCATTCCAAGAGTAAGTGGACCACCTTTTTCTTCATCACCAAAAGTATATTCCATCTTATTTCTATATTCCCATTGAATAGGACTAGTTTCTATACCTAAGAAGTCTCCAGTAGTAACATCTGCATCTTCGAATAACTTCTTAACTTGTTCCACTTTTAATTCTAATTGTTTTTCATATGGAATTGTTTGTGAAGAACATCCTCCACACACTCCAAAATGAGGGCATTTCTTATCTTCTTCGTAGCTAGCTCTTTCTCTAACTTCAGAAACTCTAATCTCTGCATATTCTTTTCTTTTTTTAGTTACTCTTCCAAAAACTCTTTGTCCTGGATAAGTACCTTTTGCATAGACCTTTAATCCATCTACAAATCCGAATCCTTTAGCAGGGAACTCAATTCCCTCTATTAGTAATTCAATTTCACTACCTTTTCTCATTGGTTATCTCCCTTACTAATAAATTATTATTTATTTTCTAAATACTTTTTCGCCTAATGTTAATTTAAATTTCTTTCCTTCCATTATAGCTCTGTAAATTATGTTCATAACAACAAATATTATAAAATAAAATGGTATTCTTCCCTCAGGTGATATCTTATATCCAAAAGGTCTCATTAATAAATCAACAATGAAGAACCCTCCTAATGATAATAATAATACTATTGTTTGATCAATAACTCCTTCAATTAATCTTTTGAAGAAAGATACTGTTTGAACATCTGATGTATTCTCTTTAATTGCTTCTTTTTTATTCATAAATTCTGTGTCATCAATAGCCATTGTGCCAGTTCCTAAAGAAACCTCCTCTAATATTGATGCTTCCTTTTCATATGAGTCCATTTTTTCATCTGTTAATTTTGTTTCATCACTTTTTAAAGTGTCTTTTTGCTCATCAGTGAATTTCTTATCAGCCATATTTCCCTCCTAAAAGCATTAAATATTATTCTGAAATACATTAATTAAATATACTATATTTATTTTATTATGTAAATCAAATCTCCTTAAATTATAGTGTATTATTATGGCAAAACTATTACATTTTCCTTATTATTACCACCGCATTAAATTAGGTTCTATTTTAAGATGTTATTTAAATTTAAATAAGGTTTAAAACTCTTTCGTTATCTACTCTTTTAGTCACTTCTATTTGATCTAGGTATTCTAAAATAGCAACTAGATATTTTCTTGAAACACCTAGTAGTTCTTTTGCTCCCCCTAAGTTTATGGAGTTATTTTCTTTTAAGTATTCTATAACCTTATTTTGTGTAGAATTTATTATGTCCTTATGCATAACAACATCCTCTGGTAATTTCACTAAAATCCCCTCTTCAATTAAAAGGTTATATATTTTCATATATTCTTTTTCTAATTTTTTATCCTCTATAATATCTTTTATCTTAGGAGAAGTTATTCCCCCTTCTAAATAAGCTTTAACTATCTTATCTCTTATTCCTCTTTGAGCTTTAGTTAGTTGAATTTCAAAATTCTTTAAGGAAACTATGTTATTTCCCTCTTTTATGATTTCTTTTTCTTTCATAAGTTCTAAGAAACTTTGGAAAATTTTCTGTTTAAGTTTATTTGAAAAGGCCTTGCTTCTAAGTTCTTCTTTATTAATTCCAACTTTTAAAGGATTTTCTTCATGGAAAGTTTTTAATATGTCATATACTTCTTCACTTTTCTTCATAAAAAATTTGTTATGTATAAATACTTTTGCTTTTCCACTTTCAATTCCTATTATCTTTTTATTTTCACAAAGCTTTTCTAGAATTTCATCTATATTTTCAACATTTCTTCCTAAGCCTTTAACTATTTCCTGTGAATTAGGAAAGTTCTCACTTAAGGATAAAACCACATTCTCAATAACTTCTTCTAAGCTTCCTTTTTCCATAAGCTTTAATTCATCTAAATACTCTTTTTTAAATCTCTTAGCTTTTTTAGCCCTTGGATTTATAATATTTCCTCCTCCTATAGTTATCATAGGTGAGTAATTTCTTACAACAATCCTATCTCCCTTTTGAGAACACATTTCCTCTTCTAATCTAAGTTGAACATAGCCCTCTTCTCCAGGTTCTAATTCTTCCTTATCTAGTAAAACTATTCTTCCAAATATCTCAGAAGTTCCTTGATAAATCCTAACTCTTTGTCTATTTACTAAGTTTTTATCATTAGATTCTAAATATTTAAACTTACAATCAACCATATAAGATGGTTCTATAAAGTTAGGTGTGCAAACTACTGATCCTCTTGAAACCTCTTCCTTAGTAACTCCCACTAAGTTTAACGCACATCTTTGCCCAGCTTCTCCAACTTCCACATTTTCATCATGAATTTGAATATTTCTAACTCTAGCTTCCAAACCTTTTGGATTTATTTGAACAATATCTCCAACTCTTACACTTCCACTTAAAATTGTTCCAGTAGCTACTGTTCCAAATCCACTAACTAAAAAGCTTCTATCTACAGCAAGTCTAAAATGTCCTTCCTTATCCTTTTGTTCTATTTCTTCAACTGATTTATCAATTTCAGAAATTAATTCATCAATTCCTTCCTTAGTCTTAGAAGAAACCTCTATCATAGTTGCATCCTTAAAGCTTGTTGAGCTTAAATAAGATTTAATCTCTTCTTTCATCATATTAGCCCACTCTTCATCAACTAAATCCTTCTTTGTTAAGGCAACTATGCATTTTTTAACTTTTAAAAGTTCTAATATTTCTAAGTGTTCCTTTGTTTGAGGCATTATTCCTTCATCTAATGCAATAATTAGAAGAACTACATCTAATGATGTAGCTCCTGCTAACATATTTTTAATGAATTTTTCATGCCCAGGAACGTCTATAATACCAGCTCTTTTTCCTGATGGTAAATCAAAAAAAGTAAATCCTAAATTTATGGATATTCCTCTTTTTTTCTCTTCATCTAGCTTATCTGTTTCTCTTCCTGTCAAAGCTTTTATAAGAGATGTTTTACCATGGTCTATATGTCCTGATGTTCCTATAATCACATGTTTCATCTTATTTTTCACCTATTTCCTTTAAAGCATTAAATATAACTTCGTAATCTTTCTCTAAAATAGTTCTAAAATCTATATAAACACTTCCATTATAAACTCTAGTTATAATTGGAGTTTCATATGCTCTTAATTCCTTTTCTAGATTTACTTCGTTTATATTTTTAGAAATTATTTTAACTAAATAAGTTTCTAACTTACTATCTGGCATTGCTCCCCCACCAACAGTAGAAAATCCTTCTTCAATAGAAAAATCATAATATGAATTCAAAGATTTAGTCATGCAAACAAATCTTTCAGCTCTCTTTTTAATTTTTTCTGAAGATAAGGTCATCATATGAAGTGTTGGTATTTTTTCAATTGCCTCTTTTTCATTTAAATAATGTTTTAAAGTAATTTCTAAAGCAGCCAATGTGAATTTATCCACTCTTAAAGCCCTGGTTAATTGATTTCTTTTTATTTTTTCTATGAATTTTTTCTTACCTACAATAATTCCAGCCTGTGCTCCCCCTAGCATTTTATCACCAGAGAAAGTTACAACATCTACCCCAGATTCTAAACTTTCTATTACTGTTGGCTCCTTTTCTAATCCATATTTACTTAAATCAATTAAAACTCCACTTCCAATATCCTCAATTACAGGTATATTTCTCTCTTTTCCTAAATCACAAAGTTCCTTTGTACTAACTTCCTTAGTAAAACCTACTATTTTAAAGTTTGAACTATGAACTTTTAATAAGGCACTTGTTTCCTCTGTTATTCCATCTTCATAATCATAAATATGAGTTCTATTAGTAGTTCCAACTTCCACAAGCTTAGCTCTTGAAAATTTCATAACATCTGGAATTCTAAAAGATCCACCTATTTCAACAAGTTGTCCTCTTGAAACAATTACTTCTTTATTTTCACAAAGTGAATTTAAGACAAGCATTATGGCTGATGCATTATTATTTACAACTAAGGCCCCCTCAGCCCCTGTAATATCTTTTATTATTTCTTCTATAAGAGAATATCTAGAACCTCTAGCTCCCTTTTCTAAATCATACTCTAGATTGCTATAGCTTGAAGCAACTGATGATACAGCATAAGTCGCTTCTTCACTTAACAAAGACCTTCCTAAATTAGTATGAATAATAACGCCTGTTCCATTAATAACTCTTTTTAAATTTTTTTCTTTTTTCTTCAATAATCTTTTTTCACATTCAACTTTTGCATCTTCCTTAGTTAAAGTATAATTTACTTCTCCCTTTAAAATTGCTTTCCTATTTTCATCGATTATCTCTCTTAAAGTAGTTAAAACTACCTCTCTGCCATTTGTATTTAAAAAATTTTCATCAAAAATACTAAGTATTTCATCAATCTTAGGCAATCCTCTAAGAAGTTCATTCTTCATATTTTCCTCCTAAAAAGTTACTCTACTATAATATATGTATCATGAAAATCTTCAACACGCCCAATAACAGCACTTTCTACTTCTAATTTTTCTAATCTAGTTAGTATATCTATATAGTCTTTTTCTTTACAAGTAAGTAATAATCCACCTGAAGTTTGAGGATCGAATAATATATCTTCCATCCATCCCTCTACATTATTTAACTTATATTTTCCTTCTAAATACTTTTTATTTTCATAGCATCCAGCAGGAACTAATCCTATACTAGCATATTCTTTAGCTTCTTCAATAAATGGTATTGCATCTTTGAATATTCTAAATGTTTTATTAGATGGTTCAGCCATTTCAAAGGCGTGACCAATTAGTGAAAATCCTGTTATATCCGTACATGATGATATATCATAGTCAGTTATTATTTCACCTGCATACTTATTTAAATATGCCATTATTTTTACTGCTTTCTCGTAAGCTTCCTTAGAAGCCATTTTAGCTTTGATTGCAGTATTTATTATTCCAGTTCCAATTGGTTTAGTAAGAATTAAAATATCACCTGTCTCACCGCCATAATTTTTTAGAACTTTATCAGGATGAACTAATCCTGTAACTGATAAACCATATTTTGGTTCATCATCTTGAACTGTGTGTCCACCTACAATTACAGCCCCAGATTCTAAAACCTTGTCTGCTCCCCCTTTTAATATTTCACCTAATATATCCATACTTAGGCAATTTGGGAAACAAACTATGTTTAAGGCTACTATTGGTTTTCCACCCATAGCATAAACATCACTTAATGAATTTGCTGCTGCAATCTGACCAAATGTATAAGGATCATCAACTATTGGTGTAAAGAAATCTAATGTTTGTATTGTAGCCATTTCATCATTTAATTTATATACTGCTGCATCATCAGATGTATCTATTCCAACAATTAAATTTTCATCACTCATTTTGGGTAATTTTCCTAAAATCTCTGAAAGAGCCCCCGGCCCTATTTTAGCTGCTCAACCAGAAGTCTTTGATAGCTCTGTTAATCTTTTTTCTATCATAAAACTCCACCTCTTTTCTAAATTAATAATATTCATTATATCATATTACTTTATAGAAATTTTATCTTTTATCTTTTCTAAAGTTTTTTCTCCAATTCCACTTATATTCATAATATCATCAACACTCTTAAATCCACCATTTTCTTCTCTATAATCTATTATGGCCTGAGCCTTACTTTCTCCTATTCCATTTAAGGTCATAAGTTTTTCTTTAGATGCCGAATTTATATTTATAACTTCTCCATTATCCTCTTTACTTTCCTCATTATTATTTTTAGGTTTAGTACTTGTTACTATTCTACTATTACCCATATTAACTGGGTTTTCTTCATTTACTTTTTCTAAAGTTTTTTCATTTATATTGTTAACTACAATACATTGACCATCACTTAAATATAAAGCCCTATTAATATTACTTAAATCTGCATTTTCAGTAGGTCCACCTGCCATTTCTATAAGCTCAAAAATTCTACTTCCATCTTCTAAAACATAAACATTAGGATTTCTAACCTCTCCCTTTACTTCAACCATAATTTTATTTGAATTTTTCTTGGAAACTTCACTCTCATTCTCTCCACTACTTATTCCTTCTTCTAAACTTATTTCTTTTCCATCTGAATCACCATTTGATTTTAGAGTTTTATCATTTTTGTTGTCCCCTTCATTTAAATCATTTTCCTTATGCTCTGAGCCAGCTTTATAATTTTTATTCTCATCCCTCTGGCTATTTTCCTCATTGTCTAAAAATAATTTTTCCATTTCCTTTTCACTAATATTTTTATCATTTGATTTTGAATATCCTACAAACAAAAATATTGAAGCTAAAATAGCTATAACCAAAGAACCTATAATTTTCTCTTTTTTCTTCATAAAATTCTCCATCTTATTAAAATTATAATTTTCCTTAATATTATTGACACCTCAATAAATTTTAACTCATACATAATAGAAATATATAGAAAATAAAATTGAAAATTGCTATAATAAAAATATTGTAACCTATAGTATTTATTGGAGGTCTAAATGAATATAACATATGAAAATTTAAAAAAAGAATTAAAGTTTATAATTTCATTAGCTTTTGTCTTTATATTATTTTCTAATGTAAATGCATTTGCTAATACTAATCCACCTAAGACACTTGGAAGAGGAATGGTTCTTATGGATGGAAAAACTGGCCAAATACTAGCTGAAAAAAACGCTAATGAAAAAATGGCCCCAGCCTCAACAACTAAAACAATGACAGCTATACTTACAATTGAAAAATGTAATCTAAATGATGTAGTTACTATTGGAAAGAATCCTCCTTTTGCAGACGGAACTCGCGTAGGGCTTCAAGAAGGAGATAAATATACTGTTGAACAGCTTTTAAATGCAATGTTAGTTCAGTCAGCTAATGATGCTGCAATGGCCTTAGCAGAGCATATTTCTGGTTCTGAAGCTAACTTTACTAAACTTATGAATGAAAAAGCTAAAGAAATTGGATGTACAAATACTCACTTTGTAAATTCTAGTGGACTTTATGAAGATGATCACTACACCACTCCTCATGATTTAGCATTAATAGTAAACTATGCTTCTAAAATGCCTAAACTATGTGAAATAACAAGAAAAATAGTTTATGAAATGCCTAAAAGCGTAGTAAGCGGAGAACCTATTTGGGCAAATAATAATGACCAAATTATACATAAAACAAGTAAATATTATTATAAAGATATTATTTACAGCAAAACTGGCTATACTACAAAATCTAAACATACATTTGCCTGTGCTGCTAAAAGAGGGGATAGAACCCTTATACTTACTCTTTTCTACTATGATACAAAAGAACAATACTATGAGGAAGTAAAACCCTTATTAGATTATGGATTTAATAATTTTGTTGAAGAAAAAATATATTCTAAAGGAGATATAGCAAAAGAATACTTCATAAATGATAAAAATACTTTAAAACTTATAGTTCCTGAAGATATATATATGGTTTTTCCAAAAGAAGAAGTTAAAAATCTTTCTATACCTGAAATAAGAAGCAAGGAGCATATACAATTTACTGTTAAATCAAATACTCCTATTTCAAGAGGAACAGATTTAACTAAAAATAAATCTAATTTTACTGGAACAATTATGATTGGTAATACACCTTATAAAAGCATCAGCTTATTAAATGGTAACAATATAACCACTTCAAAATTTGAAAAAATTATGATAAAACTACAAAGTTTTAAAGGATTCTATATTACATTAACTATAGTTTCATTAGTAGCTTTAGTAATATTAATACTATTTATAATAAGAATAGTATCTTCAATAAAAAGATTTAGAAATAGAAAAAAACGTAATAACACTTATTTTTATAAATAAAAAAACAAGTAGTTTTAAGCAATGCCTAAAACTACTTGTTTTTTAATTTATTTATCAATTTTTTCATATCATCTGGAAGTTCAGCTCTAAGACTTAATGATTTCTTAGTTTTAGGGCTATAAAAATCTAATCCATAAGCATGTAATGCCTGCCTACTTATATCATCTAAATCCTCGGTTCCATAAAGTGAATCACCATAGATTGGATGGCCTAAACTACTTAAATGAACTCTAATTTGGTGAGTTCTTCCTGTTTCTAAAAGACATTCAACTAAGTCTGCTCCCTCAAAACTTTCTACAACTTTATAGTGAGTTATACTTTCCTGTCCTCTTTCATCAACAACTCTTTTTATTGTATCTTCTTTAGGTCTATATATAGGTCTATTTATAGTCCCTTCTTTTTCTTCTAAATTTCCATGTACTATTGCTAAATATCTCTTTTGGAATTTATCTGTTTTCATTTCATTAGATAACACCATATGAGCGTACTGATTTTTACCAATAATAATAAGTCCAGAAGTATTCATATCAAGTCTACTAACAAGTCTAACTATGCAATCTTGCCCACTTTCTTTAAAGTAATATAAGATTCCATTAGCTAAAGTTCCATTTGGATGGCTTCTAGTAGGATGCACAACCATAAATGGCTTCTTATTTAAAACTAATATATCACTGTCTTCATAAACAATTTCTATATCTATATTTTCTGGTTCTATATTTTGAGTTTCTTTCTTAGAAAGTTCTATCTTTATCTCTTCCCCAGTTTTAACAACATAATTCATTTTTACAGCAACACCATCAACCTTAATTCTTTTATCTATGGCAGCACTTCTTATTAATCTAGATGAAAGACCTAATTCCTCTTTTAAAAATTCTCGTATCTTTCTATTATCATATTCCTTAGTTATTTTACTTTCTAAAATACTCATTTTGTTTCTCCAAAATCCTTATAATCTTTTCCTAAGAAAATTATTACATTGTATGAATCATTCTTATCATATTTAGATGGTATTCCCTCTTCTATATCCTTAATATTCATATCATTTTCCATGAAACCTCTAGCACTCTCTTCTCTTATTAATATTTGAGAAGTTGCTCTTTCAACTCCATTTCCAATATCAACTTTAGAATATCCCTTTTCTTTCAACTCTTTTTCAACAATTCCTGCCAATCCATTTATTTTTGTACAGTTTAAAACCTTTATTGATAAATCATTTCTTGAAATTTTAGATGGACTACCTTCCTTTGAATCACTACTTTTCAATTGACTTTTAAGTTCTTCTGTAGCCTTTTTATCCTCAATAAAATAAGAAACATTTCCAACGTATTTTCCTTCTCCAGGTAAGGTTATCATTTCTATATTATTGCTATCTACCTTTATTCCTTCCATTCCATAAGATACTAGAACTTCTAAAGGAATATCTGTTTCAACATTGTTCTTCAAAACATTAACTATATCATCAATCTTAGTTAATGTTGATAAAGAAAGTAATTTCTCTATAACAGCATCTATTAGCTTCTGTTGATTTGTTATTCTATCAATATCTCCATTTGGAAGCCCTGTACCATCATTATTCTTTCTCCACCTAAAAAACTCTTCTGCCTTTTCTCCATTTAGATGAACTGTTTCACCCTTATTAAAATGAATGTGTAGATTTTGAGAAGAATCATCATAGTTCATATTCTGCTCAATATACATATCAACACCACCAATGGCATCTATTATTCCTCTAAATCCTTCATAGTCTATTTTCATAACATAGTCTACTTTTATATCTAGAATATCTTCAACAAGTTCTTCAACAAGCTCTTCTCCACCTATTGGATAAGCAACATTAATTTTTTGAGATTTCCCATTAATTTTCACTCTCGTATCCCTTGGAATAGATACTAACTTAACATTTTTACTTATAGGATCAAAGTTTGCAAGGATTATAGTATCAGTCCTTTTGATAGCTTCATTTTCCATATCATTAGTATCACCTATATCCATGCCTAAAAGTAGAACATTCAAAGGCTTCTCCACCTTAATTTTCTCTTTCTTAACATCTTTTACAATATGAAAAACATTTCCTAGAAAATCACCATATTTAGCATAAACAATTCCAAAAACACTCACAAAGAAAAATAAAATAACAAGTAAGATGATTAATAAAATCTTTCTTCCCTTTTTATTCCCTCTATTACTTTTCTCTAAGTCTTTTCTTTCTTCATTTCCCATAAATCCCCTCCAAATAAATTATTGGGATTTCATATTCATTTCATATTAAATTTTTACTATTTAAAGCTAACTTAAATTATTTCATATTTAATATTAAAAAATTTCTAGCTTCTATAGTTTGTGGATGAATAAGATTTCCCTGCTTTATTACAAATAAAATTGTATTTTCTAAACCTTTTAATACACCCTTATCTAAGTTTTCCTTAGTTATTTCTCTTAATTCTTCCACACCTTTGAAATCTCTGTTTGGCTCAATATAATCAGCTATATAAACTATCTTTTCTAAAGTAGTCATATTTTCCTTAGCTAGTGTATGATATTTTACAGCATTTAAAACATCACAATCATCTATTCCAAACTTTTCTTTTCCAATTATAGCACCTACAAATCCATGTAAAACTTGAGGTGATTTTAAAGTTATTTCATCTAGTTCATACCCATTGTTTTTTAAAATATTTATCTGTTCTTCAACAGGCATATATTTAGCAACATCATGAATAAGAGCTGCAAGTTCAGCCTTACTTTCATCTTCATTATTTAGTATTGCCAATTCCTTAGAAGTTTTAATCACTCCTAATGTATGTGAGTATCTATTTTCTTTTAAATTATCTTTTATATAGTCATATATTTTTTCTAATTCCCACATAGTTACTCTCTCCTGTAAAGTTTATTTTTATTTATTAAATCCATTACACCAGACGGTAAAAAGAAAGAAACCTCAAAAGAATTCTCAATTCTCTCCCTTATAAAAGTAGAACTTATCTCAATATTAAGTAAATCTAAATAAAAGATATGAGTATTATATTCTTTTTCAAACTCTCTTTTCCTCTTTAATAAATCTTCTTTATCAAATCCAGGTCTATTAAAAACCACTAAATTGCTTAATTTAAAAATTTCACTTATATTTTTCCATGAATTAAGATTTACAAGACAATCTGCACCAGTTATAAAATAGAGCTCTACCTCGTTAAAACTTTCTTTTAAATATCCTAAAGTTTCATAAGTAAAGCTCAATCCTTTTTTCTCTATTTCATAGTTACTTATGGAAAAAAAGCTATAAGGTTCTATAGCTTTTTTAACCATTTCGTATCTAATTCTTTCACAAGTTATATTCTTATCCTTCTTATGTGGAGGATTACCATTTGGCATGAATATAACTTCATCTAATTCCAATTCTTTATAGGCTTCATAGGCTATATAAATATGACCTATGTGTATTGGGTCAAATGTACCCCCAATAATTCCTATTCTTTTCATCCTATTTTCCTTTTTTAGGTAACTCTATTTTAGGATTATTTTTTGATGCTCTGTAAATAACAATCTTATTTCCTATAGATTGAACACCTTCACAATTTAATCTTTCACAGATGAAATTTGAAGCTTCTCTTGTCTCTAATCCACTGTTCTCTAGAACGTTTATTTTGAGTATTTCTCTTGCTTCTAAAGCATCATCAACTTGCTTTAAGAAGTTCTCTTCTATTCCATTTTTTCCTATTTGGAATATAGGTGTTAATTTAGCACCAATTCCTCTTAAGTATGATCTTTGTTTAGTTGTTATCATTATTTATCCTCCAATATTATAGTAAGTATTCAAACTCAAAGTCGTTTAGTCTTACCATATCTCCATCTTCTATTCCCATTTCTCTTAATTCATTAAATATTCCTTTATTATTAAGAACTTTATGGAAGTATCTTAATGAATCTGGATCATTTACATTAACAGCTAATAATAATCTATCTACGAATGTACCCTCTATTACATAAACTCTTAATCCATCTTCATCTATTGGGTTTATAGTATATGTAAACTTCTTATCTTCTGGGATGAATCTTTCATCTTCTGGAATTTCTAGGTCAGTTACTGGAATATCTTTAAGCATTCTAGCTGCTTCTTTAATAACTTCCTCTACTCCTTGTGAAGTAGCTGCTGACATCTTAAATACTTTATCAAATCCCATTTTATTAACTTCAGCTTTGAAGTTTTCGAAGATTTCTTCATCAAATAACATATCACATTTATTTGCAACAACTATTTGAGGTCTATCCCAAAGTTTTACACTATAATTCTTTAATTCTTCATTGATTCTCTTAAAGTCTTCAACAGCATCTCTTCCTTCAACTCCAGAAATATCGACAACATGTATTAAAAGTCTTGTTCTTTCTATATGTCTTAAGAAGTCTAATCCAAGACCTACACCTTCTGACGCTCCTTCTATAATACCTGGTACATCAGCCATAACAAATGGTTCTATTCCTGGAACTGCCACAACCCCTAAATTAGGTTTTAATGTTGTAAAGTGATAGTTAGCTATCTTTGGTTTAGCTTTTGTTACAACTGAAAGCAATGTTGATTTACCAACATTAGGGAAGCCTAAAAGACCAACATCAGCTAAAAGTTTTAATTCTAGTCCAACCCATCTTTCTTCTCCTGGCATTCCTGGCTCAGCAAAAGTTGGTGCCTGTCTTGTAGGTGTACAGAATTTACAATTTCCTTTTCCACCTTTTCCACCTCTACATATAGTATAAGTGTCATCTCTATGAGAAAGGTCTGCCATTACCTTGTTAGTTTCAACATCTCTTATGATAGTTCCCATTGGAACTTTTATTGTTAGGTTTTCACCATCTCTTCCGTAACATTTTGATCCTTGACCATCTTGTCCTCTACCTGCTACGAATTTTCTCTTATATTTGAAATCTAAAAGTGTTGTCATTCCTGGATCTACTACAAAAGTAACATCTCCACCTTTTCCACCATCTCCACCATCTGGACCTCCAAGTGGAACGTATTTTTCTCTTCTAAAAGAAACTGATCCATGACCACCATCTCCAGATTTCACAAATATCTTGGCCGTATCTATAAACATGTTTTCTCACCTTGCTTTCTCTATAAAATATATTTTTATTTATATTATAACCTTAGTTTAATATAAAAACACAGCTTTTAAAAAGCTATGCTTCTCTATAGTAAATTTTTATTTTTAATTAAAAAGCACCCTCAAAGTAAGGGTGCTTTAATAAAACTAAATATATTATTCAGCTATAACTTCTTCTACGTTTACTGGGTAAACAGAAGCTTTTTTCTTGTCTCTTCCAAGTCTTTCGTATTTAACAACACCATCGATTTTAGCGAATAAAGTATCGTCTCCACCTTTACCTACGTTAGCACCTGGATGAATCTTAGTTCCTCTTTGTCTTACTAATATGTTTCCAGCAAGAACAAATTGTCCATCTGCACATTTAACACCAAGTCTTTTACTCTCAGAATCTCTACCGTTCTTTGAGCTACCAACCCCTTTTTTGTGTGCAAATAATTGAAGGTTCATTATTAACATAGTCTACACCTCCTCTTTTATTATCTCTATATATTTACAACGCGTTTTCTTTCCTAAACTGCTATCCAG
>NZ_JARIDH010000020.1 GCF_029267215.1 Clostridium sp. | reverse complement strand
TGTTCTAAAAGCATTACTCTAAATAATTGGTGTGGGAATGTCATCTTTGAAAAGCATAGTTTATAATCTGCTCTTTTTATAACTTCTTGCGATAGACCTAAACTACCACCTATTATGAAAGCTATGTTTGAATTTCCCATTACTCCACAATTTTCTATGTACTTTGAAAATTTTTCTGAAGTTATTTGATTTCCTTGTAAATCCATTGCAATTACATGCATATTGTCTTTTATTTTTGAAAGTATCAGTCTACCTTCCTTTTCTTTTATTTGAAGTTCTTCTTTTTCAGATGCATTATCTGGTGTTTTTTCATCTGGAAGTTCTATTATTTCTAATTTGCAATATCTACCTAATCTTTTTGAATACTCATCTATTGCTTGTTTTAAATATTTTTCTTTTAGTTTCCCTACTGAAATAACTGTTATATTCATCTTTTTCCTCCTAGTTTCAACTACTCATAATATTAACATAAACTAATAGGTTTTCGTACCTAACTCCCTTTTAAATTATCCAAAACATATCTTTATATAATAAAAAGACTTTGTAAAATATAAATCTCACAAAGTCTTTCTTATGTTTATATAACTTTAAAAATCTCTTTAATTTTCCT
This sequence comes from Clostridium sp., assembly GCF_029267215.1. Taxonomy (GTDB): domain Bacteria; phylum Bacillota; class Clostridia; order Clostridiales; family Clostridiaceae; genus Sarcina. The sequence goes on along the minus strand of NZ_JARIDH010000020.1, from coordinate 11,737 downwards.
ACATCATATGCATAGCTGCTCCAGTAATAAATGGAATTAACCAAATTACCCAAACTACTATACTAAATTTATGGAATTTTGCCATCATATTTTTATCTTTTCTTACTAAAACTACAGTTGCCCAAATAGCATGTACTAACATTAATATTAGAGCTGTTGCACCAGTAATTGTGTGGAAGCTAAAATTAATTCCACCTGCTATTTTTTCCATTGCACCTGTTCCACTTGTATCACATATTAAACCTAAATAGAAAAATCCTAAATGCCAAGGTTTTAAAGTCTTCTGTATTTTTTCTGACCAAACCCCAATACTATAGAATAAAAGGGCTAAATTCATAAATATTATTGCTATCATTAATTCTTTTGTCATTTCGTATTCATCTCCTTATTATCTGAACCATGTTCATATTATATTATAATTACCCCTAAATTACAAACACTTTATCTAGTTATTTTATTAATAAGTGTATGTTTACACTTCTAATAACTCTAAATTTCATAGAATTTATTAAATAATAACTATTATAAAATTATTATTATTAATAATTTTATAAATTAGAAAGATAATATAAACTTATTTCATAAAATATATAAAATTAGGCCCTATTTTAAGCCAAGCTAAAAAAAGAGCCAATTCTAAAATAAAATATTATAAAATTTATATGGTCTTTATAATTTTAATATCCCAAATCCTCATTTAAAAAGATTATATGGATTCTATCTGGATTTCCCTGACTTCTTATTAATGTATATTCCCTACATATTTTTTCTGGACTTTTGCAATCCATACAAGTTCCAGTTACTGAGCATGGTGTCTTTCTATTTAACCTCTTAGCATTAGTTGGGGCAGCAATCTTTCTATTTCTCTCTATAGCTTCCTCTAAATCTGAAACTATCTTGTTAAATCCAACAACTATTATAACTTTATCTGGGCCATAAAGCATTGCAGCTACTCTATTCCCATTGCCATCAACATTATATATTTCCCCTTCTTCAGTGATTGCATTTACACTAGTAAAATAAACATCTGAAGAAAAAGCTCCTCTATAAATATTCTTTATTTCATCAGCTGTTAATCCTTCTTTATATCTATCTAAAAATTCATATCTTCCACATCTAAGATGTTCTATAACACCAGTTTCAAATAAACTCATTGATCCACCAGTTGCTACAACATCCCCTTCTTTAGTTAACTCTTTAATCTTTTCTATAAGTTCCTCTCTTGAATTAACTAAATATCCATTCATATTATTAGCTTTTAAAGCCTCTATAGTCTTATTAATTCTTTTTTCTCTTAACCAAAGTACATTCTTATCCATAAAAAACATCTCCCATCATCTATTCTATAAAATTATATCTTCCCATAACTTAAATATAACTTATAAAATTATTTTTTCAATTATACAGAACCAAATTCTAATATCTCTAATTCAAAATATTAATAAAATACTTATCTTTAGATAGAGAGTTGAAATTACTTGTTAAATTAAGTAGATTGCTAAAAGACTTTATAAAATAAACGCTGAAAAAACCTAATATAAAAAACAGGTAGATAAACTATCTACCTGTTTTGAAAAAGTGGATTATTTTCCACAACATTTCTTATATTTTTTACCGCTTCCACATGGACAAGCATCATTTCTTCCAATTTTAACTTCTTCATTTCTTACAGTTTTTGAATCTCTGTATCTTACTTGGATTTCTCTTCTCTTTTCTGGTGAGAATATTCCATCCCATTGAGATAAATTAAATAAGTAATCAGCTTTTGCATCTAGCATATTGTAGTATAAATTTTCGAAATCTATATCGAATGCTAATTCAGTATCACTTTCTATTTTTTCTAAATCATATGGTGTTTTTAAACTATCATTGATACCATCAGCAAATCCCATAATGAATTCTTCTGTAGTATTATATTCTTTAGCTAAATCTTTTACAGTAGCTTTCTTAACTGTTGAGTGGTTAGCTAATAAATCTTTATAGATTCTAGTTTCTACATCACTATATTCTTTCCAGAATGCAGCTTCCCCTTTAGTTTTAACATATTCTACAACCATATCTGTCCATTGCTTATATAAACTCATACATCTTTCTCCTTCTTAAATCAAATTTATATGGAAATTATAATAATTTATCCTATATTTTTCAATATTCTACTAATTAATTATAGACATAAATCTACAAAATTAACATTTTAAATTACTTATTTACTTATTTTCAGACTTGATACCTCTTCTTTTGTAAAAGGCTTACTTATATCAAAATTTCCACCTAAAGAATTTATCATCTGATTTTCAATAAGTATATTAACTTTTTTAATACTTGGTATTTGAGTTATAGTGGCTATTATTCCTTTTAATGTAGCTTCTTCTTTAGCTAAACTCATATTAACAACCGCTTCCTTACTCAAGTTTATAATAGCTATATCATCTTTCATATCAAAAGATAATAGCTTTGTATTTTTAGGTAATATAGGTGCTAAACTTCCCTTTTGTGATGGTCCCTGAATTAAAGCTTGAATAAGATATTGCCCAACAATTTCTTCTCCATTAACTTGAATTTTTTGTTCTTCAACCTTTGGATGAGCTTCATTCTTAGTTCCATCAAAATATAAGGATATATCAATATCCCCTATTAACTCATTAGCTATTTTTTTTACCCTCTCACTATTGTTGGCTGCTAATTTATCTACCCCTATCTTACTACATGACACAAATAAAAGTAATGAAGATAGAAGTAGTAAAATCACACCTTTTTTCATATAAATTTCCCCTTACTTAAAAACTTATATAATTACTTGGTTTATTTCTATCTGCTAATCTTAATTCTAAATCTTTCCCTATTTCCAAATTATGAGCATTTAGAACATTCTTAACCGCTTGTTCAGCAAGCTCTGGTACATTGTTAGTATTGCTTAAATGACCTAATATTATTTTCTTATTAAGACCACTTTTCATAATATTAACTATTGCATGCCCACAATCCTCATTTGACAAGTGACCTACTTCACTAAGTACCCTTCTTTTTAAATCATAAGGATAAGGTCCAAACTTAAGCATTTGAACATCATGGTTTGCTTCTAGTAATATTACCTCAGATTCTCTAATATTTCTTAAGATTTCCTCAGTAAATGTTCCTATATCTGTTGCAATACTTACACTTTTTCCTTTGTGCTTTATAGTATATCCAGTTGAAGCAACTGAGTCATGAGGAGTATTAAATGAAGTAATATCTATATCCTTTAAACTCAATGTACTTCTCTTTGACATAATTTTTTTATTATCTTCTTTTATGTTTCCTAGGGATTTCTCCATGGCTTTCCAAGTAAGTTCATTAGCATATATAGGTATATTAAATTTTCTTGATAATATTCCAGCTCCCTTTATATGATCGCTATGCTCATGAGTTATAAATATGCCATCTATATCTTTTGGGTCTTGCCCTACTTCTTGTAAGCCTTCTATTATTTTCTTGCCTGATAATCCTGCATCAACTAATATTTTTGTGTTTTCTGATCCTACTAAAATACTATTTCCGCTACTTCCACTATATAGTGAGCAAAAAATCATACATTTCCCCCATCTTGTTTCTTATTTTCTGATTATATCAGCACCAAGTGATCTAAACTTTTCTTCTATATGAGGATATCCTCTATCTATATGTTCAATACTTGTTATTTCTGTAATTCCATCAGAAACTAATCCTGCTATAACCATGGCTGCCCCTGCCCTTAAGTCAGTTGCTTTCACTATAGCCCCTGTTAATGTTTCAACTCCATCTATTATTGCTGTTCTTCCTTCAACTTTTATAGATGCTCCCATTTTCTTAAGTTCATCAACATGTTTATGTCTATTTTCCCATATTGTTTCAACTATCGTACTTCTTCCATTTGCAGTAGTTAATAAAGTACACATTGGTTGTTGTACATCTGTTGGAAATCCTGGATATGGAGCAGTTTTTATATTAACTCCTTTTAAAGGTCCCTCAACATACACTCTTACACTATCATCTCCCTCTTCAACCTTAGCTCCCATTTCTAAAAGCTTAGCTGAGATTGATTCTAAGTGTTTTGGTATAACATTTTGAATTGTTACATCTCCTCTAGTAGCAGCCGCTGCTATCATGAAAGTACCAGCTTCTATTTGATCTGGAACAACACTATAATTACAACCTTTTAATTCTTTAACACCTTTAATTCTTATAATATCAGTACCTGCACCTTTTATATCGGCACCCATAGCATTTAAAAAGTTTGCTACGTCAACTACGTGAGGTTCTCTTGCTGAATTTTCTAATACAGTAGTTCCTTCAGCTAATGTGGCTGCTATCATAAGGTTTATAGTAGCTCCAACACTAACAACATCAAAGAATATATTTGTTCCAATTAATTTTTCAGCCATTATATTAACGGCACCATGTTCTATTGAAACCTTAGCCCCTAAAGCCTCAAATCCTTTTATATGTTGGTCAATAGGTCTCACACCTATTGGACATCCACCAGGAAGTTCAACCTTAGCTTCTTTAAATCTTGCTAATAAAGCTCCTATAAAATAATAAGATGCTCTCATTTTTCTTACATCAGTTCCACACGCATGAACTGTTTTTATTTCTTCTGCATTTATTCTTAATGTATTACTATTTAATTTTTCTACGTCACAACCTAAGTTTTTTATTATTCTCTCTAAACAATGTACATCTGCGATATCTGGAACATTATCTATTACGCATTCACCTTTGCTGGCTAGTATAGCAGCTGGCAATATAGCAACAGCAGCATTCTTAGCTCCATTTATATCTATAGACCCTTTTAACGCTTTACCGCCATTTATAATTAATCTATTCATACAATTCACCCTTGCTAATTTATATATATGTATAATTTTTAGTTTTTCTTATTTTATTACTATCAAATAAATTTTCTAAATTGGTATAACCACCTATAATGTGTTTAAACCTTGAATTTTAAAGTATTACTCATAATTTTCATTATATCATAATAAGCTAATATTTAAAGATTTTTTTTTAATTCTAAAGCCACTATTTATGAGTATTTTATAAACTCTTAAAATCTTTTTATTTTTAAATTTACCCTTATTATTTTTTTTAAAAATTCTATATGTTATAATTTATAACAAAGTTTGTATTTATTTGGTACAAATTAATATTCGAGAGAGGTTTTTTTATGAAATATTATTTAGTAGCGTTATTTGATGAAGAATCTAGTAAATCCCTTGAATCACTTCAAAGAGGCTTATTGAGAAAGTATAAACTTCCAAGAAATCATATAAGTTTACACATTCCTCTTGAAACAATCGATAATCCTAATTTAGAAAAGTTAGATGAGGTTGTTTTAAAGTTAGTTAAACCTTATAAAAAATTCAAGATAGAACTAACTGGTAGTGTTCAATTCAACGAAAACACAAATAGAGCTCTTAATTTACAAATTGAGAATAAAGGGTATATAAAAAAATTGCATAGACTATTTAATGATATGCTAAAATTACATGGTTTTAATGTTAGAGAGAAAGTCGATTCTCCTCTATTCATTCCTATAAATAATGCTAATTTAAGAGATTATCATAACAAAAAAAATAATAATGCTCAACCAACAGTTTTTAACTTAAGAGAATCATCTAAAAAGAACATTTTAAAAATTTCTAAAATAGAAATTTGGAGATTTCAAAATAGCAAAAGAGAAATTCCTGTAAAGTCATACGATTTAAGAAACTATTAAAAGTACATTTTATTTATTTTTTATTAGAATACACTTAATTATATAGGTTAAACTACTTGTAAATTAAAATTTCGTAACTTTTTAGTTTTGTAGTCGTTTTCTAATCTTTTCAATTGTGGAAAGATTCTGTAAAATTATTTTTATAAGCATTTTTGCTTAAGAGGAACAGGGGGATATACAAATGGAGTTAACTAATTTTTTCATTCAACAAGATAAGCTTAATAAAAAACTTATAATAGATAAAAACTTAAACAATTATAAAGTTACAACTAGAATGTTCTTATCTCTTCAGGTGAAGATAAGTGAATTAGCAAATGAAACACAATGTTTTATTTATTGGAACGACAATAATAGAAATAATGTTTCTAAACAATTGGTTTTAGAAAAATACATTGACTGTTTCAAACAAATACTTTCTATAGGTTTAAATAAAAATTACACGTGCCTTGAAGAATTAATAGTTAAACCAAATGACTATTGTTTAAGCGATCAATTTTTAACTTTACTTATAGATGTAAATGACTTAATAATATCTCCATCTATTGATCATTACGAAACATTATTTGAAGACTTTATAAGCTTAGGAATTAGCTTAGGTTTTTCAATAAATCAAATAGAAGAAAATTTTTTTAATACTGACTGTTGTCAAATAGCTCTCTAATTTTAGAGAGTTATTTTTTTTATATTTGGAATACTATACCTGAGGTGATTATTATGTTTGGAATTATTTTAGCAATTATTTCAGGTGCTGCCATGAGTATTCAAGGTGTTTTTAATACTAGGGTTTCTGAAAAATTAGGAATCTGGCAAACTAATGTTATTGTTCAAGGCTCTGCTTTTTTATTAGCCTTATTTGTAATGCTTGCACTAAAAGAAACTAACTTTGGAGAAATTCGTTCAATAAATAAAACTTATCTCCTTGGTGGTGCAATAGGTGTTGTCATAACATATACTGTCATGGCTGCCATAGGCAATCTTGGTCCTACATTTGGAATATCTATAATCTTAATTTCTCAATTATTAACTGCCAGTATAATTGATGCCTTTGCTCTTTTTGACACTGAGAAAATTAAATTCACAGCAAATAGCTATATAGGAATAATATTAATGATTATAGGTATTGTAATCTTCAAATGGAAAAGCTAAAAATTTAATACATTGTCAAAATCATACTCCCATTCATATATTATAAAATAATAAATAATATGGGAGTATTTATTATGTTTTCAGTTAAACACAAATTGGATAGCAATCTAAAAATTTATATAAATCGCTCTTATTATAATAAGTATCGAGTTTTAATTAAATGCAAGAAATTTATGAAAGATATGATAAAGAAAATATCCCAATTAAAAGGTACTATTGTAAGAGAAATTGAATCTTTAAATTTGATTTGCGCTATTCTTACACCAAAAGCTATTAATAGATTGATTGAATATCCTGAAATAGAGTTTATTTCTTTTGATGATCACGCTTTTTTGTGTGGACTAAGCATAGGAACTGCTAATAGAGTTGCTACTACCAAGTCTTTTAATTATACTGGTAGAAATATTTCTATAGGTTTAATTGATAGCGGTGTGTACCCTCATCCTGATTTGTTAACCCCCAAAAATAAGATAGTTAGTTTTTTAGATTTATTAAATAATTATGAGTACCCTTATGATGATAATGGTCATGGCACTGCAATAAGCGGAATTATATGTGGAAGTGGATATTCCTCAAATTTTGTATTTAAAGGAATTGCTGAGGAATCTAAGATATCATGTATTAAAGCATTTGATGCAAATGGAAAGGGCTTTGTATCAGATATTTTATTTGCAATACAGACTTTAATATATCAAGAAGATAATCCAATAAAAATTCTTTGTTTACCCTTTGAACTGACAAACCACAACACTACTATTTCTGATTATTTTAATAATATTTTTAAACTAGCTGTTAGTAAAAATATTATTCCTATTGTTCCAGCAGGAAGTATTTCTGGTGAAAATACAATTCAAGGCCTTGCAATTTCTAAGTGGTGTATAACTGTTGGCGGAATTGATTCTACTAAAACACCGACTTCTCAATTTAAATTTTCTTCTATGGGAAATTCAAACTTAAAAAAACCTAATCTTTGTGCTGCTTGTGAAAATATAATGTGCTTAAATTCTGATGAAAATTATATCTCTGAAAGAAATGGAATAAAATTATATCCTCATAAATTAGATACTAGCTATAAACTCTTTCATGGAACTTCTCTAGCCTGTGCTTACATATCTGGAGTATGTGCACTAATTTTAGAGTCTAAGCCAGAACTAACTTATAAGGATTTATGCTCACTACTTAAAATAGCGGCTAATAATAAATATGAACTTCCTTCTGAATCTGTTGGAGAAGGAATTATAGATTTAAATTTTTTATTTGAAAATATTTAATTTTTAATTATGTAATCCATAGGATTAATAGGATTACCTTTATATATCAACTCTAAATGTAGGTGAGGCCCAGTACTTCTTCCAGTGCTACCAACTTTGGCAATAGTCTCACCTTTTTTTACTTCTTTTCCTACTGTCGTTAAAATTTCACTAGCATGTGCATACAAAGTCTCTGTATTGTCATCATGTCTTATTTTAACCATATTTCCGTATATATCATTATATCCAACAAATGTTACAACGCCATCACAAGCTGCTCCTATTGGCGTTCCAAAAGGTACTCCTATATCAACACCTCTGTGTCCACCCCTACTTTTTTCTCCAAAAACAGATGTAATAACCCCGCCTCTAGTTGGATGACTTAAAAACTCTACGCTTGATGATATTGGATTTTTTATTCCTTTATAAACCTTGGTATTTTCAGCATCTTTTAAAACTTGCTGTTCTAATATCTCGCTGCTAACTTCTTTGCCATTGATAAAAGTTATCTTCTTTTTAACCTTCTTTTCACCATCTTCCCCTACTTCAATCTTATTATCACCTAAATACATATTATCTACTTTTATAACCTCAACATCAGGTTCTACTGATACTACTTCTTCTTTTTCACCATCAACTATTATATTAACTAAAGACCCATTAAGAAGTTCATTAGTCTCTAAAATCTCTTTTGATAATTTGTCTTCGTCACTAATCTCACTAATTAACACATTATTTTTCTTTAATTCAATTTTTGTATCAAAGTTCACATCCTCAACTAAAAATCCATTTTTAGAAGCTTTCTCTGCATATTTATTTTCTATATTTTTTAAGGCTTTATTTACTGTATCTTCATTAGCTACATAACCAACAAAATTGTCATTTAAAGTTAGCTCGTATGCTTCCATATATATGTTTGCCATACATTTAACATCCTCAACTACATATTCAAATTCTCCACTTTCTCTATATAAAGAATTTGCAAAAACATAACACTTAAATGCGAATATGAAAAATAGTAAGAAAAAAAGAAAAATAAACTTATTATTTCTCCCCTCACCTTCTGAAATACTCATAAAATTTCTCCTTTTTAGTAAAATTTTTTGCTTAAAATTAAACACGTAAATTAATGTCTCCATTTAAACAAAAATTATTCATTTTAAGAAAATATTTTTTATATTTAATTAAAGTTTGATTTATTGTTATAGAAAAGACACTTTGATATAATTAAACTTAGTTTATTCTTATTTTTTACTTTTAATAGAAAATAATAAACTTAAAATATAAAACTTATATAAAAAACTGGAAAGGTGGTTATTTTTTTTGAGTACTTTTATGTTAAAAAACTCAGCCACTAAATTTACTCCTATTAGTGATATATTCATAGAAGAATATATGCCTAAGGCTAGAGGAGAGTTTGTTAAAGTTTATTTATTAATGTTAAAATATAATTTTTCTGGTGAACTTGGAGTTAATTCTTCAATTTTAGCAACAAACTTAAATCTTCTAGAATCAGATGTAATGAATGCTCTTAATTATTGGCATGAAGAAGGCGTTATAAAATTAGTTCCTATAGATAAAATGAATAACTTTAGTATAGAATTTGTAGATCTTTCAGAAGCAAGTCACAATTCATCTCACAACTCTGTTGATTTATTATCAGCACTTGATGAAAACAATACTAAGGATATGCTTAAAGATATTGAAAAACTTATCTGTAGACCTTTATCTACTAAGGAAATGACAACTTATCTATCATGGCAAACAGAGCTTAATTTTTCTTCTGAATTAATCCTTATACTAATTGAGTACTGTGTATCTAAAGGAAAAAAAGATATTAGATACATAGAAACAGTGGCACTAGGCTGGCATACTGCAGGTATAAAATCAATTGAAGAGGCACAAGCTTACATAACTAAAACAGAAGATAAGTGGATTAAAATAAGAAAAATCCTTAAATATTTAGGAATTCAAAACACAGAAATAATGAAACCACAAGAAACTATGATGGAAAAGTGGCTTTTAACTTATAATTTTTCTGTTGAATTAATATATAAAGCTTGTGATATATGTTTTGAAAGATTAAACAGAGCTGATTTTAAATACATAGATGGAATATTATCTAAATGGTTTAAAGATGGCATTAAAACTCTTGATGATGTAGCAAAAAAAGATGTAAAAAAATCATCTAACATCAAAAAGCCATTTAATAATACTCAAAATACATCAATACAAAAAAAGCCTGCTAGAGCGGCAAACTTCACTCAGAGAGATTATGACTATGATTCCTTAGAAAAACAATTGTTAGGATGGGATACTGAATGATTAAAGGTTATAAAAGTCAACTGATGGATATATACGAAAAAATTCGTAATAGAGAAAAATCTAATTTAGCTAATAGAAGGAAAGAAATCCAAGAAACTCTTCCTCAAGTTTTAGAATACGAAAGAGAAATAAGCAAAGCCTCAGTAAAACTTTCAATGCTAGCTTTAAGAAATGCAGATAAAGAAACTTTTGATAAGATGAGAAAAGAAATAGAGAATCTTAGAGAAGAAAAAAATCAACTTCTAGCCATGCATGGTTATCCTTCAGATTATTTAGATTTACACTATGAATGTGAAGCTTGCAAAGATACAGGATATATTAGAACTGAAAAATGTGCTTGTTATAAAAGAAAACTCGTAGAAATTTATTATGAAAATTCTCATATGGCTGATGCATTAAGAATAAATAACTTTTCTAAATTTGATATAAACGTATTTTCTCCTATAAAAAAATTAAATGAGAAGTATTCTCCAAGAGAAAATATGCAAATAATAATTGATAGAATAGTTAATGGCTATATTCCTAAGTTTACTTCTCACAATGAAAATATACTTTTCTTTGGTAGTCCAGGAACAGGTAAGACATTTTTAACTTACTGTATATCCAAAACTTTATTAGATAGTGGATTTCTTGTTGTTTACAGAACATCTGAAGAACTTATGAGGGATCTTAAAGATATAAGATTTAATAATAACTATGAATTAGAAGATTTATTGATAAATTGTGATTTACTTGTTATAGATGATCTAGGTGCAGAACAGATAACTGATTTCTCTACCACAGAATTGTTTACTTTATTAAATAAAAAAATTCTAACTAATAAGAAAATGCTTATATCAACTAATCTAAATTTAGAAGAACTTAAGCAATCCTATGCAGAGAGAATAACTTCAAGATTAATTGGTAACTTTGTTCTTTTCAAAACTTATGGTGATGATATAAGAATAAAGAAAAATCTTGAAAAAACTAAAAGAAAAAATGCATCTTATCTTACTTAAAAGATAAGATGCATTTTTTTGGCATAAATAAGTTAAATTCCGTAGAATAAAAAAGACTTCAGTAAAACTGAAGTCTTTTGGAGCTGGTGATCGGACTTGAACCGATAACCTGCTGATTACAAGTCAGCTGCTCTGCCAATTGAGCCACACCAGCATATGGCGACTCAGAAGGGACTCGAACCCTCGACCCCCGGCGTGACAGGCCGGTACTCTAACCAACTGAGCTACTGAGCCATTTAAAATTTTATGGTGGTCGCAACAGGGATCGAACCTGTGACCCCCTG
>NZ_JARIDH010000015.1 GCF_029267215.1 Clostridium sp. | reverse complement strand
TTATAAAAATTCCTTATATAAAGGTGGTGAAACTTTGGCAATAGAAGCAATAAAAGAAATTAAAAAAGTTGAATTGCAAGCTGATGAAATGATTAAAAAAGCTCATGAGCAAAGCAAAAAAATAATTTCTGATGCAACAATAGAAGCTGATGAAAGATATAACTCAATAATAGAAGAAGCTAAAAATGTTGCAAGAGGAATTGTTAGCAATGCAGAGGAAGCCGGAAGAAAAGAGGCTGAGGTCATACTTTCAGAAGGTGAAAAACAATGTGCTGAGGTATCAAGTCTTAAAGGTTCTAAGATTGATTCAGCAGTAAATTTAGTTATTGAGAGGATTGTGAAAACTAATGGCAATAGTTAAGATGAATAAATTCACCTTACTTGCCTTTGAATCAGAGAAAGAAAAGCTTCTTAAAAAAATTCAAAGTTCTTCAGAAGTTGAGTTCATAAACTTACAAGATGAAGAAAAAGTGGAAGGCAATGAAGTCTTTGAATCTCTTAGCAAAGATGATTTAGATGCTGAAACAACTCTTATAGAAGAAAATGTTTCAAAAACAAGATCAGCTTTAGACTTCTTAAAAGAGTTTGTTGCTGAAGTTGGAGGATTTAAGGCTTTAAAAGCTGGTAAAGAAAGCTTAACTTTGGATGAGCTAGAAGTAAAGGTTGAAAATAGCAACTGGGAAGTCGTTTATTCAGAGGTTAAGAAAATGGAGAGAGAGCTTGCTACTCTAGAAAACGAAAAGACAAAACTTTTAGGTGAAATAGAAATCTTAGAGCCATGGCAAAGTTTCGATGCTCCACTAGGTGAATTAAATAGTTTTGAAAAAGTAGTTACATTCTTAGGTGTAATTTCAAGTCAAAATCTTGAAAACATGAAGAATGAAATTGAAAGCGAATTCAAGGAAAGTTATATAGAAGTTATTTCTAACACTGACCAAGATTCATATGTCTTTGTAATGACAATGAAAGAAAGAGCTGAAGAAATGGATGAAGTTTTAAAGAACTTTGGTTTTTCAGCATTCCAAACTAAGTACAAAGAAAAAGCTTCAGTTCTTGTTGAAGAGTTTAAATTAAAAATAAAAGAAATCGAAGCTCAAAAAGCAGACTTAAGAGGAGTACTTTCAAATTACAGAGAAGAAAAGAGAACTTTAGAATTAGCTTATGAATATTACAGCAACATACTTATTAGAAAAGAAGCTAGTGAAAACTTCTTAAAAACAGATAAAGTAGTTGTTATTCAAGGTTGGGTTCCAAAGAATGATAATTTTTCTTTAGAAGGAATTATACAGAGTTCAGTAGGAGATATGTATTATCTTGAATTTGAAGAAGTTAAAGAAGATGAAATTGCAGAAGTTCCAGTTAAATTACACAATAAGGGACCAGCAGCAGCTTTCGATTCAATAACAGAAATGTATAGCTTACCAAGATATGATGAAATAGACCCTACACCACTTTTAACACCTTTCTACCTAGTATTCTTTGGCATGATGGTTGCAGACTTAGGATACGGACTAGTATTATTTGCAGGATCACTATTAGCTATGAAATTACTTAATTTAGATGAGGCACAAGAAAAGTTTGCTAAATTCTTTATGTATTTAAGTATAGCTACAACTATTGCAGGTGCAATATTTGGTACTGCCTTTGGATTTGAATTGAAATTTGGACTTATAAATCCAAGTAAAGATACCAACTTGTTACTAATTTTATCAGTTGGATTTGGGGTTATTCAAATATTCTTTGGATTATTTATAAAAGCGTACATGTTAATCAGAGATAAGCAATATTTATATGCTTTATTTGATGTAGGATCATGGATTATGCTTTTAATAGGTCTTCCAATGATATTCTTTGATGGCCCTATAAGCTTAGTAGGTAAAGGATTATCAATAGTAGGTTCAATATTAATAATCTTAACACAAGGTAGAGATGAAGAAACAAAAGGTGCTCAAATAGGTCAAGGTTTATATGCCTTATACGGTATAACAGGATACGTAGGAGACTTAGTATCATATACAAGACTTATGGCTTTAGGTATTGCAGGTGGATCAATAGCAGCTGCACTTAATCTAATAATAGGTATGTTCCCAGGAATAGCAGTTATAGTTGTAGGACCTTTATTCTTTATAGCGGCTCATACATTTAATATGCTTTTATCATTACTTGGAGCATATGTTCACACAGCGAGATTACAGTACGTTGAGTACTTCTCAAAATTCTATGAAGGTGGCGGAAAAGCATTCACACCATTTAGAACAATAAATAAATTCATAACAATAAAAAGAAATAAATAAATTATAGTTAAAATTAAATTAAAATAACATTATATTTTCAGGAGGAATTAAATTATGGAAAACTGGATTTCATATTTTATGGCAAATTACGGAGGATTAATATTTGGAGCTTTTGGAATAGCATTAGCTGTAGGTATGTCAGGTATAGGATCAGCTAAAGGTGTTGGTATAGTTGGGGAAGCAGCAGCGGGATTAGTTACTGAAGAACCAGAAAAGTTTGGTAAAGCATTAGTTCTTGAATTATTACCAGGTACACAAGGTCTTTATGGATTCGTTATAGGTTTCTTAGTATTTAACCAAATCAGTAATGGTGATGCATCATTAGCTAAAGGATTATACTTATTATTTGCTTGTTTACCAATAGCTATCGCTGGATTATGGTCAGGTATATCTCAAGGTAAAGCAGCTGCAGCTGGTATCCAAATCTTAGCTAAAAGACCAGAGCACAATACTAAAGGTATCATATTCGCAGCAATGGTTGAAACATATGCATTATTAGGATTCGTTATATCATTCTTATTAGTAAATGGTGCAAGCGTAATACAATAATAGTAAGCAAAGATTGGAGAAGTGAAGGGAATGTCAAATTTAAATAATTTAACTTCCAAGATTCTAAATGATGCTGAAGAAAAGAAAAAGTATATATTAGCTGAGGCTGAAGCACAAAAAGAGAAGATTGTATCTAAGAAAGCAAATAATGCTGAAGCAGAAAAAGAAGAAATAATAAAGAAAGCTAATATAGAAGCTGAAGTTAAGAAAGCAAGAATAATTTCAAATGCTAAATAATCAGAAAGAAATGATGTATTAAAAGCTAAGCAAGAAGTTATATCAAATATCTTCCATAAAGCTATAGAAACATTACAAAATATTTCAAAAGAAGAATATGTATCTTACATTACTTCAACTTTAAATTCATTAGATTTAGAAGGAAATGAAGTTATTATAATCAATGAAAAAGATAAAGATATATTTAGCAAAGAGTTCTTGGAAGCATTAAATAAAGAACTTGAATCTAAAGGAATAAAAGGAAGTATTACATTAAATATGGAAGGCAAATTTAATGGTGGCTTCATATTAGATAGAAATGGAATACAAATAAATAATACCTTTGAAGCTTTAATTAACTCTTTAAGAGGAGAGTTAGAGTCTGAGGTGAACAAAGTATTATTTGATTAAGGAGGATGAATAATGGATTCAATGCAATTTTTGCAATTAATTCCTAGAATCAGAGTATACGAAAAGAAACTCCTTGATAAAGCTCAAATAGAAAGAATGATAGATGCAAACAGTTCAGAAAGTGCATTAAAAGTTCTACAAGAAACAGAGTATGCAGCATTTATGAATGAAGTAAGAAGACCAGAAGATTATGAGATTCTTTTATCAAATGAATTAGTTAGATTATATAAAACTATGTATGAAGCTAGTCCATTAAAAGGAATCATAGATGTTATGGCTTTAAAATATGACTATCATAACATAAAGGTATTAGTAAAGGGGAAAATCTTAAATAAAGATTTTTCCCAAATGTTAATACCGGTTGGAATGATAGGAATAAATGACTTAAAATCTGCAATAAATGGAGAGGATTTTGGTAGACTTCCTAAGAAAATGGAAGAGTGCTCAAAGAAGATATTTGAAAAGTACGAGGAAACTAAAGATCCTCAGTTTATAGATTTAATAGCAGATCAATACTTATATGCTCATATTCATGAAATAGCAAACAAAAAAGAAATAAAAGATAAGGCTTTAGATAGATACCTTAATAATCTTATTGATTTAAATAATGTTAAAACATTATTAAGAACTAAGAAGCAAGATAAGAATGTTAACTTCTTCTTAGATGCTATAGTACCAGGTGGTAGTATAGATTCTAGTAAGTTTAGAAATATATATATAGATACAATAGAGAATATTCCAAATAACTTAAGTAGTAAAGAATATTCAAATGTTGTAAGAGAAGGTATAGCTAGTTACATAGAAACTTCATCAGTTAGTGAGTTTGAAAAACTTATTGATAACCATATAATGAGTATAATGAAAGAAGCTAAAATAGTAACTAAAGGTTTAGAGCCGGTTCTAACATATATGTATGTTAAAGAGAATGAAATAAAGCAAATAAGAACTATCATGGTTGGTAAATTAAACAATATTACTAAGGAAGTAATAAGAGAAAGGCTGCGTGATGGATATGTATAAGAAAATTGGAGTTGTAGGTGATAAAGACTCAGTTTTAGCATTTAAAGCTTTAGGAATAGATGTATTCCCAGTAGTTGAAGATGAAGAAGCTAGGAAAACAATTGATAAGCTTGCAATGACAGGTTATGCAGTAATCTTTGTTACAGAACACGTTGCTAAGAATATAGAAGAAACTATCGAGAGATATACAAGACAAGTACTTCCTGCTGTAATATTAATTCCAAGCAATCAAGGAACTCTAAATATAGGAAAACAAAGAATATCAGATAACGTTGAAAAAG
>NZ_JARIDH010000006.1 GCF_029267215.1 Clostridium sp. | reverse complement strand
AAAGTGTGAAACACCAGGGACAGTTTACACAATGCTTACTGTTGTGCGTTAGAAGTAAAGCGTACATGAAAAGGAGGGAAACCAAATGTCAAAACAAAAAATAAGAATAAGATTAAAAGCGTTTGATCATACAATATTAGATCAATCAGCTGAGAAAATTGTTGAAACTGCTAAGTCTACAGGAGCAAAGGTTGTTGGACCAGTTCCACTACCAACTGAAAAAGACGTTATAACAATCTTAAGAGCTGTACATAAGTACAAAGACTCAAGAGAGCAGTTCGAAGTGAGAACTCATAAGAGATTAATAGACATCGTTAATCCATCACCAAAAACTGTTGATGCATTAATGAGATTAAACTTACCAGCAGGTGTTGATATCGAAATAAAACTTTAATAGTTTATTTAGATTGAATTAAGAGATTGAACTGTTATGATTGCAGAGGCAATCCGCTAATATGTTTAGGAGGTGTAACCACATGAAAAAAGCTATAATAGGTAAAAAAGTTGGAATGACTCAAATATTCGATGAGAATGGTAGAGTAATCCCTGTAACTGTAGTTGAAGCTGGTCCATGTGTTGTAGTTCAAAAGAAAACAGTTGAAACTGATGGATATGACGCAATACAAGTTGGATTCGGTGAATTAAGAGAAAAATTAGTTAACAAACCAAGAAAAGGACATTTCGCTAAAGCAGGTGTTTCTTTAAGAAGAACTTTAAAAGAGTTCAGAGTGGAAGATGTTGCTAATTACAATGTTGGAGACGAAATAAAGGTTGACACATTTGAAATTGGAGACAAAGTAGACGTATCAGGAGTTTCTAAAGGTAAGGGATTCCAAGGTACAATCAAAAGATGGAATGCTAGTAGAGGACCAATGTCTCACGGTTCTAAATTCCACAGAGCACCAGGTTCAATGGGAGCTGCTTCAGACCCATCAAGAACTTTCAAGAACAAAAGAATGCCTGGACATATGGGAGCTAAGAACACAACTGTTCTTAACTTAGAAGTTGTTAAGATAATGCCTGAAAAGAACATCATCTTAATCAAGGGTGGAATCCCAGGTCCAAATAAAGGCACAGTAGTTATAAGAAACAGCGTTAAGGCTTAATTTCTGTAGAAAGGAGGAAGCGTAATGCCTAAAGTAGGTTTATTTAATAAAGAAGGACAACAAGTTGGAGATATCCAATTAAATGAGCAAGTATTCGGAGTAGAAGTAAACAAATATGCTTTACACCAAGTAGTAGTAGCTCAATTAGCTAACAAGAGACAAGGTACTCAATCAGCTAAAACAAGATCTGAGGTAAGAGGAGGCGGAATCAAGCCTTGGAGACAAAAAGGAACAGGTAGAGCAAGACAAGGTTCTATCAGAGCGCCTCAATGGATCAAAGGTGGAGTTGTATTTGCACCAAAACCAAGAGATTACAGAATGTCAATACCAAAGAGCATGAGAAAAGTAGCTATGACTTCTGCTTTAACTAGCAAAGTTGCAGATATGGTTGTTTTAGAAGACTTAACTTTCGAAGCTCCAAAAACTAAGGAAGCAGTTAAAATGTTAAATGCTTTCGAAGCTAAGAAGACATTAATAATAACAGCTGAAGTTAATGAAAATGTATATAAATCAGCAAGAAACATAGAAGGTGTAACAGTTATGCCTGTTAACAACATCAATGTTTATGATTTATTAAACTGCAAAACATTAATGATAACTAAAGAAGCTGTAAACAAAATTGAGGAGGTGTACGCATAATGAAGTTAACAAGCCATGATATAATCAGAAAACCAGTTATAACTGAAAAGAGTATGGCAGCTATGGCTGAAAATAAATACACCTTCATAGTTCATATGGCAGCTAACAAAGTACAAATAAAGAGAGCTGTAGAAGAAGTTTTCAACGTAAAAGTTGCTGACGTTAAGACTATGAGATTCGAAGGAAAAACTAAGAGAGTTGGAGTTCACATCGGAAAAAGAGCTGACTTCAAAAAAGCTGTTATAACTTTAGCAGAAGGTAGCAGCATTGAATTCTTCGAAGGAATGCAATAATAAAAAGCAGGTATTGGTTGAAGGCCAGATAAGCTATAAGAAGGAGGGACAATAATGGCACTTAAAAAGTTTAACCCAACTACACCATCAAGAAGACAAATGACTATGCCAACATTTGAAGAAGTTACTACAAATGCACCAGAGAAGTCACTTCTTGTTTCTTTAAAGAAAACTGGTGGTAGAAACGCACAAGGTAAAATAACTGTTAGACACCATGGTGGTGGAGCTAAGAGAAAATATAGAATAATAGATTTCAAAAGAAATAAGGATGGAATCCCAGCAAAAGTTGCTACAGTAGAGTACGATCCAAACAGATCAGCTTACATAGCACTTGTTGTTTATGCTGATGGAGAGAAGAGATACATACTTGCTCCTGTAGGTTTAAAAGTAGGAGATACAGTAGTATCAGGACCAGAGGCTGATATCAAGCCAGGTAACGCTCTTCAATTAAAACACATGCCAGTAGGTACTTTTGTTCATAACATAGAGTTACAAGCTGGAAAAGGTGGCCAAATGGTAAGATCAGCAGGTACTTCAGCTCAGTTAATGGCTAAAGAAGGAAACTATGCTACATTAAGATTACCATCAGGTGAAATGAGATACGTAAGAATCGAATGTAAAGCTACTGTTGGAACAGTATCAAACACAACTCATGAGATCGTAAATATCGGTAAAGCTGGTAGAAAGAGACACATGGGATGGAGACCAACAGTTAGAGGTTCTGTAATGAACCCTTGCGATCACCCTCACGGTGGTGGAGAAGGTAGATCTCCTATCGGTAGACCAAGTCCAGTTACTCCATGGGGTAAACCAGCACTTGGATACAAAACTAGAAAGAATAAAAAATACTCAGATAGATTCATCATTAAGAGAAGAAACGCTAAATAGTTTGGAGAGAATTAAATATTCTCTTCACAGTTTGGCGGCATAATTAAGTTTATGAAGGGAGGAAATTCTAGTGAGTAGATCAATTAAGAAAGGACCTTTCGTGCATGCAGGTCTTTTAAAGAAAATAGAAGAAATGAACCAAAATGGAGATAAGAAAGTTATCAAAACTTGGTCAAGAAGCTCAACTATATTCCCACAAATGATAGGCCATACAATAGCTGTTCATGATGGAAGAAAACATATCCCAGTTTATGTTACAGAAGATATGGTTGGACATAAATTAGGAGAATTCGTTTTAACAAGAACTTTCAAAGGTCATATTAAAAACGAAAAAACATCAAAGAGAAAATAATAGTATCCGGGAAAGGAGGATCTTTAGATGGAAGCTAAAGCTATAGCTAAATATGTAAGAATGTCTCCAACTAAAGTAGGAGTTGTTCTTGATTTAATAAGAGGAAAGAACGTAAACGAAGCTTTCGCAATTTTAAAATATACTCCAAGAGATGCTGCTGAGGTTATAAGCAAAGTTTTAAAATCAGCGGTAGCTAATGCGGAGAACAATCACGAATTAGATGCTAACAGATTATTCGTTGCAGAAGCACATGTAGGTCACGGACCAACATTAAAAAGATTCAGACCAATGGATCATGGTAAAGCATTCAGAATAAACAAGAGAACAAGTAACATAACACTTGTTGTTAAAGAAAGAGCTTAATAAGGTAAGGAGGGAAAAGCATGGGACAAAAAGTACATCCTCACGGACTAAGAGTTGGTGTAATTAAAGATTGGGATGCAAAATGGTATGCTGATAAGAAAAATTTTGCTGATAACTTAATCGAAGACCAACAAATAAGAAAATTCATAAAGAAAGAACTTTTCTCAGCTGGAATCGCTAAGATTGAAATCGAAAGATCAGTTAAAAGAGTTAAGTTAAACATACACACAGCTAAGCCAGGTGTAATCATCGGAAAAGGTGGTTCAGGAATCGAAAGATTAAAAGCTAGCTTAAAAAATATAATAGCTGAGAAAAATGTTTTAATAAACATTGTTGAGGTTAAGAACGCTGAAACTAACGCTCAATTAATGGCTGAAAACATTGCTGCTCAATTAGAAAAGAGAATATCATTCAGAAGAGCTATGAAGCAAACTATCCAAAGAGCAATGAAAGCTGGCACATTAGGTGTTAAAACTGCTTGTTCAGGAAGATTAGGTGGAGCTGAAATAGCAAGAACTGAGCAATATAATGAAGGAACAATCCCACTACAAACAATAAGAGCTGACATCGACTATGGATTTGCTGAAGCTGATACAACTTACGGTAAAATTGGTGTTAAAGTGTGGGTTTACAATGGAGAAGTTCTTCCAACTAAAAAAGTTAAAAAAAAGGAAGAAGCTAACGCATAATAGGATGCACTAAGAAAGGAGGAATATAACATGTTAATGCCTAAAAGAGTTAAACATCGTAAGGTACAACGTGGTAGAATGAAAGGTAAGGCAACTAGAGGAAACTTTCTAGCTTACGGAGATTTCGGAATCCAAGCTACAACTTGTGGATGGATCACTAGTAACCAAATAGAAGCTGCGAGAATAGCTATCAATAGATATATAAGAAGAGGCGGAAAGCTTTGGATAAAAATATTCCCAGACAAACCTGTAACTGAGAAACCAGCTGAAACAAGAATGGGTTCAGGTAAAGGTTCAGTTGAATACTGGGTAGCAGTAGTTAAACCAGGTAGAGTTTTATTCGAGTTATCTGGAGTTGATGAAGAGAAAGCAAGAGAAGCTATGAGACTTGCTTCACACAAACTTCCTGTAAAGACTAAGTTCGTTACAAGAAGAGATTTTGAGGAAATGGGTGGTGAAGAATAATGAAAGCTAGAGAGTTAAAAGAACTAAGAACAAGCAATCCTCAAGATTTAATAAAGAAATTAGGAGACCTTAAAGCTGAGTTATTCAATTTAAGATTCCAATTAGCTACAGGTCAATTAGAAAACCCAATGAGAATCAGAGAAGTAAAAAAATCAATAGCTCAAATCAAAACAATCATAAGAGAAGAAGAGTTAAAGATTGAGCAGTAATCCTGAAAGGAGGTAACCGCTGTGGAAAGAAATTTAAGAAAAAAGAGATTAGGTAGAGTTGTTTCTGATAAAATGGATAAGACTATCGTTGTTGCGGTTGAAACAAAGGTTAGACATCCACTATACGGAAAAACTGTTAACAGAACAACTAAGTTCAAAGCTCATGATGAAAATAATGAGGCTAGATTCGGAGATAGAGTTCTTATAATGGAAACTAGACCATTATCAAAAGATAAGAGATGGAGACTTGTTGAGATAGTAGAGAAAGCAAAATAGTTTTCTAAAGTCTGAAAGGAGGTTAATTTCATGATACAACAACAAACCTTACTAAAGGTTGCTGACAACTCAGGTGCAAAAGAAATAATGTGCATAAGAGTTTTAGGCGGATCTAAAAGAAAATTCGGAAATATCGGAGATGTAATAGTTGCTAGCGTTAAAAGTGCAACACCAGGCGGAGTTGTTAAAAAAGGCGAAGTAGTTAAAGCAGTTATTGTAAGATCAGTAAGAGGACTAAGAAGAGCTGACGGTTCATACATCAAATTTGATGAAAATGCAGCTGTAATAATAAAAGATGATAAGCAACCAAGAGGACCTCGTATCTTTGGACCAGTTGCGAGAGAGCTAAGAGATACTGAGTTCAATAAAATCTTATCATTAGCACCAGAAGTTCTCTAATAAACGATTAGGAGGTGGCTAAGATGAAGGTACATGTTAGAAAGAACGACACAGTAGTAGTTATATCAGGTAAAGATAAAGGAAAAACTGGTGAAGTTTTAAGAGTAATTCCTAAGACTGGTAAAGTAGTAGTTAAAGGAGTTAACTTAGTTAAAAAGCATCAAAAACCTAATAGACAAAACATGCAAGGTGGAATAATAGAAATGGAAGCTGCAATAAACAGCTCAAAAGTTATGTTATTCTGTGAAAAATGCAAAAAGGCTACAAGAATAAGCCATAAGTTATTAGAAGACGGTGCAAAAGTAAGAGTATGTAAGAAGTGTGGAGAAACATTCTAAAATTTGAAAGGAGGTACTTTACGTGAATAGACTTCAAGAAAGATATGAAAAAGAAGTAGTTCCAGCTATGATGGAAAAGTTCGGATACAAAAACATAATGCAAGTTCCTAAAATAGAAAAAGTTGTTATAAACATGGGAGTAGGAGAAGCTAAAGATAATCCTAAGGTTCTAGAATCAGCTGTTAGTGATTTACAAATAATCGCTGGACAAAAGCCTGTATTAACAAGAGCTAAAAAGTCAGTTGCTAACTTTAAAATAAGAGAGAACATGGCTTTAGGATGTAAAGTTACTTTAAGAAAGACTAATATGTACGAATTCGTAGATAAATTAGTTTCAATAGCTTTACCTAGAGTAAGAGACTTCAGAGGAGTTTCAGCTAAAGCATTTGATGGAAGAGGAAACTACTCATTAGGAATTAAGGAACAATTAATATTCCCAGAAATCGAGTATGATAAAGTAGATAAAGTAAGAGGAATGGATATAATCTTCGTTACTAGTGCTAACACAGACGAAGAAGCAAGAGAATTATTAAGATTCCTTGGAATGCCATTCGCTCAATAATAAGGAGGGGATACGCATGGCTCGTAAGGCAATGATCGAAAAATGGAAAAAAGAACCTAAATACAAAACTAGAGCGTATACTAGATGTAGATTATGTGGAAGACCACATTCTGTATTAAAGAAATTCGGAATTTGCCGTATCTGCTTCAGAGAATTAGCTTACAAAGGTGAAATTCCTGGATGTAGAAAGGCAAGCTGGTAATATAACTAGTAGAATGAAAGGAGGCACAATATAATGGTTATGACAGATCCTATCGCAGACTTACTAACTCGTGTGAGAAACGCGAACTCAGTAAGACACGAAGTTGTTGAAGTACCTTCTTCAAGTGTTAAGAAGGCTATCGTAAATATATTATTACAAGAAGGTTATCTTAAAGGAGTAGAGGAGTACAACGATGGTGTAGTTCCTATGATGAGATTAACTTTAAAGTACGGAGCAAACAATGAAAGAGTTATAACTGGTTTAAAGAGAATATCAAAACCAGGTTTAAGAGTTTACTGCAAGAAAGATGAAGTTCCTAGAGTATTAAACGGATTAGGTATCGCTTTAATATCAACTTCAAAAGGATTAGTAGTTGACAGAGAAGCTAGAAAATTAGGATTAGGCGGAGAAGTTATCTGCTACGTTTGGTAATTTTTTAGAGTGAGAAAATAACATAGATTTAAATAGATTGAAGCAAAGAGATGATTTAAAAAAATATAAGGACCAAATTCACAGGAGGTGCGCATTATGTCAAGAGTAGGTAAAATGCCTATAGCTATCCCTGCTGGAGTAACTGTTACTGTAACACCAGAGAACGTTGTTACAGTAAAAGGCCCTAAGGGTGAGTTAGTTAAAGCTATGCACAAAGACATTAATATAGCTGTAGAAGATGCTCAAGTAGTTGTTACTAGACCAAGTGACGTTAAAGAACACAGAGCACTTCACGGATTAACTAGAGCTTTACTTAACAACATGGTTGTTGGAGTAAGCCAAGGTTTTTCAAAAACTTTAGAGTTAAACGGAGTTGGATACAGAGCTCAATTACAAGGAAAGAAACTTGTTATGAACTTAGGATATTCACATCCAGTAGAAGTTGAAGCAGTTGATGGAGTAGACTTCAAATTAGACGGAACAACTAAAGTTATCGTTGAAGGTATCGATAAAGAAAAAGTTGGAGCAGTTGCTGCTAACATCAGATCATGGAGAAAACCTGAACCATACAAAGGTAAAGGAATCAAGTACTCTGATGAAGTTATAAGAAGAAAAGAAGGTAAAACTGGTAAATAATAAATACTAATATAGAAAGGAGTGAACCTTATGTTCAAAAAGGCAGACAGAAAAGAAGCAAGAGAAAGACGTCACCTAAGAGTTCGTAAGAAGGTATTCGGAACTCCAGAAAGACCAAGATTATCTGTATATAGAAGTGAAAAGAACATATATGCTCAAATAATAGACGACGTTAATGCTGTTACTTTAGTAGCTGCTTCAAGCTTAGATAAAGCTATCGAAGTTAAAGGAAGCAACAAAGAAGCTGCTAAATTAGTTGGAGAATTAGTTGCTAAAAGAGCTATAGAAAAAGGAATAAATGATGTAGTATTCGACAGAGGTGGATACGTATATCACGGAAGAGTTGAGGCTTTAGCTAGCGGAGCAAGAGAAGCCGGATTAAAATTCTAATCTACAAGGAGGGGAAATACATGAGAATCGATCCTAGCACACTAGACCTTAAAGAAAAGGTTGTTAGTATAAGCAGAGTTACTAAGGTTGTTAAGGGTGGTAGAAACTTCAGATTCAGTGCGTTAGTTGTTGTTGGAGACGAGAACGGACACGTTGGTGTTGGAACTGGTAAATCTATCGAAATCCCTGAAGCAATAAGAAAAGGAATAGAAGATGCTAAGAAAAACTTAGTAGAAGTTTCAATCGTTGGAACTACTGTTCCTCATGAAATACACGGAAAATTCGGTACAGGAGATGTACTTATAATGCCAGCTACTGAAGGTACAGGAGTTATAGCTGGAGGTCCTGCAAGATCAGTTCTTGAATTAGCAGGATTAAAGGATGTTAGAGCTAAATCATTAGGTTCAAACAACCCAAGAAACATGGTAAAAGCAACTATCAACGGATTAGCTAACTTAAGAACAGCTGAAGATATAGCTAAATTAAGAGGAAAATCTGTTGAAGAGATAATAGGTTAGGAGGGATAGCGATGCTAAAGGTAACATTAGTTAAAAGCTTAATTGGTAGAAAGAAAGACCATATCGCTACTGCACATGCCCTTGGACTTAGAAAAATAGGTAAAACAGTAGAGCATGAGGGAACTCCTCAAATAAAAGGTATGATAAACAAAATAAGTTATCTACTAAAAGTTGAAGAAGCATAATTAAATAGAGCGTTAGAGGAGGTGTAATAACATATGAAACTTCATGAATTAAGACCAGCAGCTGGTAGTAAATCAGCTCCAAAAAGAGTTGGTAGAGGTACTGGTTCAGGCTTAGGAAGAAATGCCGGAAAAGGTGAAAAAGGTCAAAATGCTAGATCAGGTGGTGGAGTTAGACCTGGATTCGAAGGTGGTCAAATGCCATTATACAGAAGACTTCCTAAAAGAGGATTCACTAACCCATTTACAAAACATTTTGTAACAATCAATGTTGATAGATTAAACATATTCGATAATGGAACAGAAGTTACTCCAGAATTACTATTAGAAAGAAGAGTAGTAAGTAAACTAATGGACGGAGTTAAGATCTTAGGAAATGGAAACATAGAAAAGAGCTTAACTATCGCAGGTTGCAAGTTATCAAAGCAAGCAGCTGAAAAAATAGTTGCAGCTGGAGGAAAAGTTGAGGTGAAATAATCGTGCTATCAACCCTACGTAATGCCTGGAAGGTTCAAGATTTAAGAAAAAAAATAATTTGGACTGTATTCTTAATAGCAATTTTCAGGATGGGAAGTTATATTCCTGTTCCTGGAATTGATACAGATAGTCTAAAAGCTTTAACACAATCAGGAAGCTTAGTAAGCTTCTATGATTTAATTTCTGGTGGTTCTTTTAGTAGATTTAGTATATTCGCTTTAGGTGTTGTACCATACATCAATGCTTCAATCATTATGCAACTTTTAACAGTTGCAATTCCTAAATTAGAACAATTGTCTAAAGAGGGAGATGATGGAAGAAAGAAAATCCAAAAGATAACTAGATATGCTTCAATTGTTATTGGAGCAATCACTGCTTATGGAAGTTATGTGATAATTCACAATGTTGGCGCACTTAAGAGCAATTCTCCAGTTAGTATGTTTTTAATATTACTAACACTAGTAGTTGGATCAACTTTCTTAATGTGGTTAGGAGATCAAATTACAGTTAAAGGAGTAGGAAATGGTACTTCTTTGATAATATTTGCAAATATATTATCAAGCTTACCAATGACTGGTTATCAAATATATAACTTAAGTAAGATAGGTAAAATAAATGTTGTTGAAGTAGCATTATTTATTTTCTTTACATTAGCTTTATTAGCAGGTGTAATTTACTTATCATTAGCTGAAAGAAGAATTACTGTACAATATGCAGGTAAAGCCGTAGGTAATAAAATGATGAAGGGACAATCAACTCATATTCCATTAAGTATTATTGGAACAACTGTTATAGCAATAATCTTTGCTATGTCTGTTATGAGTTTCCCAACAACTATAGCTCAATTCTTCCCAGAAGCTGGATGGTCACAATGGATTACAGGATCTTCTTACAGTCCTTTCAATGCAAAGACTTGGATGTATCCAGTATTATATGCATTACTGACTATATTCTTTACTTGGTTCTATACTCAAATAACATTTAAGCCAGATGAAATGGCTGAGAATATGCATAAATCATCAGGTTTCATTCCTGGAATAAGACCTGGAAAACCAACAGAGATTTATTTCGAGAAAGTATTAAATAGAATTTCAATGTTTGGTGGATGTTTTGCTGCTATTATAGCAGTAGTTCCTATTTTAGTTGCAAACTATACTCCTTTCCAAGGAATACAGTTTGGAGGAACATCACTGTTAATTCTAGTTTCTGTTTCATTAGAAATAATGAGACAATTAGAATCTCAATTAACAATGAGACATTACCAAGGATTCTTAAAATAGAAATACAAGTTATGGAGATGATGCCCGTGAAGATAGTTTTATTAGGTCCTCCTGGAGCAGGAAAAGGAACACAGGCAAAATCAATTAGTAATAGATATTCAATTCCTCATATATCTACAGGAGATATCTTTAGAAAAAATATTTCAGAGAATACTCCTTTAGGTATTGAGGCTAAATCATACATGGATAATGGACAGTTAGTTCCAGATGAAGTAACTATCAACATGGTAAAAGATAGACTTCAACAAGATGATTGTAAGAACGGATATTTATTAGATGGTTTCCCAAGAACAGTTCATCAAGCAGAAGCTTTAGATAACTTCTTAACTGAAAGAGAAGAGTCAATAGACACAGCTCTTTTAATAGAAGTACCTAAAGAATTCATACTTGAAAGAATGACAGGAAGAAGAGTTTGTCCTTCATGTGGAGCAAGTTATCACATAAAGTTTAATCCACCAACTAATGATGGAAAATGTGATCTTTGCGGATCAGATGTTATTCAAAGAAAAGATGACACTGAAGAAACAGTTAAGGAAAGACTTGATGTGTATGAAAATCAAACACAACCATTAATTGATTTTTATAAAAACAAAAAGCAACTTTCAGTAGTAGATGGAACACAAGCAATAAACGAGGTCTTTGAGAGTATCTGTAAAATATTAGGGAGCGACAAGTAATGATAATTCTTAAGAATGAGAATGAAATCGACCTAATGAGGAAAGCAGGAAAGATTCTTGGAGAGACACTTAACCTGCTTAAGGAGAAAGTAAGACCTGGTATTACTACTACGGAATTAGATAGAATAGCTGAAGAGTTTATAACTAAGCATGGAGCTACACCATCCTTCAAAGGATTGTATGGTTTCCCAGCTTCATTATGTATATCTGTTAATAATCAAGTAATTCATGGTTTCCCAGGAAGTTATGAATTAAAGGATGGAGACATTGTTTCTATTGATTGTGGAGTTTGTCTAAATGGATTTCACAGTGATGCTGCTAGAACTTTTGGTGTAGGTAATATATCAGAAGAGGCAGAAAAGCTTATTAGAATTACTGAAGAATCCTTTTTTAAAGGTATAGAAAAGGCATATGTAGACAATAGATTAACGGATATTTCTAATGAAATACAGCAATATGTTGAAGCCAATGGATTTTCTGTTGTTAGAGACTTTGTAGGACATGGAATTGGCCGAAAAGTCCATGAAGATCCTGAAGTTCCTAATTTCGGTAGATCAGGCAGAGGTCCAAAGTTAATGGCAGGAATGGTATTAGCTATTGAACCGATGGTAAACATGGGATCATATAGAGTTAAGACTTTAGATGATGGCTGGACAGTAGTAACAGCAGATGGGAAACTTTCTGCACACTATGAAAACACAGTTGCAATTTTACCTAATGGTCCTGAAATATTAACACTTATAAAATAGTTTTAATATATATTGCTTAGTTATAAATTAACATTTGCCTATAAGGAATTTGTAGTTTATGACTAAGGTAATCTTTGAGGTGAATAAGTTGCAAAAAACTGATTTAATCGGTAGATTAGTTACTTCAAATGCTGGAAGAGATGCAGGAAAATCATATATTGTGATTGGATTGGTAGATGATGATCTACTATTGACAAATGGAGCAACTAAGACTATTGAAATGCCAAAAAAGAAAAAAATAAAACATGTAGTGCTTACAGAGATATTGGATGATGAGTTAAAATCATGTATAATATCAAAAGATAAGAATATAAATCTTAAAATAAAAAGATTTTTAAAGCTTAGTAGCACTAACAAGGAGGTTTGATTACCTTATGTCAAAAAGTGATATAATTGAAATGCAAGGTACAGTTTTAGAAGCTTTACCAAATGCAATGTTTGAAGTTGAATTAGAGAGTGGGCATAAAATATTAGCTCATATCTCAGGAAAGTTAAGAATGAACTTCATAAGAATTTTACCAGGAGATAAGGTTACTGTGGAACTTTCACCATATGATCTTACAAGAGGTAGAATTACATGGAGAGCAAAATAAGGAGGGTTAGCGATGAAAGTAAGACCATCAGTTAAGCCTATTTGCGAAAAGTGCAAAGTTATAAAAAGAAAAGGAAGAGTAATGGTAATCTGTGAAAATCCTAAGCACAAACAAAAACAAGGCTAATAGGTAAATAAAACATAATAAAAAGGTCAATTGGGAGCGAATTCTTATTGACTTTTATTTAAAAGTAAAATATGATTATATAGGCATTTAAATAATAGCAAATAAATTTTAGGTGCGGCTGTGATGGGTAAAACCATCAACCTAAAATTTTAAATATAAATAAACAATAGAGCAATTGAGTTACTTATTTAATGTAAATCAATTTCGTATTTTAATTACCAGGAGGTGTAACATTAATGGCAAGAATAGCAGGTATCGACCTACCAAGAGAAAAAAGAGTTGAAATAGGTCTAACTTATATATATGGTATAGGATTACCTACATCACAAAAAATTCTTGAAGTAACTGGAGTTAATCCTGATACAAGAGTTAAGGATCTTACTGAGGAAGAAGTAAACTCAATAAGAAACTACATTAAAGATTTAATAGTTGAAGGTGACTTAAGAAGAGAAGTTGCTTTAAACATAAAGAGATTAGTTGAGATTGGTTCATATAGAGGAATCAGACATAGAAAAGGTCTTCCACTTAGAGGACAAAAAACTAAGACTAATGCTAGAACTAGAAAAGGTCCTAAGAAGACAATAGCTAATAAGAAGAAATAGTTAAGGAGGGAAGACAATGGCAGCTCAAAAAGTTAAAAAAACTAGAAGAAGAAAAGAAAGAAAAAATGTTGAGCATGGTGCAGCACACATCCAATCAACATTCAATAACTCAATAGTTACTTTAACTGATGCAAAAGGAAATGCATTAGCATGGGCAAGTGCTGGTGGCCTTGGATTCAAAGGTTCAAGAAAGAGCACACCATTTGCAGCTCAAATGGCAGCTGAAACAGCAGCTAAAGCAGCTATGGAACACGGATTAAAAAGCGTTGAGGTTTACGTAAAAGGACCAGGTGCTGGAAGAGAAGCAGCTATAAGAAGCTTACAAGCAGCTGGATTAGAAGTTACTTTAATAAAAGATGTAACTCCAATCCCACACAATGGATGTAGACCACCAAAAAGAAGAAGAGTTTAGTAACGTCACGGGAGGTGTAATGAATGGCAAGATATACTGGAGCTACATGTAAGTTATGTAGAAGAGAAGGTATGAAATTATTCCTAAAAGGGGATAGATGTTATACAGATAAATGTGCTTTCGTTAGAAGAAGTTATGCACCAGGACAACACGGAGCAAGCAGAAAGAAATTATCTAACTACGGAACACAATTAAGAGAGAAGCAAAAAGCTAAGAGAATATACGGAGTTCTTGAAGGTCAGTTCAGAAACACATATGAAAGAGCTGAAAAAATGAGAGGAATCGCCGGTGAAAACTTACTTAAATTATTAGAAATGAGATTAGATAACGTTGTTTACAGATTAGGATATGGTGCTTCAAGAACAGAAGCTAGACAATTAGTAAACCACGGTCATTTCTTAGTAAATGGTAAAAAAGTTGATATCGCATCATTCAAAGTATCAGTTAATGATGTAATCACTGTTTGTGAAAAGAGCAGAGGATCAGAAAGATTCAAAATGTTTGCTGAAAATCCAAAAGCTTTACCAAAATGGTTAGAAGCTAACGTTGAAAACTTCGAAGGTAAAGTTGTTGCTGAGCCTGCAAGAGAAGATATCGACGTACCAGTTAACGAGACTCTAATCGTCGAGTTATACAGCAAATAATAATTATTGATCTTAAGAGTACTTTTACAATTGGATCAGTTGCCCTCATAAGGTTGCCATTTTAATATTAAGGAGGGTTTTTAAATGTTAGAAATAGAAAAGCCAGTAATTCAATGTGTTGAATCAAACGATAACGGAACATATGGTAAGTTTGAGATAGAACCATTAGAAAGAGGTTATGGAATAACTCTTGGTAATGCATTAAGAAGAATATTACTTTCTTCTTTACCTGGAGTGGCTCCAACTTCAGTTAAAATAGATTCAGTTCTTCATGAGTTTTCAACAATAACAGGTGTTAAAGAAGATGTTACAGAGATAATCTTAAATCTTAAAATGTTAGCACTTACTATGGAAGGTGAAGGACCAAAAACTATTTATATTGATGCTCAAGGACCAGGTGTTGTTACTGGAGCAGATATAAAAACAGATGGTGATGTAGAAGTTGTAAATAAAGATTTACATATTGCTACATTAGACAACGATGGTAAGTTATATATGGAAATCGTAGTTAACAGAGGAAGAGGATATGTTACTCAAAACAAAAATAAAACAGAAGATCTTCCATTATCAGCTATTGCTATAGATTCTATATACACTCCTGTAAAGAGAGTTAATTTCTCTGTTCAAAATACAAGAGTTGGTCAAATTACTGACTATGATAAACTTACATTAGAAATTTGGACTAATGGAACTATAAGAATAGAAGAAGCGATTTCATTATCAGCTAAAATTCTTATAGAGCACTTCAAATTATTCATGACTTTAACTGACAACGCTAATGATGTTGAGATAATGATTGAAAAAGAGGAAGATAAAAAAGAAAAAGCTTTAGAGATGACTATAGAAGAGCTTGACTTATCAGTAAGATCATACAATTGCTTAAAGAGAGCAGGTATAAACACTGTTCAAGAGCTTGCGGGCAAGAGCATGGATGATATGATGAAAGTTAGAAACTTAGGTAAGAAATCTCTAGAAGAAGTAGAAAGAAAGTTAAACGAGTTAGGCTTAAATTTAAGACTAAATGACGAGTAGGTGAGGAGGTAAAGCCATGGCAGGATATCGTAAGTTAGGTCGTCCTACTGATCAAAGAAAAGCTATGCTTAGAAATCTTGTTACAAGCTTCTTAAAGCATGGTAAAATAGAAACTACTGAAACAAGAGCTAAGGAAACTAGAAG
>NZ_JARIDH010000073.1 GCF_029267215.1 Clostridium sp. | reverse complement strand
ATTGTCTTCCCTCCTTAACTATTTCTTCTTATTAGCTATTGTCTTCTTAGGACCTTTTCTAGTTCTAGCATTAGTCTTAGTTTTTTGTCCTCTAAGTGGAAGACCTTTTCTATGTCTGATTCCTCTGTATGAACCAATTTCAACTAATCTCTTTATGTTTAAAGCAACTTCTCTTCTTAAGTCACCCTCAACTGTTAATTCTTTAATGTAGTTTCTTATTGAGTTTACTTCATCCTCAGTAAGATCTTTAACTCTTGTATCAGGATTAACTCCAGTTACTTCAAGAATTTTTTGTGATGTAGGTAATCCTATACCATATATATAAGTTAGACCTATCTCAACTCTTTTTTCTCTTGGTAGGTCGATACCTGCTATTCTTGCCATTAATGTTACACCTCCTGGTAATAAAATGCGTAATTGATTTACACTAATAGTAACTCAATTAAATATTATTTAATTTATATTTAAAATTTTAGGCTGATGGTGAAAAACCATCACAGCCGCACCTAAAATTTATTTGCTATTATTTAAATGCCTATATAATCATATTTTACTTTTAAATAAAAGTCAATAAGAATTCGCTCCTAATTAACTGTTTATTATGTTTTATTTACCTATTAGCCTTGTTTTTGTTTGTGCTTAGGATTTTCACAGATTACCATTACTCTTCCTTTTCTTCTTATAACTTTGCACTTTTCGCAAATAGGCTTAACTGATGGTCTTACTTTCATCGCTAACCCTCCTTATTTTGCTCTCCATGTAATTCTACCTCTTGTTAAGTCATATGGTGAAAGTTCCACAGTAACTTTATCTCCTGGTAAAATTCTTATGAAGTTCATTCTTAACTTTCCTGAGATATGAGCTAATATTTTATGCCCACTCTCTAATTCAACTTCAAACATTGCATTTGGTAGAGATTCTAAAACCGTACCCTGCATTTCAATTATATCACTTTTTGACATAAGGTAATCAAACCTCCTTGTTAGTGCTATTAAGTTTTAAAAATCTTTTTATTTTAAGATTAATATTCTTATCCTTTGATATTATACATGATTTTATTTCATCGTCAAACATCTCAGTAAGCACTACATGTTTTATTTTTTTCTTTTTTGGCATTTCTATGGTCTTAGTCACTCCATTTACAACTAGTAAATAAACATCTGCCATTCCAACCACTATGTATGATTCTCCTGCATCTCTACCAGCTTTTGAAGTAACTAATCTACCAATTAAGTGAGTTTCTTGCAACTTATCCACCTCAAAGATTACCTTAGTCATAAACTACAAATTCCTCATAGGCAAATGTTAATTTATAACTAAGCAATATATATTAAAACTATTTTACAAGTGTTAATATTTCAGGACCATTAGGTAAAATTGCAACTGTATTTTCATAATGTGCAGATAGCTTACCATCTGCTGTTACTACTGTCCAGCCATCATCTAAAGTCTTGACTCTATATGATCCCATGTTTACCATTGGTTCAATAGCTAATACCATTCCTGCCACTAACTTTGGACCTCTGCCTGGTCTACCGAAATTAGGAACTTCAGGATCTTCATGAACTTTTCGACCAATTCCATGACCTACAAAGTCCTTAACAACTGAAAATCCATTGGCTTCAACATATTGCTGTATCTCATTAGAAATATCCGTTAATCTATCGCCTACATATGCTTTTTCGATTCCTTTAAAAAAGGATTCTTTAGTAACCTCAATAAGCTTTTCTGCTTCTTCTGATATTTTACCAACACCAAAAGTTCTAGCAGCATCACTGTGAAATCCATTTAGACAAACTCCACAATCAATAGAAACAATGTCTCCATCCTTTAATTCATAACTTCCTGGAAATCCATGAATTAATTGTTCATTAACAGATATACATAATGAAGCTGGGAAACCATACAATCCTTTAAAGGATGGTGTAGCTCCATGCTTAGTTATAAACTCTTCAGCTATTCTATCTAATTCCGTAGTAGTAATACCAGGTCTTACCTTCTCCTCAAGCAGGTTAAGTGTTTCTCCAAGAAGCTTTCCTGCTTTTCTCATTAGGTTGATTTCATTTTCATTCTTAAGAATTATCACTACTTTTCACTTCCTAATATATTACAGATACTCTCAAAGACCTCGTTTATTGCTTGTGTTCCATCTACTACTGAAAGTTGCTTTTTATTTTCATAAAAATCAATTAATGGTTGTGTTTGATTTTCATACACTTCAAGTCTTTCTTTAACTGTTTCTTCAGTGTCATCTTTTCTTTGAATAACATCTGATCCACAAAGATCACATTTTCCATCATTAGCTGGTGGATTAAACTTTATGTGATAACTTGCTCCACAAGATGGGCAGACTCTTCTACCTGTCATTCTTTCAAGTATAAATTCTTTAGGTACTTCTATTAAAAGAGCAGTATCTATTGATTCTCCTCTTTCAATTAAGAAACTATCTAAAGCTTCTGCTTGAAGAACTGTTCTTGGGAAACCATCTAATAAATATCCATTTTTACAATCATTTTGCTGAAGTCTATCTTTAACCATGTTTATAGTTACTTCATCTGGAACTAACTGTCCATTATCCATGTATGTTTTAGCCTCAACACCTAAAGGAGTATTTTCAGAAATATTTTTTCTAAAAATATCTCCAGTAGATATATGAGGGATTGAATATCTATTACTAATTGATTTTGCCTGTGTTCCTTTTCCTGCTCCAGGAGGACCTAATAAAACTATCTTCACGGGCATCATCTCCATAACTTGTATTTCTATTTTAAGAATCCTTGGTAGTGTCTAACTGTTAACTGAGATTCTAATTGTCTCATTACTTCTAATGAAACAGAAACTAAAATTAATAGTGAAGTTCCTCCAAACTGTATTCCTTCAAAAGGAGTATAGTTTGCAACTAAAATAGGAACTACTGCTATGATAGCAGCAAAACAGCCACCAAACATTGAAATTCTATTTAATACTTTCTCTAAATAAATCTCTGTTGGTTTACCAGGTCTTATTCCAGGAATGAAACCTGATGATTTATGCATATTTTCAGCCATTTCATCTGGCTTAAATGTAATTTCTGTATAAAACCAAGTAAAGAATATAGTCAATAATGCATACAATACTGGATACATCCAAGTCTTTGCATTAAAAGGACTATAAGATGATCCTGTGATCCATTGTGACCATCCAGCTTCAGGGAAGAATTGAGCTATAGTTGTTGGGAAACTCATAACTGACATTGCAAATATAATTGCTATAACAGTTGTTCCAATAATACTTAAAGGAATATGAGTTGATTGTCCCTTCATAACTTTGTTACCTACGGCTTTACCTGCATATTGAACAGTAATTCTTCTTTCTGCTAGTGATAAATAAATTACACCTGCTAATAAAGCTAATGTAAATGCAATAAATAACGCTATTTCAACGATATTTATTTTACCAATCTTACTTAAGTTATATATCTGGTAACCTGTCATTGGTAATCTTGATAGTATGTTTACAAATATTATCAATGAAGTACCATTACCTACTCCTTTAACAGTAATTTGGTCACCTAACCACATAAGAAAAGTCGAACCAACTACTAATGTTAGTAATATTACAAATGTACTAACAGGAGAGTTACTTTTAAGTGCTCCTACGTTGTGAATTATCACATAAGTTCCATAAGACATAATAACTCCAATAGCAATTGAAGCGTATCTAGTTATCTTTTGGATTTTTTTCCTTCCGTCATCTCCCTCTTTAGATAATTGCTCTAATTTAGGAATTGCAACTGTTAAAAGTTGCAAAATGATTGAAGCGTTGATGTATGGTACAACACCTAAAGCAAATATGCTAAATCTACTAAAAGAACCACCAGAAATTAAATCATAGAAGCTTACTAAACTTCCAGATTGTGTTAAAGATTTCAGACTATTTGTATCAATTCCAGGAACAGGAATATAACTTCCCATCCTGAAAATTGCTATTAAGAATACAGTCCAAATTATTTTATTTCTTAAGTCTTGAACCTTCCAGGCATTACGTAGGGTTGATAGCACGATTATTTCACCTCAACTTTTCCTCCAGCTGCAACTATTTTCTCAGCTGCTTGCTTAGATAACTTGCAACCTGCGATTGTTAAGCTCTTTTCTATGTTTCCATTTCCTAAAATCTTAACACCGTCCATTAGTTTACTTATTACTCTTCTTTCAAGTAATACTTCTGGAGTAACTTCTGTTCCACTCTCGAATATGTTTAATCTATCAACATTGATTGTTACAAAATGCTTTGTAAATGGGTTAGTGAATCCTCTTTTAGGAAGTCTTCTGTATAATGGCATTTGACCACCTTCGAATCCTGGTCTAACTCCACCACCTGATCTAGCGTTTTGTCCTTTTTCACCTTTACCAGCGTTTCTTCCTAAACCTGAACCAGTTCCTCTTCCTACTCTTTTAGGAGCTTTTCTGCTTCCAGCTGCTGGTTTTAATTCATGAAGTTTCATACGTCTTGCACCTCCTCTTTATTATATTTCTTCTACTTTTAACATGTAGCTTATCTTGTTGATCATACCGTTGATTTGAGGAGTTCCCTCATGCTCTACTGTTTTACCTATTTTCTTAAGTCCAAGGGC
>NZ_JARIDH010000069.1 GCF_029267215.1 Clostridium sp. | reverse complement strand
TCATCGAATTTAGCTTTTGCAGTTTTAACAGCAAGCTCTAAAGCTTCTGCTGGAGTATATAATGCATTTTTATCTATTAATTTTGAACTTTCAATATATTTCTTTCCCATTAATATAATCCTCCTTTGTGGTATTAGCGGTTTTTACCTCCCACCGATTTGAATAAATTATTCTACTACTACTACACCCATACTTCTAGCAGTACCTTCGATCATGCTCATTGCAGTTTCGATTGTTGCAGCATTTAAGTCTGGCATTTTTAATTCAGCAATTTTTCTTATTTGCTCTTTAGTGATGTTTCCAACTTTAGTTCTGTTTGGAACACCTGATCCACTTTCTAAGCCTAATTCTTTCTTTATAAGAACTGCAGCTGGTGGAGTTTTTAATATGAAGCTGAATGATCTGTCTTGATATACAGTTATTACAACTGGTATTATTAAGCCAGCTTTATCAGCAGTCTTTGCGTTGAATTCTTTACAGAATCCCATTATGTTTACACCGTGTTGACCTAAAGCGGGTCCTACTGGTGGTGCTGGTGTTGCTTTTCCTGCAGGAAGTTGAAGTTTTATCATTCCTGTTACTTTCTTAGCCATGAGTTTATTCCTCCTATACTGTGGTAATTATCGGACTTCCGCCCTCCCACTTGATCGAGACGTTAGTCTGATTTTTAATCTAATTTTTCTACTTGATTAAAATCTAGTTCAGCTAGAGTTTCTCTACCGAACATATCTACTAAGGCTTTTATTTTGCCTTTTTCAACATTTATTTCTTGGATTATAGCAGCAAAACCACTTAAAGCTCCTGAAATAATGTTTATAGTTTCTCCTACCTCCAAGTCGATATCCATAGCAGTTTTCATTACTCCCATAGATTCTACCTCTTCATCGGTAAGTGGTACAGGTTTTGACCCTGGACCTACAAATCCAGTTACTCCTCTTGTATTTCTTACGACATACCAAGATTCATCTGTCATAACCATGTTTACTATAACATATCCTGGGAATTTTTTCTTTAAAGTAACTTTTATCTTACCATCTTTTTCTTC
>NZ_JARIDH010000070.1 GCF_029267215.1 Clostridium sp. | reverse complement strand
ATTACTTTATAAAAATGCTAATTAGTGATACTGCAAATATTATTTGGCAAGTTCCAACAAGACCACCATAAAGCATTGCTTTAGGTCCTTCTTTTACTAAATCACTTATTTTAACTCTCATTCCTATACCTGCTAAAGCTATTATTTCAAAGTTTGAACTTACCCACTTAAAAGCATGTCCAACATTTCCTGGTACTACACCTAATGTGTTTAATATACAAACTATGAAAAATCCTATTATAAACCAAGGTATTCTAACTTTATGAGTTGGTTTATGATGATGTTTTATTTCATCTTTATTTTCTTCCTCAACCTCTATTTTTGCAAAGACTAAAACCACAACTACTAAGAATATAATTCTTATAATCTTAAACACTGTAGCCATCTCAACAACGTTATCTCCAATAAATTTAGCTGAACCTATAACTTGTCCAACAGACTGAAGAATTCCTCCCATTAATGCTGATGTTTGCATTACATTATTTTTATAAAGAAAAGCTGTAATTACTGGTAAAAGTATCATAAGTATTGTACCTGTTACATTTACTATTGTAATGGCTATAACCTTGTCTGATTCATCAGATTTTATAACTGGTGCAACTGAACCAATAGCTGATGATCCACATACTGCATTACCTGCTGACATTAATAAAGAATATTTTTGATTAAAACCTAATTTTCTTCCTATAAAATAAGTTGTGCTTATTGTTAAAGTCATTAATATAGCTATGTACAAAACTCCACTAAAACCTAAGTGCATTATATCCATTATATTTAAAGAAGCTCCCATTAAAACTATTGAATAGTTTAAAAGGTCTTTCTCTGAAAACTTAGTCCCTTTATCATATTTACTGCTTTTTAAAAATGTATTTCCTGCAAAAATACCTATGAATATAGCAAAACTTGCAGCTCCAATAGTAGGAAACTTATGTCCTAGGCCCTCTGCTATTATTCCTATTATTAAACATATTATAAGTCCTGGTATAATTCCATTAAATTTATTTTTTATGTTATTAAAACTTAATATATTTCCTTTCATCTAGTCACCTCTTATTTTTTCAAAATCTAAACTATTATTTTTATATTAATCTTTGAAACTTATTTCAATTTTTTGAACAATCTTATTATATATTCATTCTTATATAAGTAAAAATACTTTAAATTGATATAATATATAAGTAAAAACTTATATAAATGTATAAATTTATTCTTTCTGTTATACTAATTTAATGTCAAATCAACAGATAAAGTAAATTATATCATTATTTTTGTCATATATATTTGACATTAGTAAAATTTGGAGTTAATATAAAACTAATAGGAGGATTATTATGGAAAATAATAAAAATAAAAGAATGAAGGTTGCAAGAGTTGAAAATGATTTATCACAGGATGATCTAGCTAAGAAAGTTGGAGTTACTAGACAAACTATAAGCATGATTGAATCAGGTAAATACAATCCTACCTTAAAACTATGTATTTCAATTTGCAAAGAATTAGGTAAAACTTTAGATGAACTTTTTTGGGAGGAATAAGTTATGGAAAGAATACTTAACCATTTTAGAATTCGAGATGAAAGAATAAAAAAAGAAACAGACTCTGTAAACTTAAAAGCTTATGCCATTTTACAGATTACCTGTTTAGTTACCATACTAATAAAAGCTATATTTTTAAAAGTAACTTTACTTAACATAGCAGTAGAACTATTTGCATTAATAGGATGTAATTCATACATAATTATTAGAAGTATTATGATTGGTGTTAATCCTTTAGAATTATTAAAAGGAAAAGATGAATGCTTACTTTCAATTAGAAATGAAGTTATTTCCCAATCATTCTATGTATCATTTTATATGGTTGTCTTTTCAGGATTAATTTATTTATGGGGTCTTAATAAAATTTATATTGCAGCAATAAATTTTTTAATTTTCTTAATCCCTGGTATTTATGCCACTTATTATTACTTAAAATATGGTCTTCTTATTTTACAAAAAAGAAATAAAGAATTTTCAAAAACAAGATTTAAAGTTCGTTTATCCCTTTGTTCTCTAGGGTATGGAGTAATAGTTTCATTACCATATAATACTTCTCCAATTTTAAGCTTTAATTTCTTAATAAAAGGAGTTTTACTTTCTGCAGTATTATGGGGTGTACCTATGTACATAATCCTTTCTTTAATGATAAAACGCTCAAAAAAGAATGCTGATAAAAGAGCCAGCTAAAATAAAATATTTCATACTAAACAAAGCAAATTAATAATCTAAATTTTCATCCATTGTTTTATCCTAAGTATAATTTTATACTAAATAAAGTAAAATAATAATCTTAAAATAACCTTAAATACTTTATACTTCCCTCAAAATTTCTGGGTATTTTGATATACTATTAATAAACAATATTTTACTTTCAAAGAATAAATTAACTCTATATTTAGGTAATAATTAAATTTTAATATCTGAAAATAAAGATATTAATTTTATATGTGAAAATTTTTCTAAAAACAACTTTAAATGTTTTCTATTCCCTTTATACATAACTTTATTTAAAAATAAATATTTAACTCTAAAAGAAGTTAGTTAACTAATTATACTTAGCCGCTCACTACTTATAGAATATTAAGAGTTATCTAAAATTTAATTAAAATTAATATACATATAAACTGGTGCTGATTTTACATAGAACTTCACACCATTTAATAATCAGTCTAAAGTTTTATTTAATTAATATATCTAAAGACCTAATTAAAATCTATACTTAATTAAAAATACTTAATTGAAATTTATGAAAGAAGGTAGTACATATGAAAAAGTTTTTTAAAACCTTAGGCTTTGTTATTGGATTACCAATACTTTGGTCTATAATATTAGGACTTATAACTGGAGCTTATATAGGTTATTATTCTGTAGCCAACAAGGTAAATATTTCTTTATTGCCTAAAGATGAATTAATGAAAATACTTACTCCAGTAAACTATAAACTTACTTTAATAGGGGATGTAACATTCCTTATAATACTATTTTTAATATTCTTATTTACAAAAGAAAAACTTATTAGAAGATGTAGATTTCATAAACTTAGTTTAAAAAATATTGGACTAATATCATTAACTTCTATAGGAATAGCTTTTTTAATAATCTTATTAATGCAAGTATTTTCTTCACTATTCCCTAGCTTATTCAAAAGCTATGAAATGGTATCAAATTCAATAACTGCTTCCCATGGTTCATTTATAACTTTATTAGGTCTTATAGTATTAATACCTATTTTTGAGGAAATATTCTTTAGAGGCGTTATATTTGGATTTTTAAGAGATAATTTTAAATTCCCAATAGCATTAATAGTACAAGCTTTAATCTTTGGAATTGCTCATGGTAACTTAGTTCAAGGAACTTATGCATTTATCCTTGGATTATTCCTAGGAATTGTATTTTACTACACAGATTCATTATTTGCATCAATTACAGCTCATATAACATATAACTTATTTGGAGTTTTATTAATACCAATGTTACTTGGGCTTAGCACAGTAATATCTCCATTAATAATACTATTAATAGAAGTTGTTGTTGCATTATTTACATTAATCTTAGGTGGAAGATTACTTTCAAAAAGCTTACGTTCACAAGCTAATATGTTTTAATAAAAATTAAGGTGGCTATATTAAAATAACTTTTTAATAAAACTTTCAAACAATATTCCTATAGGGACTAACTATACTTGGAATATATTTAAAAGTTTCATTTTAAGTTTTAGTATAGCCCTATTTTTATATTCAACTCTTATACTATTAAGTTTAAACTTTTTATAAAAACTAATTAAATAATTATAACCTTATAATTTAGAGAGTTCTAATTTCTAACATAAAAGCACTAATTAATCAAAACAACATAACATACAAAAAGGAGAGGTAAACTATGCAAAAATTCAAATCGGTAATTTTAACTACAATAGGCTTTCCAATTTTCTATAATATATGTAGCATAGTTCCATTATTTTTTTTAACACTTATTTTTTGCTTATTTTTAGGTATTGCTCCTAGTAGTCTAATAGCTTCACCTAAGTATTCTGGCATATTCGAAAGCCTACTCTATATTTTTACTGCATTATTTGTTTTTTATATGTTAAAAAAGATAACAAAATTCTCAAAGGAAACCATAAAAACTTTTTGTAGTCCAAATAAACTACAATTAAAAAATTTAATTTATATATCAATGTTTTTCTTTGGATTTTCAGTATTTTTCAATATGCTTATTAACATTTTCTATGAAATATTCCCAGATTTATTTAAAAGTTATGAAGAAGTTACAAATAGTATAGAGTCAAGCTTATTATCTCCACTTGGATTTTTAGAAATAATAATACTTGCTCCTATTTTTGAAGAAATATTTTTTAGAGGAATAATCTTTGGATACCTAAAGAAAAACTTCAAACTTTCAGTCGCTATAATTATTCAAGCTATTTCCTTTGGAATTTTTCACCATAATCTATTTCAAGGTTTATATGCCTTTTTAATGGGATTAGTTTTAGGAATAATATTTACTTATTTCAATTCCATATATGCTTCCATAACTGGCCATATGATATTTAATTTATTTGGTGTTATGTTTAGTAATCTACTCTTTTCATCAAATTTAGTTAGTACATTAACAATTGTAATTTCTTTAATATTAATGTTATTTGGTGGTTATAAAATAATAGTCTATAAAAATCTTAATAAAAAACCTGTTAAAAACTAATGTAAATAACTTTACTCTTAACTAAGACTTTAAGTGTATTGATTCCACATAATATTTAATTATAATTTGTTCTAAACCAGTATTATTTTAAATTAAGTGTAAAGAGTACCCTACTAAAATCAATATTAAATTAAAACAAAGCCTTAAATAAAAACAGAGGTTATCTAAAATTCACTTTTTAGATAACCTCTTAATTTTTCAAATTATAAACTATCATAAAATCTAATGCTAGTTTATAACTTAGTCTAACTCTCTACTAAGCCTAAAGCTCATTATTTATTATAAAGTTCATATACTAATGAACCTGTCATATCAACACCTAATTCAGTAGCCTTCTTATAACATTCAAAGGATTTTAAATGGTCTCTTTCAACTCCTAATCCTTTTTCATAAAGATTTCCTAATCTCTTAAAACCTTCTCCACAATTAAATTCTCCTGCTCTTTCATAGAACATTCTAGCTTTTTCATAATCTTGTTCAAACCCTATTCCTTCTTCATACATGGAGCCTATGCTAACTAAAGCTTTAATATATCCTAACTTTCCTGCTTTTCTAAAGAATTCAACTGCTGTAGCATAATCAACTTCAACTCCTAATCCCGCCTTAAACATATTTCCTATATTATAGAAAGCTAATGGATTTCCAAGTCTTGCAGACTTCTCATAAAGTTTCATGGCCTCACTATAATCTTTCTTAACATATCCTCCATTGAAGTATAAATCTCCTAATCTTAAAGCCCCATTAGAATCTCCTAATTCATCAGCTAATTTATAATATTCCATTGCTTTTTCAAGATTCTTCTCAACATGGTAACCTTCTTCATAAATTATTCCTATGGCAGAAGCACCCTCCCCATATCCACATTCAATAGCTTTTTTATACCACTTTATACTTTCCTCTATATTAACTTTTCCAGTATCTTTTCCAAAATAATATATTGAAGCTAGGTTAAATAAAGCCTCTTTGCATCCATTATTAGCTGACTTTTCATACCACTTTTTAGCTTCTTCAATGCTAGCTTCTACTCCATTTCCATACTCATGCATAAGTCCAATATTAAACTGTGCTAACTTGTCCTTATCTGCAATCTTATAAAAATACTCTAAAGCCTTCTTATAATTTGGCTCTCCAAGCTTTCTCCAGTAATAAACTAAACCTAAAGCATAGATTGCTCTTTCATCACCATTTTCACCTGCTTTTTCTAGCCATTTAACACCTTTTTCTGGTTCATTTATCTCAATCCAAGCCTCATCCTTTATAGGTGTTCTAAAGAATTGTGAAAGCCAGTAGCATCCATCTAAATATGCCTTTCCTAATATAAACTGAGTCTCTATATTTCCAGATTCAGCCGCCTCTTCACAAAGCTTTAAAAATTTATTTATATCCTGTTTTT
Organism: Clostridium sp.; assembly: GCF_029267215.1. GTDB lineage: Bacteria > Bacillota > Clostridia > Clostridiales > Clostridiaceae > Sarcina. Next base: position 144 of record NZ_JARIDH010000070.1, on the reverse strand, counting down.
TACCTTCTCCAAGTATATAATCAACAGCTTTTTCTAACTTCTCATTACTTTCACATAATCTTTTATCTGAGTTACTCATAAAATTTCTCCCCCTAAAATACTCAAAAATAAGTTTAAAAATCTTTGGTTAAACATTTACTTTTT
>NZ_JARIDH010000042.1 GCF_029267215.1 Clostridium sp. | reverse complement strand
ATATAAACCTAATTATGGTGATTATGAGTTTGATTGGGACTTAAGAGAGAATAAATGGTTAAATATAGTTTCAGGGAAAAATGGTAATGCACCTATTAAAATAAATCAAGATGTTAATATATATGTTCTAGCTTTAGATGAAGGAAATTCAATTGATTTTGAAGTGAATCCAAAAAGACAGGCATATTTAATGCAAATAGAAGGTAGCTCTCTTATAAACAATATAGAATTAGATGCAAAAGATGCATTAGAAATTGTAGAAGAAAATATCTCGATAAAAGCAAAAGAAAAATCACATTTTATTATATTAGAAATGAAGAAAGCATAAATGAAACTAAATTTTTTTACTATAATATCACTAATTAGAGATAATTTTGTGAGGAGTAAGTAGATATAATTAGAAATATTTATAAAATTTAAAAAATAGAAAAGAGGATAAAAATATGAAAAAAGTATTATATATTACATCAAACCCAAAAGAAGAATCAAAATCATTTAGTTTACAAGTGGGAAGAAATTTCTTGAATGAATATAAGAGATTAAATCCAAATGATCAAATAAAAGAAATAGAAGTTTATGATGAAAATATACCTCTAATAGATAGAGAAATGTTAAAAATTTGGGATAAAATTGCAAATGGTGTTGATTTCAATAACTTAAGCAAAGAAGAACAAGAGAAGTTAAATAAATTTAGTGAGTTTACGCAGCAATTTATTGAAGCTGATAAATATATATTTGTAACGCCAATGTGGAATTTAGGATTGCCTGCAATGTTAAAAGCTTATTTAGATACTATAGTTGTAGCTGGAAAAACTTTTAAATATACACCAGAAGGTCCTGTTGGATTATTAGAAAATAAAAAAGCTATCCACATTCATGCAAGTGGTGGAGTTTATACTGTTAGACCAGCATCTAATTTTGCACACGCAGATAGTTATCTAAAATCAATACTTAGTTTTATTGGAGTTAAAGATTTTGAAAGTATAATAATTGAAGGTTTGGCAGCTACACCTGATAAAGCAGATGAAATAAAAGAAAATGCTAATAAAAAAGCCTTGGAATTAGCTAAAAAATTTTAGATTTAAGAAAATTTAAATGCACCCTTTAAAGTAGATATAATAAAAAAACTGTTAAAAGCTACTTTAAAGGGATTATTTTTATGGCTATAAAAAACAGAAAATATTCAATTGAAATAAAATTAAATAATCACACACCAATTGAATTTAGGTGTGCAGCGTAGAGACCAAGACCTTTTTAAAATAACATCTACTTAATTGGGACAGTTCACACTTTAGTTTAATTGTATTAACGTGTTGAGAAAAAATGAATAAATTACAAGGTTATTAAGATTTCATAACTCCTTGAAATTCGAAAGAGGGAACATAAGCTGTGGTATTTGTTCCACTTTCTTGTATGAATGCATTTTTTATTCCTAAGAAAGCTGCATACTCTATTAAAGAATCATAATGTTTGGGGTTTAAAGGTTTATTTATCTCTTTATATTCACAAGCTTTATGCATTGGAGTGTATTGATTCATTATGCTTATGAATACATTATCACCAAAGTTTTTATATATTGTGTCTATAACCTTTTTTGAATCAAATAAAAGTCCAGGTAACATAAGATGCCTTATGACCATGCCTTTTAGAAGTTTTCCATCCTTTGAGAATACTGGTTTTCCAACTTGTCTAAACATTTCATGAAGAATGGGAATTAAATTATCCTTATAATTTTTAATCTTTGAATACTTTAAGGCGTAGTCATCTTTAAAATATTTAAAGTCAGGAAGATAAACATCTATATATCCATCTAAAGATTTTATGGTTTCTAGGGTATCATATCCATTTGTATTATATAAAATAGGAATATTAAGCCCATTTTTCTTAGCCATATCTAAACCCTCTTTTATTTGAGGAACGTAGTGGGTAGGAGTTACAAGATTTATGTTTTCCGCTCCCTTTTCTTGAAGTTCTAAAAATATTTCAGAAAGTCTTTCTATAGAAACCTCTAAACCCTTAAATTCTTGACTTATTTCATGGTTTTGGCAAAATACACATTTTAAATTGCAATGGGAAAAGAAAACTGTGCCTGATCCATTTTTGAAAGTTATAGGAGGTTCTTCCCACATATGTAACTTAGCTCTTGCTATTTTAACCTTAGAGCCTGCCATGCAAACTCCAAGCTTTTCATATCTATTAACCTTGCAATTTCTGTTGCAAAGGGTACATTCTTCTAATATATTTTCATTCATTTAAAACACCTCTAATCCTATTCTAAATAATTATATATTTTAAATAATTTACTATCAAGTTTTAAACTTAACTCTTTTAATTTTTATATAAATTGTTTTCAAAATTTTTGAGAAGTAATATGATATTGCATATAATTAGGAGGTTTTTGGATATTTTATAAAATAAATATGGTATAATAATCCTTAAAAGAAGAGGTGATTTTTTATGAAGGTAAATAAAGAATTCGTGCTAAATACTGCAAAGGAAATATTAAGTTTTAATAGTCCAAGTGGATTTTGCTTTGAAATTATGGAGGATATAGAGAGAAGAGTAAAGAATCTTGGATACAATTTAACTCGTACCAATAAAGGGTGTGGAATAATAGAAATTCCTGGAGAGTGTGAAGACAAGGTTATTGGATTATCTGCCCATGTTGACACCTTAGGGGCTATGGTAAGATCAATAACAGGAAATGGGACTTTAAAGTTTGAACTTATAGGAGGACCTATAGTTCCAACCTTAGATTCTGAATACTGTAAAATTAGAACAAGAGATGGAAGAGAATACACAGGTACTTTTTTAAGTACTAGTGCATCAATTCATGTTTATGATGATGCATCAAGTAAGATAAGAGATACTAAAAATATGGAGATTAGAATTGATGAAGTTGTTAAATCTAAAGAGGATGTATTAAATTTAGGCATAGGTGTTGGAGATTTTATATTCATAGACCCTAAGACAACAGTTACTGAAAGTGGATTCTTAAAATCAAGATTTATTGATGATAAGGGAAGTGTGGCAGCCTTAATTGGATTATTAGAAATGTTTAACAGATTAGGAGAAAAACCTAAATATAAAACTAAAATATTTATATCAGTTTATGAGGAGGTTGGACATGGTGCAGCCTATATTCCAGAGGATATAACAGAAATGATTGCCGTTGATATGGGATGTATTGGAGATGATTTAACTTGTACTGAGTTAGATGTTTCAATCTGTGCTAAGGATTCAGGTGGACCTTATGATTATAACATGACCTCAAAACTTATAAATCTTGCTAAGGAAAATAATTTAAGTTATGCTGTTGATATTTATCCAAGATATGGCTCAGATGTTGGGGCTGCATTGAGAGGTGGAAATAACATACGTGGAGCTCTTATTGGACCTGGGGTTGCAGCTTCTCATGGCATGGAGAGAACACACTATAATGCTTTAGAAAATACAATAAAACTTGTATATCTTTATTTAAAAGATGGAGATTGAAAAGATTAACAGGTGTAAAAAATGAACAAATATAAAGTAATAGTATTAGATGTAGATGGAACATTAACTAGTTTAATTTAATGGATCAAAAGTAATAGATTGTGAAACCGATGATGTTTTATTTAATATGAAGCTCGTAATTGTAAGTTTAAACTATTTCAAAAAGATGATTTAGCAATTTTTGCAGATTTTCCATTAAACAAGGTTTTAACTGCTGGTGATACAGAATATTTAAAAGCTAACTATAAAGAAATGATTGAGCCATTTAAAGAAAAGTTAAGTTGTATGTTTACACTTGATTTCTTCTTTGAATTTACTGCAAAAGGAATAGATAAGGTAAAGGCTTTAGAAACAGTACTTTCTCACTTAGAATATTAAATGGGTGAAGTTATGGCCTTTGGTGATGATAAAAATGATTCTTCCATGGTGAAATATGTTTGATTAGGTATTGCTATTGGAAATGTAGTGTATGAATTAAAAGAAATAGCTGATTACATAACTTTATCAAATAAAGAAGATGGAATTGCCTATGCAATAAGTGAGTTTATGAAAGAAAAAGAAGAAATATTAGTTTAACAGTTTAAAATAATATGGAGTAAAGTTGATAAGTTATTTAAAAAAACTTATCAACTTTTTTTGTTTAATAATATTTTTTAAAATAAAAAATTGCAACTTTAAAATATAAGTATTGGAATAAATAATTTTGGTGCAAAGTGTACTATGTTGATACAATTGGAAGAAATAAAAAGGCGATAGAAGAATATATTAAAAATAAAATACAGGAAGATAGCATATGAACAAATAAGCTTAAAAGAATATATTGACCTTTTTACGGGTGGTTATGATTGATAATTTCAGTTAAAATGATGATCAAATTTATATCAAAGAAAAATTGTGCAAAAGTTGAAATTTATAATGGTTTTAGGAGTTGTTATAGTCAAGATTCAAATTTTTTCTATATAAAAAGACTTTAAATACATTTAGTGGTAATATATAATTAAATTACAAAATAACTGAAAGGATGAAGCATTTTACAGTATTCCAGTAAGCATATCTAATGGAACAGAATTTTATAACATAAATATAGACTGGGAAGATGTTGGTATTGTAAATTTTAATTCAAAAGGACTTTATGGAAGGTATTCAACTTCATATAATGAAATGGACTATGATGAATTTGATGAGTGTTTAGTAATAAAGTCATCAAATTCTGACAAGATAGTAAAAGTATATTCTTAATTCTAAAAAAGCTAAGTGAATAACTTTCATTTAGCTTTTTTAGGTAAAAGTGTGATTAATATATAATAAAGTTTTAAGAGGAGGAAGTATAGTTGGCAAATGATTTTAAAACTATTATGTTATTAAAATGTTTTACAAACAAAAAGTATGCTCAAGACTTTTTAGATTCTGGAAAATTAAAATTTGGCAACCCACAGGAGTGGATTGAAGCATGGGAAAAAGAGGGGAGTGGACGAGGTGATTTATTAGAGGGATCTTTTGCATCTATTGCATCTATAATGAAGCAAGATTATATACGAAAGTCTAAACTTTATAGATTATCACGAAGTAATACCATAGAAATGATAGATTCAAGAAATGGTCATATACATTTTAAGAGTCAAGATGTATTAAATCTACCTACTTGTTGTTTCTTTGGATTAAATGATAATATGTTTACACATATGTCTAAAGGAGAAGATGGAGAGAAATATCCTAGTGGAAAAATTAAAAAGAGTTATTTTAAAGATTTTGCAAAAAGTTTAGACAAAGAAACTTATAAAAATTGTTCAGAAGAGGAAAGACCAGCATTAATAATTATTAATAATCCAATGGAATTTAGAAGAAGGTTTATTAATTATTTTATAAGCAATGGACTTAAACCTGAGGAAATATTTTATGCACCAGTAGAATATGTTGATAAAGATGAAGAGTTTTTTATAGAAAGTTCAATGCCTACGGAGTTATTTACGAAAGATATTAAATTTTCCAATCAAAGTGAAATAAGAATTGTTTTAAACACAAAAAATAAAAATTTCTTAAAGATGTTAAATAAAAGTAATGGAATTATTGAACTTGGAAATATGAGTGATATAGCTAGAATAGAAGATTATTACTTTGAAGATTTTATTATGCAAAAAAGGGGAAATACACTCATTTATAAATTATCTATTCCGAAATTAGAAGAGCTTCCACAAGATATAGCAGATTTTTTTAATAGCGTAAAAAAAACAGATACAATTACCGCATATCAAACTATTAATGGTAAAAGATGTCCATTAATAGTAGAGAGGGATAATAAAACTGGGAAGATAATAAGAATACACCCTTAAAGTTATACAATAAAATTACATTTTTATTTAGAAAATATATGTGTAAATACAGGGTTAATTACACGTATATTTTTTAGTTTACATAGTTATTTCAAAGGTACACGGTTAGTCAACAGTGTATTTTTGTTTTTTAGCATTTTTTATGGTTACTATTGTTATCTCGTATGGTCTAACGTAAATATTAATTGAAAATGAGATTAAAAAGAAATATGAGAAAAAAGTTAAAATTGAAGTTATATGATTAAGAAATACACTTGAAATAAAGGACAGATTTTTGAAAGTGTGTGTCATGTCTGATATGAAAGCTACAGAAGTCTTAGAAAATATTATAAGAGAATTTACGGAGAAAGTAGAGGAGGGTTACTATGAGTAATCTAAAATAGGGAAAAGTATCTGAGGATTGGAAAGAAGTTTGATAATCCTATTTATGCATATGAAAATTATGTGGACAACTTCATAAAATTAGATAAGGTATACAGAGGATAAGATTGAAAGTATACAGTTATAAAGAACGAGTATATAATATATTTGCCTATCTAACAGTACACTTTTTTATTTTTATCTTAAATTTAATTAGAGTGAATAATTATTAGTATTTAACCACTTTGTTAATAAAATGTAATGAAGATTTTATTAAGAAGAAGTATAATAATCCTAAATATTAGAAATATATAGTCAAAATTTCAAATAAAGATTATAAAATTGACGTGTTGGGAATAATATACATAAGATAAGATGAAATGGAGTGTTTAATGTGAAAAAAAGAGTAATTGGAGGGGTATTGGTTCTTTCTATAACCTTAGGAGGGGCCTTGGCTTATACAAATGTGAATGAATCCTATGTAAAAGGAGCAACCTTTGAAAATAAAGTTTACAATAATCAAGTAAATAATTCAGAAAAAGAGGGAGAAAATCTTACTGAAGCACATAAAAAACTTGAAGATATTGAAAACTCTAAGGGAAATTCAAAGGGTGATTTTAATAATAAAGAAGATAAAACAAAAGAGAATAGTAAAAATAATTTAGATAAAGTTAATTTTAATAAGGATGAAAACAAAAAAGAGTTAAAAAATATTAAGTCACTAAATAGTCATGAGGCATTAAAAAATAAAGATGAAGATTCTAAAAAATCAGAAGATAAACTAAGTGAGGGAGAAAAAGAAGTTTTAAAAACATATGCCATAAAATATGAAGATAAGAATGCATTATTAGATTTAGGGGCTAATATTGATGGATTTAAAGAAATAGGTAATGATAAATATTATCAGGTAACTCTGTACTCAAAAAGTGCTAAAGGAGAGGATTTAACGGGAGTAGTTGATAAAATTCTTATAAATAAAAATGGTGATGTTTTAAAAAGTGAAACAGGGGAAACTTTAAGCTCTATAGAAGGAATAATAACAAAGGTTAATTTAAGTAATGAAGAGAGAGAAACAATTGAAAATATAGCTAAAAATTATGAGGTTTCTATTAATAATGATGATATAGAAGTTAAGTTTGAAGGGCAAAAAGAAATGAATGGAAAAGTTTATTATAAAAGCAATATTTATTTAAAGAGTATGGAAAAAGAGGGCATATTTGAACCTTTATTAAAGCTTTATATAAGTAAAGATGGAGATGTGGTTAAAAATTTAGAAAGTTAATAAACATATTTTAGTTTATGGAGAAAAGAAATGAGATATAAAGAGATAAGTTTTAAGGTTAATAGAGATAAAATAAGAGAGGACTTACTAAATGTTAAATTAGATATTTATGGAGAAGATGTTTTAAGCAATTTAAAGCTTTATAAAGGGAAAGTAAATTTAGAAGAAATAAAAAGCCAGGAAGAAATATTTAGTGATGCTAATTTTATTTATATAGAAGGAAAAAGTGATAAAATTAGCTTTTGGTATTCACTTAAAATAGGGGGGCTTGGCAAACATGGAAGGCTTGGAGAATTAAATTCTGATTTAATAATCTTTATGGGAGAACAGTTTTTGATGCTTCCTGTGGAACTACTTGCTTTAGGTGATTCAAAAGATTCAAAATGTAAAATAACTATTGATTTTACTGGTTTCAAAGAGAGTTTTCATGAAGAGTTGAGAAAGCTAGGTATAAGTAATGAGCATATCAGTAAAAATAAAATTTCTGACTTAAAAGAATTAAGGTTTCTTAGTAAGATTAGTTATTCATCGCTGGAAAGATGTAATACATATAAGAATTTAGAAAAAGATAATAGTAATAACTTAAAGTCTAAAATCAGATTTTATAATATAATTCCTTTTAAAGAAGAGGATTTTAAGATAAATCTTTTAAATCCTATCTGGAGTGATTTATATGAACTTATGAAATCTCCTTATACTTTTGGATTTTTTAATTTAAGAAAAAGTAAGGGAGATTTTGGATTAAAACTCTATAGAGAAAATAGGATTATAAATAATACTTGTAATGAAAATGAAATTTTTGAAAACATAAGTAAATTGTATGATTATTATAAAGGTTTATTTAAATGTGAAGAAGAAAAAGCTCTTACCATAATTTTTCTTGGAAAAAGTAAAAAAGATAATAAAAACATATTAGGTGGAAGTGGAAAAAATATTATATGTGCTTCCTTTAATAAGGATAATAAGAGGGATTGGCAGCTTTTATCTCATAGAATGTTTCATGCATTTATGGATTCTAAGCTTTCTTCAAGAACATATCATCTCCCTCCAAATCTATGGCTTACAGAGGGACTTGCAACTTATTATGAACTTTTAGCACTTGAAAGTTTAAGTGAAGATTTAAAAGAAAAACTAAAGATAGATTTTAATAGAGAGATAAGTAAGCTCTACACAAGATATATTTATATGACATTAAAAGAGCCAAATAGATTTAAAATAATTCCAATGGAAGAGATAAGTATAAAAAGTCATGGAAAATTAGAGTTTCTTCATTATACAAAGGCTCCTTTAATAATTTATTTTTTAGAGAGTTTAACAAAGGATTCTTTAGGAAAAGATAGCATACTAAATTATCTTGTTTTAAATAAAGATAAAGAGTTTTCTATGCAAAATATGTTTATTTGGCTTTTAAAAGAAAAATGCAATGAATTTGCTAGAAATTATCTTTTTGGAAATTCAATTCTTCCTCTTTGGAATCTTAAGGAATATGTTTGTGAGGAGGAAGTTTTAAAAGATTTAAATGAATATGAATATATACTTTGGACTTGGTTTTATAAAGAAGAAGAAAACTATGTGAAGGATGATTTAGAAAAGTATCCTTTAGAAGAATTAAAAATACATGAAGATATACTTAATAGGGTTATATATAATAGAGAATTAAGTAAAAATGTGGAGGATTATTCTAATACATTAAGCATTTTACTAAAGATATGGTTATTTAAAATAAATTCCTCTAATTTTCATTGGGTGCAAAATGATATTAGAAGTAGAGTTTTAACTTAGAATACATAAATAAGAACTCATTTACCAATATTAATAACATAATATATTGATTCATTAAGGAGGAAAAGAAATGGATACAATATTTAAAAGAAATAGTATAAGAAGTTATAAAAGTGAGGAGGTAAGTGAGGAGAATATAAAAAGGATTTTGAGAGCTGGGATGGCTGCACCATCTGCTGAAAATAAAGATCCGTGGGAATTTGTTTTCACAACTAATAGAGAAATTTTAGATGAAATTGCCTCAAAACATCCACATGCTAAAATGGTTAAAGAAGCTCCACTTTGCATAGCAATATGTGCTAATAGTGAAAAACAACCTAAAGAAGGATATTATATTCAGGATTGTTCAGCTGCTGTTGAGAACATGCTTTTAGAAACTGAACTATTAGGACTTGGAGGAGTGTGGATTGTGGCATATCCTCATAAAGATTTAATGGGTATTGTTAGAGATATATTCAATATTCCAAGTAATATTCACCCAATGGCTATGATTGCAGTAGGACATCCAGATGAATTTAAACATCATATAACAGAGTATGATGAAAATATTGTCCATGAAGATCAATACTAAGAATAAGTAAAATTATTGACAAGTAGGAGTTCTTAGTTTTAAATGTTATTCTTGAATATCCAATAGGAATAGAAAGCATATTTTTGTATTATAAATAACTTTATATATTATAACAAATAAAGTTTCAGGTGGGGTTTACTACTTAAATTAAAGATTACATCTAAAAAAAACTTAAGTTTTATAAAAAAAGCTTAGTTAATTTATAAGTAATGTAATTTTAAAAAGTTTTAATTAAAAACAAATATGATATAATAAAGTTAAAGTTTGAAATTTATCTAAGGGTAAGATTTCTGTTTACAACTTTAAAGAATCTGTTATAATATACTTTGTTATGTTTAAAATATAATATTATTTAAGCTGTGATAAAGAAGAGTACGTAAGTAATTATTTCAAAGCGAATTAGGGATGGTGAGAGCCTAAAATATAATCTTATGGAAAGAAGCTTTGGAGCTTTAGACTGAAAATCTTATTTTAAGGAGTAGGTCTAGGGATGATTTCCCTTAAGAAATTTTGAGTGAGTTAGTTTAAAGACTAACTAATTTAGGTGGTAACGCGGAAGTTAAGTCTTTCGTCCTAATTTTATAGGACGAGGGACTTTTTTTTATATAAATTCAGAAAGGAAAGTGAAAACAATGAGTTATGAAAATTTAGCTAACTTAATATTCCCTAATATAGATAAGACACCGGAATATTATTTCGAAAAATATCCAAAAAGAGATTTAAAAGAAGGTGCTAAGGTATTAAGATATGCACCAAGTCCAACTGGCTTCCAACATATAGGAGGAGTTTTTGCTTCCTTAATAAATGAAAGATTAGCTCACCAAAGTGGTGGAATATTCTACTTAAGAATAGAAGATACAGATCAAAAGAGGGAAGTAGCTGGTGCTATAGATGACACTATAAAAACTATGCATAACTTTGGAATGGATTTTGATGAAGGTATAACTGGAGAAACTACAGAAAAAGGCGCTTATGCACCATATAAACAAAGTCAAAGAGCTGATATATACAGAGCTTTTGTTAAAGATCTTTTAAGAAAAGGATTAGCTTATCCATGCTTTATGACTTCAGAAGAATTAGAAGCTTTAAGAGAAAAGCAAGTTGCTGAAAAATTAACTCCAGGATGTTATGGAGAATTTGCTAAATATAGAGATTTATCACCAGAGGAAGCTATAAAGAAAATAGAAGCTGGCGAAAGCTATGTTATAAGAATGAAATCACCTGGAAATCCTGAAAAAAGAGTTGTTGCTGAAGATATGATAAAGGGAGAAGTTTCATTCCCAGAAAACCTTCAAGATGTAGTAATTATAAAAGGTGATGGACTTCCAACATATCACTTTGCACACGCTATAGATGATACATTAATGAGAACTACTCACGTTATAAGAGGAGAAGAGTGGTTATCATCACTTCCAATACACCTTCAAATGTTTGAAGTTTTAGGAGTTGAAGCACCAAAGTATGCTCATATCCCTACAATAATGAAAATGGATGGAAGTTCTAAGAGAAAACTTTCTAAGAGAAAAGATCCAGAAAGTGCTGTAAGTTACTACAGTGAAAAAGGATACCCAGCTCAATCAGTAATAGAGTACTTATTAAATATAATAAACTCAGCTTTCGAAGAGTGGAGAGCAGAAAATCCAGATGCTGATTATCATGATTATAAAGTAGAATTAAATAAAATGAGTAAGAGTGGAGCTTTATTTGACTTAATTAAATTAAATGACGTAAGTAAAGATGTTATTTGTAAAATGAAAGCAGATAAAGTTTACGAATACTACATAAACTGGGCTAAAGAATATGACAAGGAAATGTATGATTTAGTAACTTCTAAAGAAGCTATGATGAAAGAAGTATTCAACATAGATAAAGAAGGTCCAAAACCAAGAAAAGACTTTGCTAAATGGGAAGATGTTAAAGAAAAAATATTCTACTTCTTTGATGAGTTATTCAATGAAGAAAAGGCTGAAAATGTTGAATTACCAAAGACTTTAGAATTAGAAGAAGCTAAGAGAATAATAGAAGCTTACGAAAAAGCTTATAACTTCAACACAGATAAAGATACTTGGTTCTCAGACTTAAAAGAAGTTGCTACTCAGTTAGGATATGCAACTGATAGAAAGAAATATAAAAAGAACCCAGAAGAATACAAAGGAATGGTTTCAGATGTTGCAGGGGCTGTAAGAGCGGCTTTAACTCATAGAAGTAACACTCCAGACCTTTATACAATAATGCAAATAATGGGTGAAGAAAAAGTAAGAGAAAGATTTAAAAACTTTGCATCACTTTAATTTAAATACAAATAAAAGCTTATAGGAGTTTTCCTATAAGCTTTTACTTTTATAATATTTTAACTTAATAAAACTATTATAAAAATAAAGTTGTATAATTAATTTATATAATAAGAATTTTTATATTAGGAGAGATTTAAAAATAAGAAAAATAAAGTGAGGTGAATTTTTAGTGGAAATATATACCTTAGGTCATTCAAATTATAGTGTGGAAAGATTAGTTGATATGATGAAAAAATATAATATAAATTGTGTTATAGACATAAGAGGAATTCCATATTCTAAATATAATGTGCAATATAATAAAGAAACTATTCAAAAGACCTTAAGAAATTTAGGTTTTACATACATATATATGGCAAAGGAATTTGCAGCTAAAAGAGAAACAAAGATTTCTTATAATAAGGAAGGATATGCAGATTTTAGAAAAGTAATAAAAGAGGAAACCTTTAGATATGGTATAGAAAGACTTAAAAAGGGTATAGATATGGGGTATAAAATTGTACTTTTAGGTGCTATGCAAGAACCTATAAGGTGTCATAGAGCTATCCTTGTTGGAAGGGAGCTTGATAAAGAAGGTTTTCAGGTTAAGCATATACTTCATGATTATACTTTAGCAAATCAAAGAGAAATTGAAGAAATGCTTCTTGATAAATATTTTAAGTATAGAAATCAATTAACCTTAGATACATTATTAGGTAAAGGTAAAAGCAGAGAAGAAATGATTGAAGAAGGATATGAACTTTCTAATAAAGAAATTGGGTATAGAATGGAAAAATTGAGTGATAAGTAAAAGAGTTTAAATAAATAGTGTCATATATTGTTTCTTTTGAATATTTTATAATTAGTTATTAATTATTTAAGAGGATGTTATGAAAGGATTAAAAGGCAGTAAAACTGAAATAAATTTATATAAGTCATTTGCAGAGGCTTGTAGAGCAATGGGTAAATATAAAATGTATAGTAAAAGAGCTGAAAAGGATAAATATAACTGTATAGCTCATATGTTTGGAGAAATGGAAAGCTGTGAATATCAATATATAAAAAGAATGTATGAGGGTTTTTTAGGTAATATTGGAGATACAGAAGATAATTTAAAAATGGCTATGATGTGTAGTTGCAATGATATGTATAAAGAGTATGAGAAAACTGCTAGGGAAGAAGGCTTTGATGAAATAGCAGACTTTTATAAAGAGCTTCATAAAGTTATGAAAAAACACCATAGAGAGTTAGAAGAGATTCATAAAAAAATAGTTGATGGAACTATGTATGAATCTGAAATGGATGTTAATTGGAGTTGTACTAAGTGTTGCTATATGATAACTAGTAAATCAGCACCAATGAAGTGTCCAATGTGTGGATCACATCAAGGATATTTCAAAATGGATAAATATAAAAATTATGATATGATGCAAGAAGATATGGAAGATAATGATCTTAAATGCATGTTTAAAATATACATGAACCAAAAAACTATGAAATGTGTTCATAATTGTATGGTAAATTGTATAGAAAAATGTATATGTTACTTAAAGAAAAATGATGTAAGCAAAAATACTATTTATTCAATTTATAAAGATTGTATGGATAAATGCATGGAGCTTATGGAAGAACTTAACATGGATTTAGCTAAAAGCTATGATATGCAAGACATGACTTATGAAGAACTAAAAAAACATCTTATTGATTGTGCAATGAAATGTATGGATAAGATGATGAAATATATGGAGAAGTCAGCTAGAAAGCACATAAATAGAAAAGATGAAGATGAAGATGAAGTTATAGATGGATTAAGAGAGGTTTGTGAAAAAGAGAAAAATTTATTACATGATCAGATGATGGAATTTCATATGAAAAATTGCTATGATATGTTCATGAAAGAGAAAGATAACTATAAAATGTATATTGGAATGGACAAAGAAGAAATAAAAAAAATATGTGAAAAGAAATTAGAAATGATGAACATGTATATGGACAATTTAAATGAACTTGGAAAAGAGCTTATGGAAATGTGCATGGACATTATAGATGATATGGATGCTAAAGACGAAAATATGGATGAAATAAAAGAATATATGATGCAAAAATGTATGAAATTGAATAAGAAAATGCATTGCTATGCTATGGATATGTATGAAGAGAATACCACTTTAGAAGAGTGCAAAGAAAAGTTTATGAAGAATTACAAAAAATGCATGGAAGGCATGAAAGAAATGTATATGGACATGGTAAACAATTATATTAAAGACTATGATCTTATGGAAATGAAAGAGAAATGTGATAAGGCATATGACAAATATATGAATAAAATGATGAAGATGTAATATCTTTTAGAATTTAAGTAATCATGGAGAGAATTTTAATAAATCTTATTTAATAATTCTCTCTTCATGATTACATTGTATTTTTAGTATATATTTAAAAATTTGTCTCTATTTTAAACCAGTGATGGTTAAGAAGAGGTATCTAAAATCAACACTCTCTTAAAACATAACCAAAAAAATTTATTTTAATGAACTTTTCCATGATGTTACGAAGCCTTCTAATATTTTTCTTAAGACAGTTCCTATTTTTGAGTAAGCTTCATCCTCTAAATTGGCTAAAGAAATTCTAACTGACCACTCAGGTCCTTGGAATCCACCACCACTTAGTAGAACTATTGAAGATTCTTCTGCAAGTTTATATAATACATCAACTGGTTTGAAATTACCTTTTAAGTATTTAGCAAAATCTTCACCATAGTTATTTAATGCCCATTGAAGTAAATCAAATTCTGCATAGTAAGCTGCGTCATATGGATCTTCTTCTACTTTTATTCCAAGACCATCAAATAATAATTTTTGACGTCTATGACATATATTTATGGTTTGATTTTTGTAAATATCTTCTCTATCTATAAGAGAGAATGCTGAGAAGAATGCCATTTGAACCTGCTGAGGAGTTGAAAGCCCAGCTGTATGATTAAGGGCAACTTGACGACTATCTGCAACAATTCTATCTATAAACTTTATTTTTTCTGGATTAGTTGAAAGAGACTCATATCTTTTATTTACAAGCTCTTTTTTATCATTAGGAAGTTCCTTAATTAGTTCATCAAATATATTATCTTCATAAAGTGCAAGTACTCCAAGTCTCCATCCTGTAACTCCAAAATATTTAGAAAATGAATAAACTCCTATTGAATTTTTAGGAAAGTCAGCCACAAGTGATTGAAAATTATTAACAAAAGTTCCATAAACATCATCAGATATTATCATAAGGTTTTTATTATATTTTTCAACTATATTTTTAAGTATTTTTTTACTATTAT
The DNA here is from genome assembly GCF_029267215.1 of Clostridium sp. Lineage (GTDB taxonomy): Bacteria > Bacillota > Clostridia > Clostridiales > Clostridiaceae > Sarcina. The sequence goes on along the minus strand of NZ_JARIDH010000042.1, from coordinate 175,057 downwards.
CATGAATAGCAACTGATGGTGGATTACTTGGATTAACTAAAAATAAGGCTTTAATTGAGGTATCTTTTAATTTGTTTAGTTCTTCTTCTGGATATTGCCAAGTGTGAACTCCATTTTCAGTTATTTCATTAGCATGAATATAAACACTTTCTAAATCATATCTAGGAATCATAGGAATTTCTAGATAAGGAGTAAAAATAGGTGTCATTATAGCTATTTTATCTCCTTTTTCAAGAAGTTTATTAGCTATAAGTGAATCAAATATATAACACATGGCAGCTGTTGCGCCCTCTACAGCAAAAAGTTTGAAATTTTTTGAAGGAGGTAAGTAGCAAAGTTCTTTTATTAAATAGTCATGAACTATAGATTCAATGTGAGGAAGCATTCTATCTGGAAATGGATAGTTATCCCCTATGATTGCATCTGCAAGTTCATATACAAAATCATCTCCATGAAAATTCTTTTCTTTTACTCCGAAATCTATTATTTTACTTAATAAATCTATTCCAGGAGAATTTGGATTGTTTTTTACATAATCTAAAAATCTATTATAAATACCTTTTTTTGTAGGCATACCTGCTAAGTCACCCTTACAAAAAGTATGTCTTGTCTCTGATACTGCAAAATGACCAAATGTAAAGTAGGCATCTCTTGGAGTGGAAGCTGTCCAGTTAGGATTTCCTCTTCCTGCATCTAAAAGAGAACGAGCACTTTTTTTGTCCTTTGCTAGGTCTATTAATTTGTTTTTAAATTCAAAAGGACTTATTTTACCATAAACCTTTTTAAGTTCTTCTAATTGTAAATTTGTTTTTGACATAAGTCAATTCCTCCTAAAGTTAGTAGTGTGACATTATTATAGTATAAGTATAAAACTTATTTTCTATGATTAAAATAAATTATAATAAAAAAACTCCTAATATTAGGAGTTTTTTTATTTTGTAAGCATTCCTTGAAAAATTTCCATAAAGAAATTTTCAAGCTCAGTTACTTTTTTCTCTAAAAGAGTAATTCTTTTTTCTAAATCACAAGGATTTATATTATTTTCTTCAATTTTATTTGATTTTATGTTTTCAATGAATGAAGAATCTATTTTAAGATTTACAATTTCGTTTTTTAAATAATTTAATGACTCTAAATCAATATCAAGAAGATTATCTTTATGATTTTTATTACAATTACAATCCTTAACTTTAGAAGGGGTTATGTTTTTAGCATATTTTATTTTTGTGCTTTTATTTTCTTTTGAAAGTCTATTAAGTAATTCTTCCTTTTCAGAAGAATATTCATCTTTTTCTTCATTTATTTTACTTAAAGAAAACTCTTTAGAAACACTCTCATTTTTCTCTTTTGAAGAAGTTCTATTAAAGAAATCAATAATATCCCTTTTATCATCTTCAAGAGTGTGAAGTTCAGCTGCTATCTCTTCATAAGCTTCTTTGCATATTTCATTTAATGAGGATATTTTATCATTTACTTCATCTAAAGAAGCCTCTTCATTAATAACTAATTCATTCCCTTTTTCTTTTATTAAAGTAGGAGAAAAGGTGCTTTTGTCCTCTTTAAATTTAATATTTTCATTAATTTCTTTTGGTTCTACCTCTTTTTTATTTAGAGATATTTCTTCTTTAGTAGTAGAAATTAAATTATTTTTCTTCTTACCTTTATTGGACTTTAGATAAAATATACTTTTAAACAAAGAAATAATACTTTTAAAGAATCCTTTTTTATTCTTCTTATGTCTTTCTATTCTAGTAACTCTTGGACTTTCTAAAACAATTGTTTTAGGGGTTAAATCCATATTACCTTCAGAAGAAGTTTCTTTTGTACTTTCGTATGAAGACTCTAGATTATTTTTTTCTTTTAAAACATCCTCTTTTTCTTCTTTAATTTCAACATCTTCTTTTTTTATGTTTTTTATCTTCGGCAATAAGGTTGAGGGATCTTCTTCTTTTATATTAAATTTTTTGCTTAGAGAATCTAATAAAGATTGAATATCTTCCCTGTCACAACCATTGTTTTCAGTTGAAATATCAATTGTTTTAGCAATATATTCCTTTGAAACATTTGGTTCATTTTCTTTATTATCCTTAATAGAGTTTGAAAGAATCTTAATTTTAGAAGAATTACAAGGCTTTTTAAAATAACCTTCTTCTAAATTAAATACGAAACCTTCCTTTTCCATGAAAGATATTATTTCTTTTTTTTGTATTTTTAGTTTTTTTGAAAGTTCTTTAAGTGTTAATCCTTCTAAAACTAAGGAGTTATTTATTAATTTAACCTTATCTGAATTACTAAGTTTTTTTAAAGAATTTTTTTTATCATCCATAAATCCCACCCTTGTCTACAAAATAACTTATACCTTATAATATGAAATTTGTCATTCTATAAATATTATATAACTATTATAGGATAAATTAAGAAGATTTAAGGGGAAAAATGGAAAAATTTCTAAAAAATTTACTTGTTGGTATCAAAATTTTTATTTAATGCTCTGTTTTAAACTAGTTTTTATTTTACATAGAACTATAAGACCATCTTAATAAGCAAGGTCTTATGGTATAGATAAAATCAAAACTCTCTTAAAACAGAGTTTTGGTTAAATACTTAATATGATTATATTAAGAGTTTAAAATAAGAAAGAATTCTTGATAAAAAATACATATAAATGTAAAATAATATTATAAATAAAGTTATATTAGCAAAGGAGAAGAAAAATGCATATAGAAGAGTTAACTAAAAGAATAAATGAGTTACATAAAAAACACAAAGAAGAAGGATTAAGTGAAGAAGAGCATAAAGAGAGAGAAGAGCTTAGAAGAGAATATATAAATAGGTTTAAAAATAATTTAAGAGACCAATTAAAAGGGATAGAGCCAAAAAATAAGAAAAATTAAGGGTGATTTATGTGGGTGTTACAGTAGAAAAGTTAATAAGGGATTTTAATCTTGAGGTGGTCCAAACAGGAGAGCAAAATGTACCTATAAATGTTAGCGATGTTAATAGACCAGGATTACAACTTGCAGGTTTTTATAACTATTTTGCTCCAGAGAGAATTCAGGTTATTGGTAAAGCTGAGTGGAGTTTCTTAGAAGACATGTCTACAGATTTAAGAAAGAAAAGATTAAGTAAGTTCTTTTCTTTTGATATATCATGTCTTGTTATAACTAGAGATTTAGAAATACATGATGAACTTATTAGAGCAGCTAGAAAAAGAAGCCTTTGGATTCTTAGAACTAACATGATAACAACTAAGTTCATAAGTAAACTTACAATGTATTTATCAGATAAAATGGCTCCAGAAACAAGATTACATGGAGTTTTAGTTGATGTTTATGGTATAGGAATGTTAATAACAGGAGAAAGTGGTATTGGAAAAAGTGAGACTGCCTTAGAACTTATTAAAAGAGGACATAGGTTAGTAACAGATGATGCTGTAGATATAAAAGAGATTGATGGAGATTTAATAGGTAGATCACCAAAAATAACATTTGGAATGTTAGAAGTTAGAGGAATGGGAATAATTGACGTGTCTGCTCTTTATGGGTTAAGTTCAATATTAAACTCTAAGCAAATCAAAATCATAATTCATTTTGAACATTGGAAAGATGATGGAGATTATGATAGATTAGGTGTTAATGATGAATATCAAGATATTTTAGGAGTTAAGGTTAAAAAATTAAGAGTTCCTATAAGACCAGGCAGAAATATAGCTGTGATAATAGAAGCAGCTGCTGCAAACTATAGATATCAAAGAATGTCTGATATTACTCCAGTAGATATTATTGAAAAGAGAATGTTAGAGAGTATGGAAAAGGATAATATAAATTAGAATTTTCTATTTTGATTAAAATTAAATAAATTACACAAAATATAACCATATCATAATTAAAAGGTGATGATATGGTTATTTTTAATATTAAAGAAAATTTTAAAATTGAAGAAAGTTGGAATTTAGATGAGTTTCCAGCTTGGATACTTATGGAAGAGGATGAAGTGCATCTCTTAGAAGAGTTATTTTCTTATGAATGTATAAGAGAATGTATAGATTATAAGCAGGAGCAAAGAATAGACTATTTTAAAGATTATATATTTATACTTATAGATATATTAGAGCAACAAGGTAATCAGATAATATCAAAGGAACTTGATATATTTCTAGGAAAAAGCTTCATAGTAACTGTTTATAAAAGTAATATATCAATTCTATATGAATTAATTGAGGATATCAAGGCTGGGAAAAATAGTAATCTTTTTAAGAGAGATAAAAGCCCTTCCATAATTCTTTATTATCTATTAGATAGGATTATAAGAAGTAATTATAATATAATTTCTAAGCTTGAAAGTGAAGGAGATAGAATAGAACTTGAAATTCTTAAGAATCCAGATAGTATTTATTTAAATTCTCTTTTATTCACAAGAAGAGAAGCTTATAAATTAAGAAAATTAATAAAACCTATTAGATATATAGGAGATTCTTTAGTTTTAAATGAAAATGGAGTAATAGAAAAAGAAAATATTATTTATTTTAAAAACATAAGTAATAAAATAGAAAAACTTATAAATTCATTAGATACCTTATCTCAAGAACTTGCTATAGTTAGAGAAGCTTATGAATCTGAACTTGCTAATAAAACTAATGAACTTATGAAGGTTTTTACCATTATAACAGCCGTTTTTCTTCCTCTTGAATTAATAACAGCAATATTTTCCATGGGCTTTGATTCTATGCCCTTTAAAACCTGTCCATATGCCTTTTATGGACTAATAGGCGTTTTGATTTTTATGGCAATATTTCTACTGTTGTTATTTAAAAAAAGAAAAATTTTGTAGTTTGACAAAAATTTTCTTAAAGTTTAAAATTAAATTAAGAAAAGATTAAGGAGGGCAATGTTATGGAAGATATAAAAAATCTAAAAAGAGATGAAAAAAATGCCTGGGGAATTTATGAAGAAAACGATATGAAGGAAGTATTTTCTTTAAGTGAGAGATACAGAAACTTTATGTCAGTTGCAAAAACTGAAAGAGAGTGTGTATCTGAAATCGTTAAACAAGTTGAAAAAGATGGATTCAAAAACCTTAATGAAATTATTAAAAATGGAGAAGAGGTTAAAGTTTCTGACAAGTTATATTCAGTAAATATGGATAAGACAATAACTTTAATCAAAGTTGGAAAAGAAGCCTTAGAAAAAGGATTAAGAATAGTAGGTGCACATATAGATTCACCAAGAATAGATGTTAAGCAAAATCCTTTATATGAAGATTCAGGATTAGCATTATTAGATACTCATTATTATGGTGGAGTTAAAAAATATCAATGGGTTACTATGCCACTTGCAATACATGGAGTAGTTATCAAAAAAGATGGAACTAAAGTTAATATAGTAATTGGAGAAGAGGATAGTGATCCAGTAATAGGAATCTCAGATCTTTTAATTCACCTTTCAGCAGATCAACTTGGTAAAACAGGGTCTAAGGTGATTGAAGGAGAAGATTTAAATGTTTTAGTTGGAAGTATGCCACTAAAAGACACAGAGGAAAAAGAGGCAGTTAAAGCTAATATCCTAGTTCTATTAAATAAAAAATATGGTATTACAGAAGAAGATTTTGTTTCTGCTGAATTAGAGATAGTTCCAGCAGGAAAAGCAAGAGATTATGGATTAGATAGAAGTATGATTTTAGCTTATGGTCATGATGATAGAATTTGTGCTTATACTTCAGTAGAGGCTATTATGGACTTAGGAGAAGTTGATAAAACTTGCGTGGCTTTATTAGTTGATAAAGAAGAAATAGGAAGTGTTGGAGCTACTGGAATGCAATCTAGATTCTTTGAAAACATAGTTGCAGAGCTTATGGATAGAATGGGACAGTATTCAGAACTTAAGCTTAGAAGATGCCTTCAAAACTCAGTTATGTTGTCAGCTGACGTTACAGCTGCATATGATCCAAATTATCCATCAGTATGTGAAAAGAAAAATACTGCATACTTTGGAAATGGAGTTGTATTTAGTAAATATACTGGAGCTAGAGGAAAATCAGGATGTAATGATGCCAATGCTGAATATTTAGCTCACTTAAGAAATATAATGGATAAAAATAATGTAGTATGGCAAACAGCTGAGCTTGGTAAAGTAGACCAAGGTGGCGGTGGTACAATCGCTTATATCTTAGCACAATACAATATGGAAGTAATAGATTGTGGAGTTGCACTTCAAAATATGCATGCACCATATGAAGTGGCTTCAAAGGCTGATATATTTGAAACTAAAAAATGTTATAAAGCATTTTATGAAGAAGCTTAAAAATAAAAATAGCTATGTAGTTTATCTACATGGCTATTTTTATTTTAGTTTGTTTTTTTATTTTACTTTAATTATGAATTTAAACTTAAAGAAATTTTTAAGTATATCTAACTAAATTTTTTCTAAGTTATATTAATTACTTAGTACTTTTAGTACAGTTTTTATAATATATTTATAATTTATAGTGGCTTTGATTTTGAGTTAGTCGTTAAGTTTGAATCAAAAATAGTTGTATAAAAGTTTTTAATAAAGATTGCTTTTGTTAAAAGAAAGTCTTCAACAAAAGTGAAATCTTGTTTGAATTCTAGAGTTAATATATAATTAATTAAGAGGTAGTCATAGAAAATAGGGAAAGGAAGATATTTTTATGAAAATAGCTTTAATAGCACACGACAAGATGAAAGAAGAAATGATTGAATTATCAAAGGAATTTGAGGACAAGTTAAAAAAACATATTCTTGTTGCAACTGGAACAACTGGTTTAAAGATTATGCAAAATACAGGATTAGATATTAAAAGATGTAAAAGTGGCCCACTTGGTGGAGATCAAGAAATTGGAGCAATGATAGCAAATCATGATGTTGACATGGTAATCTTTTTAAGAGATCCACTAACAGCTCAGCCTCATGAACCAGACATAAGTGCGTTGCTTAGACTTTGTGATGTTTATAAGGTTCCACTAGCTACTAATTCAGGAAGTGCTAGACTTATAATGGCTGATATATAAAATTTTTAAAAAAAGATAGTTTTAAAAATTTTTTTAGTTACTATCATAGCCTCCTTGAATATAATGAACTATGATTATATTTGTTGGAGGGAAATCTTATGTTAGATTTGAAAAGATTTAAAAATTATGGACTTTGGGTATCTATTTTTGCATTGATCCCTCTTGTTCTTGAAGGATTTAAGATTCATATTTTACCTGATAATTACAGTCAAATAGTAACTGCTATTTTGTCAATACTTGTTATGGCTGGTATATTAAATAATCCAACAACTAAGACAAAAGGATTTGTTGATGATAAGGAAAATTTAGAACCTAAGACTTTAGATGAGGTTAGTGAAAAAACTATTAAAAGGGAAAATAAGAATAAATAGTTAATAACAATTGAATTTAAGGTTCTAGTGTATTAAAATTAAGGTGTAGACATTAAACAAATGTATTGAAGAATAGGAGATGTTTTATATGGAAAAACAAATCATAAAAACAGACAAGGCACCTGGAGCACTAGGACCTTATTCACAAGGAATTATAATAGGAGAGTTAGTTTATACTTCTGGTCAAATTCCACTAAATCCTAAAACAAGTGAAATGGCAGAGTCAATAGAAGAACAAACAGCTCAATCATTAGAAAATATTAAGGCAATATTAGAAGAAGCTGGAACATCTATGAATAATGTTATAAAAACAACTGTTTTTTTAGATGATATGAATAACTTCTCTAGAATGAATGAAGTTTATGGAACTTATTTCTCAGAAAATAAACCAGCTAGAAGTGCAGTACAGGTTGCTAAATTGCCTAAAGATGCTAAAATAGAGATTGAAGTTATAGCTACATTAAAATAATTGCTATAATTTAATATGAATAATTTAGGGGAGATACTTAGAATGAATTATAAGACTACAGGTGTTTGTGCCAAAGAAATAATATTTGACATTGAGGATAACAAAATAAAGAATGTTACCTTTATAAATGGTTGTCCAGGAAACTTAATGGGAGTTTCTAAACTTGTAGAAGGGATGGAAGTTGATGAAGCTATTTCTAGATTAAAAGGAATAGATTGTAGAGGAAAAGGAACATCTTGTCCAGATCAACTTGCAAAAGCTTTAGAAGAATATAAAGCAAATAACTAAGTTTTCCAAAAGAGAGTATGAAAATTCATACTCTCTTTTTTATATAATATAAACCTTTGAATTTTTTAAAGTATTTCTAAAACTTCAACTGAATAACTTCCACCAGGGGCTGCAACTTCCACAATATCTCCAACCTTTTTCCCAGCTAAAGCCTTACCTAAATCTGATTCTATGCTTATGCACATATTTTCAAGGTCTAAATCTAAAGTAGTAACTAAAGTAATAATGTCTTCCTCATCATCCTCAACAAATCTTATTTTAGCCTTGCTATTCAAACCTAAAACTGATTTATCCTTTGATTCATCCTCAACTACGATTGCAGTAGAAATCATAGTTAAAAGATATTGTATTCTATTATCATTTTCTCTGTAATTTCTACAAGCCTCCTTGTATTCAGCATTCTCTGATCTATCTCCATGGGCTGCAGCCTCAAGCTTTTCCTTTGCAATTTTAGCCCTAACAACAGACATTCTATAATCTAATTCTTCTCTTAACTTATTTATGTTTTCTTGTGTCAAATAATTGTTCATAATAATACTCCCTTATAATGAATTTGTTTATCTTATCATTATACAACAAATACTGAATTTTTAAAGATGATAAATCAAATAAAAATAGTTTTAATACTATAATCTTAAACAATATACTCTTAAATGATTAAATTTAAGAAATATTATACAAATAATGTTATAATAAAATCATAATTAATGGTATAAAATAATATTAATTAGTTTTTGGTTGGAGGATAATAAGTGGGTAGAGTAAAATCATGGAAATATGATGATAAAGAGTTTAAATATGCCATAAAGGATTTAGATAAATCTTCATTTAAGAGGGGAAGTCATATTCCTATAAAGGTTAGGAAAGTTTTTGAATGTGAAAATGTTCAGTATGGACATAAGAAAGAGATTATTCTTATTTATGATGGAAAAATATTTAATGCTGATATAGAGAAAGAGGCCTCAGGTGGAATTAGAATGAATTGGAACAAGTTGATTCCAACAATGAAGAAAGTTTTTAAAAATGAAATAAATGACTTTGAAGATTCAGAAGAACTTAAACTTAGAGTTCCTAAGCTTAAGTTTATAAAACAAACTTCTTTAAGATATGATGTGGAGATGAGTACAGAGTATAGCATTGATTTTGTGGAAGAAATGGACAAGCTAGGTTTAAATATTTCGCATAAAGATATTGAAAATTCAAAGGATGTTGGAGAAGTAGTTGAGAGGGTTATTAAGGCTAGAAAGAATCAAAATAAGTTTAGACAAGCATTATTAAAAAGAGAGGATAAATGTAAGATTTGTGGACTAGCTTGTAAAGAATTACTAGTAGCAAGTCATATTAAAGCTTGGAGCAAGAGCTCAAAAGAAGAGAAGCTTGATCCTAATAATGGGTTTTTATTATGTTCAAAGCATGATTCTTTATTTGATAAGCATTTAATTACTTTTTCTCATGATGGGAAGATTATTATATCAAAAAGGCTTTCTGAAAGTGATAAAAATATATTAGGATTAAATGATAATATTATTATAGAGATTTCAGATGAAAATAAATATTATTTAAAGGCTCATAGAAAGGTTTTTTATGAGAATGAAAATAAATCTATGGAAGAAAATAAAGTTCTTATAAAAGCAAAAGAGATAGATACATTTAAAGTTGAAATCGAAAAATAGCTATTTAAATAAACATGAAAAGAGGAAAAAATTATGTTTGGAAAAGAGAAAAAGGATAAAAGATTTATCATTAAAGAAGAGCAATCACTAGGATTTAGTGTGATACAGGTAATTGTTGACACTAAAACTGGGGTGAATTATTTAATGACAATTGGAAGTGGACAAAATGTAATTACTCCTTTATTAGGGGCTGATGGGAAACCATTAGTTGATAGGGTTGAAATTTAGATTTTAACTTTTTTATAGAACATGGTTAATGCTCATTGAATTTTGGCTTAGAATAATTATTTACATATTTCTACTGAAAATTTGATTAAAAATAAGAAACCTTATAAAATAATAAAGAGTTCAAAATTAAAACAGATGAGATATGGAGATTGATATGAAAAACATAGAAGTTGTTGCAGCAGTAATAAAAAAAGAAGATAAGATTTTTATTACACGTAGAGGGTATGGAGAGTTTATTGATATGTGGGAGTTTCCAGGTGGAAAGATAGAACCTTGTGAAAGTCAAGAAGAGGCTCTTAAGCGTGAAATAAGAGAAGAGTTAGAATTAGAAATAAATGTGGGAGAATTTTTAACTACAGTTGAATATGATTATCCTAATTTCCATTTAACAATGCATTGTTTTATATGTGATATAGTATGTGGAGAAATAAGTCTAAATGTTCATAATGATGCTAAGTGGGTAACATTGGAAGAGTTAGATTCTCAAAATTGGATACCAGCAGATATAGAGGTTGTTGAGGCTTTAAAGAAATAGCTTATAAAAATAATAATTTCATAAAAATCGAATTCTAATAAAACCCAGTAGAGAGTAATTTTCTACTGGGTTTTAATTCATATAAATACATATTATTAAAATGATTTTTAATATATTTTCAATTTTTGATTAAATATGGTAAAATGCTAAGGGAAGTATTTTACTAATATAAATACTTATATACAAAATTATATTTTATAAATTTATAAAAGGAATATTAAATTTAAAATAACTTAGGAGAAATAAGATGAATACTATTAAAATAGCTTTATTTGATGTAGATAAAACATTGATACATAGTGATTCTATGTTTGATTTACTTAAATACACAATAAAGAAAAAACCTTATTTAGCTTTTAATTTACCTATATTATTTTTAAAACTATTAGCATATAAAGCTAAAATAATAGATACAACAAAAGCAAAGGAAAGCATGTTTTACACCTTAAATTATCTATATGAAGATGATTTAAAAGACTTCTATAATACAATTTTAAAACCTAAGATTTATAAAGATGCATTAATAAAAATTAAAGATTTAAAAAGTAGAGGATACTACATATTACTAGTTTCTGCTTCTCCAGAATGCTATTTAAAGTACTTTGAAGATGAAGAATTTATAGACTATGTAATAGGAACTAATCTTGAATTTATGAATGATAGATTTATAAATAAAATAAGTGGATTAAACTGCAAAGGTGAAGAAAAGGTTTCAAGAATAAATAGGTTCTTAGAAGAACATAATTTAGCAATTGATAAAGAAAATTCTATTGCTTATTCTGACTCTTTATCAGACTTACCAATGTTTAACCTTGTTAATAAGGCATACCTTATAAATAGTAAAAATTCAAACACTAAGTATGAAATATTAAAATGGAAGTAGGTACTAAATTTGAAGAATAAAAATCTAACTAAAGGAATAATTTTAATACTTTTATCTGCATTATGTACTTCTTTTGGACAATTACTTTGGAAAATGGGAGTTGATTCTAACCTGCTTTTATTACTCATAGGTTTTATTCTCTATGGATTAGGCGCTCTAAGCATGATAATAGCTTTAAAATTTGGAGATCTTTCAATCTTACATCCTTTAATGTGTACAGGTTATATATTTGCATTAATTAATGGATATTTCTTCTTAGGAGAAAGAATTTCATTTATACAATTTTTAGGAATTATAATTATAATAATAGGAGTTGTTTTTATAGCAAGAGGTGGTTCAAATGAATAATATATATTTAGTTTTTCCAATAATGACCTTTTTAGGAGCATTAGGAGGTTTCTTCTTTAAAAAAGGTGCTGAAAATATTGAAAACTTCACATCTTTAATATTAAATTATAGGATTTATATTGGTGGAATTTTCTATGTAACGGCAGCTCTGTTAAATATCTTTGTACTAAAATATTTACCTTATAGCATTGTACTACCACTTACTGCTATGACTTATATATGGACTATGCTTTTAGCTAAAATAGCCTTAGGTGAGAAAATAACTCGTAATAAAATTATTGGTACAGTATTAATAATTTTAGGATCAATATTAATTTCTATATAAAGAAATTCTTTGCTTTTATAATTAGCTTTTAAAAATGAAATTAGTCCATTTAATTTTACAAAAAATATATAGATTGGAGGTTTATAATGAAAAAAAATGTATGGCTTAGTAGTTTTTTAAATTTCTCATTAAAAATTTTGTTCCTTTTAATTTTAGTGGGAAGTCTTATGTACATGAATTCATATTCTGAATTCTCAGCTACTTCATTAATATTTTCCATAATATCAATATCATTAGTAACATTTGTGTTTTTATATTTAAAGAAAAATTATAATAAAAAACTCTTGATTTTCATTATTCTATTAATAGGCTTGATATTTAGAGTTTTATGGTTTTTAAATATAGATAGTATTCCAATAGGTGATTTTAATAGGATGTTTATATGTGCAGGTGAGTTTTTAAATGGTACTAGCTATATGTTTAAAGGAACAGCTTACTTTGGAAGATTTCCACATATGACATTAACAGTGCTTTATTTTGCATTAATAAGAAATTTTTTTGCTAACCCTTTAATAGTTATAAGACTTATAAACTTAATACTTTCAATGTTTAACATAGTTATACTTTATTTAATTTCTAAAGAGATTTTTAAAGATGAAAAGAAAAGTATTTGGGTTTTATTAATAAGTGCCTTATATCCACCTATGATACTATACAATAATGTTTATTGTTCAGAAAACTTAGCTATGCCATTATTATTATTTAGTGTGCTTATGTTTTTCAAGTCAATAAATAATAAAGAAAAAATATCATATTTATGTTTATCTGGAATCTTCTTAAGCTTATCTCATTTATTTAGGCCTAATGGATATGTTTTCATCATAGCTTACATAATGTATTTATGTATTTATTTTAAAGATAAAATTATTATTAAGTTTAAAAATAGCTTAGTTATATTAATTTCATTCATAATACCTTTTGTTTTAGTAAGTACATTTCTTATAAAACTTAATATAACTGAATATCCCCTTTGGCATGGAACAGAACCTCCAAGTATTTCTATGTTAAAAGGAACTAATATAAAGTCTGGTGGTAGATGGAATGAGGAAGATCATAAAGTGTTTGAAAAATATAATGGAGATTATGAAAAGGTAGATAAAGCTGCAAAAGAAATAATAAAAGAAAGATTAGTTAATACACCTAAGTTAAAACTTTTAAAATTTTATGTTTTAAAATTTAAAGACTTTTGGAGTAATGGAAGTTTTGCAGGTGATTATTGGTCTGAAGCTGGATTAGATGAAGCTTATAATAAAATAGATTATCTAAAAATGCTAGGTAAAGAAAATGGAAATATGATTATAAGAATTAGCAAAGAGGGTGTATTATATACTCAAAGTTTCTACATTATACTTATTTTATTATCATATGTTGGATTATATAGAAACAAGTCAAAAAGAAAGAACTTAATTGATCTTCTTTATATAATTTTTGGAGGTATGTCACTACAGTTATTACTTATAGAATCTCAAGATAGATATACATATCCTTTATCTTGGATATTTATAATTCTTGCTATAACTGCTTTTAACTCAAAGGAAGATGAGGAGGCTTTAGATTATGAATAATATTAAATACATAATTAAACTTCTTAGACCAAAGCACTGGATAAAGAATTTATTTATATTTGGACCAATAATTTTTTCGAATAATTTCTTTAATATTGATATTATAAAAAATAATATACTTACATTTATAGCTTTTTGCTTTATATCCTCTACAGTTTACATAATGAATGATATTGTAGATGTGGAAAAAGATAAAAAGCATCCAAAGAAATGTAAAAGACCTATAGCTAGTGGAAATGTAAGTATTAAAGAAGCCATATTAATTGGACTAGTACTTTGTATAACTTCTTTATACATATCATTTAGTTTAAAAGTTTCTATATTTGTAATTATAATTCTTTATTTAATAAATAATGTAGCTTATTCATTTAAAATAAAGAACTTCGTTATTATAGACGTATTTTCAATAGCTATTGGGTTTATATTAAGAGTTTTAGCTGGTAGTTTTGCCACTGGAGTGATTGCATCAAATTGGATAATTTTATGTACATTATTTTTATCTTTATTCTTAGGTTTTAGCAAAAGAAGAAATGAAATTATTTCCCTTGGTAAAGAGGCAAGTAGTCATAGAAAAAATTTATCAAAATATACTATTACATTTTTAGATAAAATAATAAATATATCTTTAACATGCACAATAGTGTTTTACTCAATATATTGTGTTTTAGGAACATCAATTAATCTATTTGTTTGGACGAGTATCTTTGTAATTTGGGCTATAATAAGATATTACTATCTAATATATTCTAAGAATGAAGTGGAAAATCCTACTGATTTAATACTAAAAGACAAGCAATTAATATGTTTAATATTAGCATGGGGGATTTTTTGTATAATAATACTTAATTTAAACAACATATATTTTGTTATTAATAATTGATTAATCTATAAAAACTTGAATATTCATAAGAGAATTAGGAATAAAAGCCATAATAATAAAAGGCTGCATTCAGCGCTTTCTTATAATACATGTAATAAAATTGATTTTAAAGTCTTGAATGCAGCCTAAATAAAATATAATTTGATTTATGTTAATATATTCTACATAAATCAAATTATATTTTTAAGATAGATTCCTATTGCTATTGTTTATATGTAAATCTAAATTAAAGTTATAAATAAAAACATCTTTATTTAATGAATAAACTTACTAGAACACCAACCTATATTTCCATTATAATCAACTTTATACCAAGCGCCACTTTCTTCTAAGATTTTAACTTTCTCTCCGTTTGTCATTATTGTTATTCTAGACAAAGGAGAAGAGTTTTGAACAGAGTGTAACCATAATCCACCATTGGCTTTTATATAAGCTACTTTTAGGCTTTGAGTATTAGGGGTAGTTATAACAGTTGAACTAGTAGGAGAACTTAGGAACTCCCTAGAGCACCAACCTATATTTCCATTATAATTAACTTTAAACCATGACCCATCTTTCTCTAATACAGTGACTTTTTCACCGTTACCCATTATGGTCATTCTAGAACTTGAGGATGAACTCATGGTAGAATGTAGCCATAATCCTCCATTAGCCTTTATATAAGCTGATTCAATTTTTGATTCACTATGATTTGTATCTAAAGGTTTAGTAGGTGTTACTTGGTTATTAGGCTTACTTTCTGAAGCTTTAGAACTTTGTGATGGTTCACTTAAAAACTTACTAGAACACCAACCCATCTTTCCATTATAGTTTACCTTATACCAAGAGCCAGATTCATCTAAAATTTGGACTTTTTCTCCATTATTCATAATAGTTAATCTAGAAGAAATATGAGAATCAGGACTAGAGTGTAACCATAATCCACCAGTAGCTTTTATATAAGCTGTTTTTAATGATGCTTCACTAGGTTTATTAGGTTTAGTCTGTGAAACTTTATTTGATGGTTTTTCTTCTTTACTTTGTTCTGATGGCTTTTGACTTTCTGTAGGTAAAGCCTTTGGTGAAGTTAAATACTCTCTTGCACACCATCCAGTTTTACCATTATAATTAACTTTAAACCAAGAGCCACTTTCTTCTAATATTATAACCTTTGAATCTTTCTCCATAATAGTTAATCTAGAGGAAATATAAGAATCCTTATTAGAATGTAACCATAACCCACTATTTGCTTTCACATATGCTGTTTTTATATTAGATTCATTAGATTCCGCAGGTTTATTAGGTTTAGCTATTGGCTTACTAGGTTCTACAGGTTTTGTTGATGGAATTTTTATTTCTGTAGGAGTGCTTAAATATTTCTTTGAACACCATCCTGTATTTCCATTATAATTAACCTTAAACCAAAAATCATTTTTGTCTAAAATAGTAACTTTTTCTCCATTTCCCATTAAACTCATTCTAGAAGAGGAGGATGAATTTGGAGATGAATGTAACCACAACCCACCATTAGCTTTTATATAAGCTGTTTTTATGATTTTTTCAGCTGGCTTACTAGGCTCAGTAGGTTTAACTTTATTACTAGGTTTTGAAGGGGTAATTGGTTCTACTGATTTTTCTTTTTTATTTGTATTATCAGTAGGCTTAATAGTTTTATCAGGAGTTACAGGTTTGTTTTCAGTCTTTGGCTTAATTTTATTAACTTGTTTATCCTTTGAAGAATCTTTTTCTTCTATATAATTAGTGTACTTATTACTTATGTATCCCTTTTCCCCTTTATAAAGAACCTCATACCATCCATTTGATGTTTTCCCTATAACACTAAATTCCTCTTTTCCATGAGCAAGTCCTATAGGTTTAATTCCTTGGCTTGTAGGAAAAGGTTTCTCGTTTATGTAAACATCTTGCTTGGCAATTACAGACCCTTTTAAAGGAGTAACTGTGAATTTATGATATTCTGAATTGTAAACAACATTACTCATATTAGAAGTATCTGAATTAGGATCTCCTTTTATTTGAGTACCTTTGTATTTATAATATCTTGTAGCTTTATATTGATTATTCCATCCATTTTCTTCAGCAGATGATTGTCCATTCATATTACGATTTGAATATGATTCTCCTTCAGTATAAGCTTCATTTCCCATTACATATGCAATTCCATTGGCTTTATCTTTCCATCCCATAAAACACATTGTATGATATTCTCCAGCAAAGATAATATCACCTTTTTGTATGTTTCCAAAGTCTCTATGCATTTCCCAATTATTATCTTCTAACCAATTCCAAAGAACAGAAGTATAACCAATATTATTTGGTACAGGAACTCCTATTGCTCTTAAACAAGAAGATTGGAAGAAAACACAAGTATTGCTTGGATCTCCATTGTGTAATCTAATAGCTTCTTTCATAGCAGCAGCTTGATTACTTTTAACTTTTTCATATTCATATAACTTTTTGTTTATTTCTGATGCATATCCATTTAAGTCGTAAGGAGATAATGCAAAGGAAATAAATCTAGAGGGTTTTGGAGTAGGTAACTTAATTGTTTCCATAACAGGCTTATTAGATGCAACCTCTTTTTTTATTTCAGCCTTCGTATTTTTTTTACTACTATTATTTATGTCATTTTTAACCTTTGACTCATCTTTAACTTTTACATTGGTTTTAGACTGATTTTCTTTTAAATCATTAGTAGTATTAAGATTATTGTTTGTTATTTTGGAATTATTTTCTTCTTTTTTAGAAGAATTAGTTTGTTTATTATCTTTATTTACAACAACTTTGGAGTTATTTAAATCAATGGTGATTTTATCATTTGGTTGTTGTTGCTGCTGAACTATTGCTACAGCCATAAAAAATCATCTCCTATTTTATTTAAAAATTTCCAATATTAATTATAGCATATTTAAAATTTTTAATGGTATAATTTTTTTTATATGGTATTAAAAAGAAAGATGGTGAATATAGTGAGTAATTAAGTATTTATAGTACTTTTTATGGTATAAAGTAAAGGTTTAAGTATACTGTTTAATGAAATAGGTGATTGTATTATGAAAAAATTTGAGAATTTAATAAAAGAAATAGAAGAAACAAAGAACTTTTCAGGGGTTGTAAGCTTAAGAAAAGATGAAGAAATATTATTTCAAAAGGTAGAAGGATATGCTGATTTATTTAATAAGAGAGAAAATAATTTAGAAACGAAATTTGGAATTGCATCAGGGGCTAAGGGTTTCACCTCATTAGCTATTTGTAAATTAATTCAGGATGGAAAGTTAAGTTTCAATTCATTACTTAAGGATTATATTGACCTACCTAATTATGATAACTCCATAACAATAGAACAACTTTTAACTCATACTTCTGGAATATCAGATTACTTTGATGAAGATATAATGGATGATTTTTCGGAAATTTGGAAGAAAACTCCTATGTACACCTTAAGAGAGCCAAAGGATTTTCTTAAAATTTTAAAAGAAGGATATATGAAATCAAAGCCAGGTGAGAAGTTTTCTTATAACAATTCAGCTTTTGTAATTTTATCTTTAGTTGTGGAAAAAGTAAGTGGACAAGCTTTTTCAAAGTATGTTAAGGAAAATATCTTAGATGTTTTAGATATGAAAAATACAGGATATTATGCTATGGATATGCTTCCTGAAAACTGTGCCTATGGTTATGAAGAAATAGGAGAAAATAAGTTTAAAAGCAATATTTATTCAATACCTGTTGTGGGTGGAGGAGATGGAGGAATATTCACTACGGAAGAGGATATGAATAAGTTTTGGAATGGATTATTAAGCTATAAACTTTTAAATAAAGAAATGACTAAGAATATTCTAACTCCAAAGATTTATGTAAATTATGATGTTTATTATGGCTATGGAATTTGGATTATTAAAAGAGAAGATAAAATATATAAATATTATTTACAGGGTGAAGATCCAGGAGTAACATTTATTTCATCAATATATCCAAATGAAAAAATGGTATTTAGCTTATTAGGAAACAAAGAATTTGGAAGTTTTGGAATTTCTAAAGTTTTTGAAGAAGAATTAGAAAAATAATATAGTTTATTGATAAAAGGAGAAAATATGAGAGAAGAACAATATTTTTATCATGTTGTTACTGAAAAACCTATGGAGATTGGACAAGTTATAGTTTTTGATGAGCATCATAAAAATGGAGTTTATAACAGAACTTATGACTTTGAGTTTAGAAATTCAAAAGGTAAAACAGCATTAGAAATAGTAAAAGAAAGAATAAAGGATGGAAAACTTAGTTTAAATGAAGAGGATACTAATGTAGTTTCTAATTATTTAGAGTGGGCAACTAAAGGATATAGAGAATTAATTTTAGAAATAGAAAGAAAAAGAGAAAATAAGAAAGTACCATCAAGAATGGCTTGTTTGTATGTATCAAAAAAGTTAGAAGATGCTAAAAAATGGGCGGAAAGCTTTATTTACTTTGGAAGACCTACTTTCCAAATAGTCAAACTTAAAGTTACAGGAAGATACTTTGAAGGTAATTCATATAATATAAAAACAGAGACAGTTTCAATAAATAAGCAATTTGAATTTGCTAAGGCCTATTGGAATAATGAACCTTGTGAAAATCAACTTATTGAAACTATTGTAGATGGAAGAATAGAAGTAGTTGAGATAATAGAAGAGTTTTATAGTTAGGCTTTTAAAATAATCCCTGCTAAATTTAATTAAGAAAATGCTTAATTAAATTTGCGAAAAGTATTGCAATTTTAAATTTAGAGTAGTAAAATTTAATTAAGGAAATACTTAATTAAAAACTTTTGATAAAAGAAGGAGTTTTTATGGAGGAAAAAATTAAAATTTTTAAGGCACTAGGAGATGAAACAAGAATAAACATTCTCCATATTATAAGGAACAAGAGCATGTGTGCAAAGGGGATTGCTAGAGAACTTGAAATATCTGAGTCAGCAGTTTCTCAGCAGATAAAAATTTTAAAGGATGCAAATCTAATTATTGGATATAAGATTGGTTATCACATCATGTACGATCTAAACATAGAAAAGCTTGAGAGTATTACTAGATTAATTGATTATATTGTAAATGATGAAGAGAATAAAAAAGAACAACTTTATGAAAAATGTATAAAGGGTTGTAAACATATAAAATGTATTAATATTAATAAGTTTGAGGAGGAAAAGTTAATGAGAGTTTGTTTTCCAGTTAAAAGTAATGAAGGATTAAAAAGTCTTCCATATGGTCACTTTGGTACTGCTCCAACATTTATAATAGTAGATTTAGAAAATAATGAAGTTAAAACAGTAGGTAATGGAGATTTAGGTCATGAACATGGAAAATGTCAGCCTATAAAAGCATTATCAGGAGAAACTGTAGATGCTGTAATAGTAGGTGGCATAGGAAGTGGGGCAATTAACAAACTAAATTCCATGGGAATTAAGGTTTATAAAGCCTTAGAAGAAAATATTGAGGCTAACTTAGAAGCTTTAAAATTAGGTCAATTAAGTGAGTTTTCAAGAACACATACTTGTAATCATGATGGGTGTAATCACTAATTAAAAACTAATTTTAGAAATTTTACTTTTAAAAAACCGCAATTTTTTAAACTTACATTTCAAGAATTTGTGTTACATTTAATAAAACTAAATAATTTATTAGGGGTAACTTTTAAATTAGTTACTAGAATGTGTTTGAAATAAAAATCCAACATTAATTTGTTGGATTTTTTGCTATGTTTTAAGAAGGTTTTTATTTTAGTTATTCTTTAAGTTCTATGTAAAATCAAAACTAGTTTAAAATAGAGCTCTTTATTAAGATAAATAATTAGGGTATAAGTCATCTAGTATCATATTTCCGCCTAATCTGTAGTCATATGTAGAATCAGAGTCTAATGATTTTATAAAGCTCCAAGAAGCATTCCAAAGTTTGACAACAAAAAGATAATCAGTAAGCCTATTCATAAGACTTTGTGAATAATATCCAAAGTAAGATTTAAGTAAAAAATATCTTTCCTTTTCTTCAAGCATCCATGAAAGTGTAGCTAAATCAAAGAATATATCTCCCATAGCAGAAAATTCAAAGTCTATAAGATATGCTTTATCATCATAATAAAGTACATTGGATGAATTAAGATCATTATGACAAAGTCCAATTAATCTATTTTCCTTAAGCTTTTCTTCTAAATAATTAAGTTTATGTAAAAGAGGAGCTACCTCCCTAGGAAATTCAAAGTTATTTTCATTTAAAAATTTTAAATTTTCTCTTATTAGGTTAAAAGGATTAAAGTAAAATGGAGCCTTTAGTTTATGAAACTTCTTAAGTGTTGAACTTAGTTTTTCTAAAAACTCATAAGAAGTAAACTTAGAAAAACTAACATTTGAATCTTTTAGAAATTTACTTATCAATAGGCCATTATCTTCATTATGATATATAATAGGTGGTGAAAGTTCATTAAGGGATGCAAATGTTAAGATATAATGCTCCTTTTTAAAAGAATTTTTATTTTCTTTGCTAGGTATTCTAAGTACGTACTTAAAATTATCATTTTCTAAGAGAAAATTAGTATTATTAAGACCACCTAGTTTTGTTATTTTTTTGAATTTATTTTCATTAATCATTTTTATCTCCTTAAAATCTAATTAATTTATTATATCAAAAATAGAGTTAGATTTAAAAAGTTGATAAATTTTATTTTAAAGACATGTTTATTTTTAGTTAACTCTTTGAAACTACTTAGTTTGGTAAATAGTTTCTAAAGTTTTATATAAAAATAAATATAAAGTCAAAATAATATTACTAAGTTTTATAAAGTAGTATGAGTGGAGGAAATATAGTTTGTATGAAAATTTTAATAATAGGGGGAAGTAAGAGTAGTAAATCTAGCTATGGAGAGCTTTTTAGTTATAGATTAAGCAAAAAAGAAAAAGGAACTCTTTATTATATAGCAACAATGAATCCTTATGATTTAGAAGATTTAAAAAGAATAGAGAATCACTTAGAAAATAGAAAGGATTATGACTTTGAAACCGTTGAAAAACACAGAGATTTAAATGAAATAATTGAAACTTTTTCTGAAAATGACACTGTTCTTTTAGATAGTTTAACATCTTTAGTAACAAATGAGATGTTTAATAATGAAAACTTTAATGAGTTTATAGCAAGCAAGATTATAAATCATATAGTGGAGTTAGGGAATAAGGTTAAAAATATGGTCATAGTTTCAGACTATGTTTTTAGTGACTGTATAATTTACGATTCTTATACTGAGAATTTTAGAAGAGAGCTTGGGAATATAACTTGTAACCTTGCAAAAAATTATGATGTGGTTATAGAGGCTTCTTTTGGCAATTTAATAGTACATAAGGGAAAGGAGATGTTGGAAAGTGAAAATCTTATATAAGGCATTAAATATGGCAATTAGCATGTTTACAGTAATTCCACTTCCTAAATATGAATGGGATGAGAATGCATCAAAATACATAATGAGATTTTATCCATTAATAGGGGCATTAATAGGATGTATTTGGTATTTATCATACTTTATATTACATAAATTAAATATTTCAACCATTCTTATGGCATCACTACTTATAGGAGTTCCATGTTTCACAACTGGATTTTTACATTTAGATGGATTTATGGATGTTTCTGATGCAGTGTTATCAAGAAGAGATAGGGAAACTAAACTTAAAATATTAAAAGATTCAAGGGTTGGGGCATTTTCTGCAATTTCTTTAGTACTACTTTTAATAATTGAATTTAGTGGCATGGAAACTCTTTTAAAGAAAGAGATAAATATGCTTATACTAATATTAATTCCAATTGTATCTAGATGTATTTCTGGATATTTAATAATAAGTAAAGAAATGATTGGAGAAAGTTCTTTAGGTAAATTCTTTAAAAAGGGTACTGGTAAAAAGGATGCAGTTTTTTTAATTTTGGTGTATAGTTTTATTTTTTTAGTTGCATATTTTGCTTTAGGATTTAAATATGGACTAGTAATCTTAATTATGGGACTTATAGGAATGATACTATATAAAAAGATGAAAAAAGAGCTTGGAGGAATAAATGGGGATGTAGCTGGCTACATACTTACTTTAGTAGAGTTTACAGGGATAATACTACTAGCTATTTTATAATAAACTAAAAGGTGTTTGAAAGGTGGGGAAATATGAAACTTTTCTTTGGGGGAGCTTATAATGGTAAGCTTCAATATGTTAAGGATAATTTCAATATAAAGGATGAGGAGATTTTCTTTTGTAGAAAACTTAAAGAGTTAAAGAATTATGAGAATACTTCATATAAAGAAGAAATTGATTTTTCAAAAAAGGTTATATATGGAATAGATAAGTTTATTTATAATAAGGTATTAAATGAAGAAGAGGCAGTAAATTATTTTAAAGATAATTTAGAAAATTTAAGAGGAAAGATAGTGATTTGTGATGAAATAACAAGTGGTATAGTTCCAATAAAAAAGAAAGACTTTGGAGAGATGAAACTGGAAAAGTACTTCAGTTTCTAAGTAAGGAAAGTGAGGCAGTTTATAGGATTTTCTTTGGAATATGCACAAAGTTAAAGGGAGAATATTAAATGAAACTTTATTTAATTAGACATGGAAAAACTTACTGTAATGAGGAAAGACTTTATTGTGGCAAAAGTGATGTACCTTTAAGTGAAAATGGAATAAAGGAAATTAAAGAAAGGGTAGCCCTTGGAATTTATCCAAATTGTAATTTGAATTTTACAAGTGGATTTAAAAGGGCTAATGAAACCTTTGAATACATATATCCAAATAAAAAATATGAGATTTTTAAGGGGCTTTCTGAATATGACTTTGGAGATTTTGAACTTAAATCTTATGAAATGCTTAAGGAAAACAATGACTACTTAAATTGGATTTTAGATGAAAGCAAAAAGGTGCCTTGTTTAAATGGAGAATCTAGAGAGCTTTTTGAAAAAAGGATTAAAGAGGAATTTTTAAACCTAATAGAATTAATAGAAAAGTCTCATGAAGAGGAAGCCTTAGTAATTTCACATGGAGGAACCATAGCCACTCTTTTAGAAATATTTGAGGAAGAAAGAAAAGATTTTTATACATATCAGCCTAAGTGTGCCAGTGGATATAAAGTAGAGGTATTAAGAGAAGATGAAAATATAAAATTAAGAATAATAGAAAGGTTTTAATGCGAGAAAACATTTATTTTTAAAATCAATTCCTATTAAAAAACTTTAAATAAAGTTTAAATCAAGAAATTTTTTTAAGGAAAATTCTTTGGTTTAAGAATAGAAAAAAATATAGAGTATAAGAGTTTGACATGAGGAAAATATAATAATATAATCAATAAAGATTAACACATAATGTGGAGAGATTTACTTTATAGTGAATGAAGTAAAAAGCTTCAACCACCTAAGAAAACGTTAAGATTACGAAAGTTTATTTTGGTTCACTGCATGCTATATTTAGGAAGGCAAGATGGAGGATGATTCAAAGTATGTAAATCTGACCTTATATAATGACTATTATTCTCTGATATTGGAATAATAGAATATGTGTTAAAATATTTAGTA
Organism: Clostridium sp.; assembly: GCF_029267215.1. Taxonomy (GTDB): domain Bacteria; phylum Bacillota; class Clostridia; order Clostridiales; family Clostridiaceae; genus Sarcina. Next base: position 150,903 of record NZ_JARIDH010000042.1, on the reverse strand, counting down.
TGCTTTCCTTTAGGTATGCTTTTTTGAATGTTAATCTTAAACCTCAAAACTAAATGTTACAAATATTAAATTGGAGGGCTAAAAAGTGAAAAATTTTAAGAGAGTTTTTGCAGTCTTAATGGTAATGACTATGTCTTTACTACTTTTTGTAGGTTGTGGAAAGAAAACTGTAACCATGAAAGACATGGAGGGAACAGAGTTTACTGTACCTAAAAAGATTGAAAGAATAGTTTCAACAGCACCTTCTAATACTGAAATATTAGTAGGATTAGGGCTAGGGAGTAAAATTGTAGGTATTGATAAATACTCGGAAGATGTAAAGGGAATAAATTCTAATGTAACTAAATTTGATTTTAGAAACCCAGATTCAGAAGCAATAATAGCTTTAAAACCAGATGTTGTAATAGCTTCAGGACATAATAGAGAAGGAAAAGAAGATCCATTTAAGGTATTAAAAGAAGCTGGAATACCTGTAGTTTATATTCCAACTAGTGAAAGTATGGATGGAATTTATGAAGATATAAACTTCTTAGCTAAGTTAACTAAAACAGAGAAAAAAGGAACTGAAATGGTTGACGGAATGAAAAAGGAAGTTAATAAAATAAAAGCTATAGGTAATACTATAAAAGATAAGAAAACAGTTTACTTTGAAATAGGTTCAGGATCAAAGTTATATAGCTTTGGAAATGATACTTTCTTAAATAGCTTATTAAATATAGTTGGAGCAAAAAATATATTTGAGGATCAAAAAGGATGGATATCACCAAGTGAAGAATCTATAATAAAAGCTAATCCAGATGTAATATTAACAAATGAAAGCTATATAAAAGATGCTACAGAATTAATTGCTAAACGTCCAGGCTGGAATACAATAAATGCTGTTAAGAATAAAAAAATATTCTTAGTAGACCAAAATGCTTCATCTCGTGGAAGCCAATATGTAATAAATGCATTAAAACAAATTGCAAAGGATATTTATCCAGAACAATATGCAGGAATATAAAAAAAGAAAACTTCTAATAACACTAGCAATTCCACTAGTGTTATTAGTTATTTGTATTGGAACTTCCATTGGAAGTTCCAATATTCATATATGGGATACTATTTCTATTATAGGGAATAAGTTTTTTGATATTCCTTTAAGAGTAGGAATTAGACCAGAGGACGTAGCAATTATTTGGGTAATTAGATTACCAAGAGTTTTATTGGCATTTGGTGTAGGGGCTTCCTTAGCAGTCAGTGGAGCTGTAATTCAATCAATACTAAAAAATCCACTTGCTTCTCCTTATACATTAGGAGTTTCATCAGGGGCTTCTTTAGGAGTAGGAATATATATAGTTTTAGGAATATCAATTCCTTACATAGGAAATTTAGCAATGCCAATTATAGGCTTTATTTGTGGAGTAATAACTGTTTTTATGGTTATAATCTTTTCTAATAAAGTTGATAGAGGACTTTCAAATAACACAGTAATATTAGCAGGGATGGTTTTATCACTTTTTACAAGTGCAATTTTAACAACAATAACATCTTTATGTAGTGAGGATATAAAAGCTATTACAATGTGGCAAATGGGTTCATTTGCTATGAAAAGTTGGAGTTATGTTATAGCTGGTTTCCCATTTTTTTTAGTTGGGCTAGTCAGGGTAATTAAATACACAAAAGAAATGGACATACTAAGCTTTGGAGAAGATAGTGCAAAGAGTTTAGGCGTAGAAACAAAGAAAGTTAAAAAAAGTTTACTTATTTCAGTGGCAATATTAACAGGAAGTGCGGTGGCTTTAAGTGGGGTAATTGGATTTATAGATTTAATAACTCCTCACATAGTAAGAAAGATATTTGGTTCAAATCATAAAATTGTCATACCTATGTGTATTGTAGTTGGTGGAACATTGATGGTTTTAACTGATTTAATTTCAAGAACTATAATATCTCCATCAGAGCTTCCAGTTGGTGCAATAACAGCCTTGATAGGGGCACCATTTTTTGCATATATTTATTTTGGAAAGAGAAATGGGTGATAGAATGTTAGAGGTTAAAGATTTAAGATGTGGATATGATGGATTTGAGGTTATTCATGGAGTATCATTTAAAATTAATAAGGGAGAAAATCTTTCAATCATAGGGCCTAATGGATGTGGTAAATCAACAATTTTAAAGTCTTTAGTTAATCTTATGGATTATAAAGGCGAAATAAAATTAGATGGAACCGAAGTTAAGGATTTAAAAAGAAAAGAATTAGCTAAAAAAATTGCTTTAATGAGTCAAAGTTCAGATATATATTTTTCTTATACAGTTTTTGAAACAGTATCATTAGGAAGATATGCTCATATGGAGGGGCTGTTTTCAAGTTTAAATACAAAAGATAGACAAATAGTATTAGACTGTATAGAGAGTGTTGGGCTTTTAAATGAGAAGGATAAACTTATAAGTGAGTTATCTGGTGGACAGTTACAAAGGGTATATTTAGCAAGAGCTTTTGCACAGGAACCTGATATACTTCTTTTAGATGAGCCAACAAATCATTTAGATTTAAAATGCCAAATAGAGATTTTAGATTATATTAATAGATGGACTAAAGAAAATAATAAATGTGTTATAGGTGTTTTACATGATTTAAATTTAGTGCAAAAATTTAGTGAAAAAGTAATACTTGTAAATCATGGGAAAATTTATAGTGAAGGAAAAGCAAAAGAAGTTTTAAATAGTGAGAAAGTAAAAGAAGTGTATGGAATAGATATTAGAAACTTTATGTTAGATGCTTTAGAAAGATGGAAGTAGGTGTGCAATTTGAAAAAGAATTTTATAATGTCATATAGCTGTGGAAAAGATAGTACATTATCACTATATAGAATGATAAAAGATGGTCATAAACCAGTTGCTTTATTAGTAACAGTAGATAAGAAAGTTTTAAGAAGTTGGTTTCATGGGATACCAGATAAATTTTTAAATGATGTATCAAAATCATTAGATATTCCTTTATTATTAGTAGAAAGTGATGGAACTAATTATACAGAAACTTTTGAAGAAGCCTTAAAGAAAGCTAAGAATATGGGAGCAACAGCTTGTGTCTTTGGAGATATAGATTTAGAGGAACACAGAACTTGGTGCCAAGATAGATGTAATGAAGCTAAAATTGAAGCAATATTTCCACTTTGGCAAGAAGGAAGAGAAGATTTAACTTATGAATTCATAGATAGTGGCTTTAAAGCGATTATTAAGAATGTAAGACTAGATGTCTTAGGAGAGGAGTTCTTAGGAAAAGTTTTAACTAAGGACTTGGTTGAGAAAATAAAAGAAGCAGGATCTGACCCATGTGGGGAGAATGGAGAATATCATACTTTTGTTTATGATGGTCCATTATTTAAAGAAAAAATAAACTTTAATATTGGAGAAAATATTCTTACAGAAACTCATGGGTATTTAGATATTAAGTAGGTGAAAGTTATGAAATATAGAGGAATAATGTTACTTGGAACAGCTTCTTCAGTAGGAAAAAGTACATTGGCAGCAGCCTTTTGTAGATATTTTAGGAAAAAGGGATATAGTGTAGCTCCATATAAAGCCTTAAATATTTCATTAAATTCCTTTGTAACAAAGGAAGGTGACGAAATAGGAAGAGCTCAGGTTGTACAGGCAGAAGCTTGTGAAATAGAACCTAAGGAATATATGAATCCAATACTTATGAAACCTAGTACAGGATATAAAACTCAGGTTATAGTAAGAGGAAAAGTTCATTGTACAATGGATGCTTATAAGTATGAGGACTTAAATAAATATTTAAAGGAAAAAGCAAAAGAAGCTTATGAAGACATTTCAAAGGATTATGACTTAATAGTATTAGAAGGTTCAGGAAGTTGTGCAGAAATTAATTTAAGGGAAACAGATATTGCAAATATGCATACGGCTAAAATGGCAGATGCAGATGTAATCTTAGTTGCTGATATTGATAAAGGAGGAGTTTTTGCCTCTATTGTAGGAACCATAATGCTTTTAACTTGTGAAGAAAGAAAAAGAGTTAAAGGGGTTATTATAAATAAGTTTAGAGGAAAACCAGAATACTTTAAATCAGCAATGAAACAAATAGAAGATATTATACATATTCCTGTTTTAGGGGTAATGCCTTATTTTGATTTAGATATTGAGGAAGAGGATAGCACTTCTATTAAGTTAGGAGAAAAGAAAGATGAAGGAATTTGTGTATCAGTAATAAAACTTCCTCATATGTCAAACTTTACGGATTTTAATTCTCTTTCAAGAATTAAGGATGTAAATCTTAGATATATAGAAAATCCTAAGGAATTAGAAGGAGCAAACTTAATAATAATTCCAGGAAGTAAAAATACAATTGATGATTTAAATTACATAAAGAAAAGTGGATTCCAAAAAGCATTAGAAGAAAAGAAAAAACAAGGAATTTTAATTTTTGGAATATGTGGTGGTTATCAAATACTAGGGGAAAAAATAAGTGATCCTTTAGGCATTGAAGGGGAAGCTCGTGAAGAAGAGGCTTTAGGATTCTTAAACATAGAAACTAAGTTTAATAAAGTTAAGACTACTAAGCAAGTTTGTGCCTTTGATTTAGATGGAAAAGAGTTTAAAGGTTATGAAATTCATAATGGAGAAAGCCTACCAACTAAAGAAGAAAACATATGGATTAAGGATTCTGATGGAAGAGTCTTAGGAATGAAAAATGGAGAGGGAAATGTATTTGGAACATATATACATGGAATTTTTGATGAAGGTGATTTTGGAGAAATTCTTATAAATAAGCTAAAGAAAGAAATTAACATAGAGGAAAGTAAAGAAATTGATTATAAAGCTTATAAAATAAGCCAGTATGATAAGCTTTGTGAACTTTTAGATGAAAACATAGATATGAAATATGTTGAAAATTTAATACAAGTAAAATAAGAACTCTAAATAGGGTTCTTATTTTTTATATTTAATTTAGTTTAAATTTTTATTTTACAGAAGATACTTTGAATGTCTAAAACATAATATTTAAAATGTATAAATTAGGAAATATGAAATTTGAATTTTGGTAACATAGGTTACGGGAAAAGTTTGAGTTTTGTTATATGATAATAAATGTCAACAGGAAATAAGCACAAAAGAAAAAGTTTAGGTTAAGAAACAAAAGAAGAAGTTTTAATAAATGGAGGAATTTTAAATGGAAAATAAAATGTTTTGCTTTCAATGTCAAGAAACAGCAGGTTGTACAGGATGTACAAAGTTTGGGGTTTGTGGAAAATCACCAGATTTAGCTAGAATGCAAGATTTATTAATATATGTTACTAAGGGATTAAGCGAAGTTACTACTAGATTAAGAAAAGAAGAAACTAAAATAGATTCAAAGATAAATAATTTAATAACAATAAACCTATTTACAACAATAACTAATGCAAACTTTGATGATGAAATATTCTATGCGAGAGTTAAGGAAACATTAAGTGTTAAGGAAGAGTTATTAGGAAAGTTAAAAAATAAAAAAGCTTTATCAGAAGCAGCTCTATGGAGTGCTACTAATAAAAGTGAAATAGATGAAAAGGTAAGTTTATTACAGAAAATAAAAAATATGTTTCAAAGTAAGGAAGAAGTATCAGTAGATTCAATCTTAGATGAAAAATTAATAAGGGTTGGAGTGTTAGCTACTAAAGATGAGGATATAAGAAGTTTAAGAGAGCTTATAATATATGGATTAAAAGGTATGTCAGCTTATATGAAACATGCTAATGCTTTAGGATATGATAATGAAGATATAAATGCCTTTATGCAAAGTACATTAGCTAAGACTTTAGATGATTCATTAAGTATAGATGAATTAATTACTCTAACTTTAGAAACAGGAAAAGTTGGTGTTGATGCAATGGCTTTATTAGATAGTGCAAACACTGGAACTTATGGACATCCTGAAATAACTAAGGTTAATATAGGAGTAAGAAAGAATCCAGGTATATTAGTATCAGGACATGATTTAAAAGACTTAGAATTATTATTAAAACAAACAGAAGGAACAGGGGTAGATGTTTATACTCACTCAGAAATGTTACCAGCTCATTACTACCCAGCATTTAAGAAATATTCTCACTTTGCAGGAAACTATGGAAATGCATGGTGGAAACAAAAAGAAGAGTTTGAAAGTTTTAATGGACCAATATTAATGACAACAAACTGTATAGTTCCACCAAAGGATACTTATAAAGATAGACTTTATACAACGGGAGCAGCTGGATTTGTAGGATGTAAGCATATAAAAGGAAATTCAGAATGGGATAAGGACTTCTCAGTTATTATTGAACAAGCTAAGAAGTGTAAAGCTCCAAAAGAAATAGAAAGTGGAGAAATAGTAGGTGGATTTGCTCATAATCAGGTTCTAGCATTAGCAGATAATATTGTTGAAGCTGTTAAATCAGGAGCTATAAAAAGATTCTTTGTAATGGCAGGATGTGATGGAAGAGCGAAATCAAGAAATTATTACACTGATTTTGCAAAAGCATTACCTAAAGACACTGTAATATTAACAGCAGGATGTGCAAAATATAAGTATAATAAACTTTCTTTAGGAGATATAAATGGAATTCCAAGAGTTCTAGATGCAGGTCAATGTAATGATTCATACTCACTAGCTTTAATAGCATTAAAACTTAAAGAAGTATTTGAATTAGAAGATATAAATGATTTACCAATATCATTTAATATAGCTTGGTATGAGCAAAAGGCTGTAATAGTATTATTATCATTATTATACTTAGGTGTTAAAAACATACATTTAGGGCCAACCTTACCAGCATTCTTATCACCAAATGTAGCTAAGGTTTTAGTTGAAAATTTTGGAATTGGTGGAATAACAAATGTTGAAGAAGATATAAAAATGTTCTTAGGTGAATAATAAAGATTAAATTCTTATAAAAATTAGGCATTTTCTTTTAAAAGAATGTTTTTAATTGAATAAATAGATTAGACAAATTTCTGTACTCCCATTATAGTAGATAGTTAAAATAATAAAACTGTTTTATAATGGGAGGATTTTTTTATATTTTTATAAATAATCTTAATTAATATAATCGTAAATGAGTATAAATAATATAAAAAAATATGATATAATCAAGAAAAAATAAAAGAAGGTGAAACTTTGAAAAAAGCTATATTAATTGTATGTTTTGGTACAAGTTTCTTAGAGCCATTAGAAAATTCTACAGGAAGGTTAGAAGAGGAGATAAAAGAAGTTTTAAAAGGTTATGAAGTCTTTAGGAGTTTTACTTCTGAAAAAATAATTAGAAAAATTAAAAATAAGCATAATATAGATATATATAAACCTAATATTGTATTAGAAAAATTAAAAAAAGATGGATATAAAGAGGTTGTAATAGCACCTATATATATAATGAATGGAGAAGAATATAGGGGAGTAGAAGATATATTTTTTGAATATAAAGAATCCTTTGAAAGTATAAAAATTGGAACCCCCTTATTATTTAAAAATTCATTAAGTGATGAAAATATATTAATAAATAAAGACCATATGAATTCTAAGCCTTATAATAATTTTATAAATAGCATAGAAAAATTAATAAGTAATAATAAAAATACCTTATTGATTGGTCATGGAAGTTATAATATGTATAATAGTGAGTATAAGACTTTGCAAATTGAGATTAATAAACTTGGATATAATAATACATTAGTTGGAGTTTTAGAAGGAGATATTGGTTTTTCTAATGTGTTAGAAAGAATTAAAGAAAAGAATATAAAAGAGATAACCATAATACCTTTGATGATATTTGCTGGGTGGCATACTAAAAAGGATATGATTTTGAAGGATGATTCTTGGAAAAATAAGCTTGAAAAAGAAGGAATTAAGGTTAGCTTCATTGAAAAAGGTTTATTAGAATATAAAGAAGTTAGGGATATATTTATAAATAAGATTAAAGAAATAATATAGTAAAAAATTAACTCAAAACAGAGTTTGAAATTACATAGATTAAATTTTGAGAGGAGAATATATATGTATAATTTTGACTTTTGCAATCCAACAAAAATAATATTTGGAAAAGATAGATTAGAGGAATTAGATAAGGTGGTTCCAAAAGATGCAAAGGTTCTTGTAACTTATGGAGGAGGAAGTGTTAAAAAGTTTGGCACTTTAGATAAGGTATTAAAAGGATTAAAAGGAAGAGAGGTTATAGAGTTTTCAGGCATAGAGCCAAATCCAAAGTTTGATACTTTAATGAAAGCTGTTGATATAGTTAAAAAGGAAAATATCGATTTTCTTTTAGCTGTAGGTGGGGGCTCTGTTATGGATGGAACTAAGTTTATTTCTTTAGCCACTTATTATGAAGGAGATGCATTAGACTTATTAAGAGACAAGGCTAATTCTAGAAAAGTTTCTAAAGCAATTCCTTTAGGAACTGTTTGTACTTTACCTGCCACAGGGTCAGAAATGAATAGTGGAGGAGTAATTACTTCTAAGGTTGGAAAAAGATCCTTTGGTAATCCATTAGTATTTCCTAAATTCTCATTTTTAGATCCAACATTAACTTATACATTACCAGAAACTCAAGTTGCAAATGGAATTGTAGATACTTTTATACACGTTCTTGAACAATATTTAACTTATCCAGCTGAAGGAAGGTTCCAAGATAGAGCATCAGAAGGAATTCTTTTAACATTAATCGAGATTGGAAGAAAAACTATAGATAATCCAACTGATTATGATTTAAGAGCAAATTTAGTTTGGTGTGCAACTATGGGGTTAAATGGATTAATTGGGGCTGGAGTTCCTCAGGATTGGGCAACACATCTTTTAGGACATGAATTAACTGCTATGTTTGGAATAGACCATGGAAAAACTCTTGCAATAATACTACCATCACTTTGGAATGTTATGAGAGAGAGTAAAGGAGAAAAGTTATTACAATATGGAGAGAGAGTATTTAAAATAACTGAAGGAAGTAAAGAAGAAAGAATAGACCTTGCCATTTCTAAGACAAGAGAATTTTTTGAAAGCTTAGGAATTAAAACTAGATTAGGTGATTATGGAGTTAAGAAAGAAAGTATTGATGATTTAATAAAAGCTTTAGAAGAGCATAATATGACTTCAATAGGAGAAAAAGGAGAAATAACTTTAGAAGTAAGCCGTAAGATTTTAGAAGGTGCTTTTTAAGGTGTTTTCTTTTAAATTTTATATGCAGTGAGTATTTCACTAAGTAATTTATAAGAAGAATGAGTTTGATTTTTTATATTAAACTCATTCTTTTTTTATATTATTAAAAGAATTTTGTTTCTATATTATTTATTTATAAAATTTTGATTTAACTTTATATTAATAATTACAAAATAATATATTAATTCCTTAAAAGGATATTATATAATTATTTTCTATAAATTATCTTTTTTTTATGATGAAAATAGTTATATTTTAGCTTATTAATAGCAATATAATAATTGTTTAAAATTAATTATATTATGAATTGTGTTAATATTACAAGGTATAAAGATTTAAAATAGATATTTTTTATATCAAAAGTTGGAAAGGGGTTAATTTATGAAGAAAAGGGGGCTTTTTGCAAGTATAATATTTCTTATAACTTTAATAGGTGTAATTATTGGATGTATAATATTGAATTTCAATATAAATAAATTTAATGATAATAAGGAAACAATAAAAGTGGCTTTTTATGAAAATCATCCTTGTTATTATCTTAATAAAAACTTAAAGCCCTATGGATATTATAATGAATTATTAAAAATAATAGCTAAAAAGTTGAATTTTAATTATGAATATGTAAATTGTGAAGCAACAGAAACTTTGCAAAAACTTAAATCGGGACAAGTTGATTTAGTATTTGGAATAGTTAAAACTAAAGAAAGAGAAAAAGAATTTGAATTTACTGATCAGTATATAAATAATGATAATTTTGCAATATATACTAATAAAAATTTAAAAATTGGAAATTTAAAAGCATTAAACGGATTGAAAATGGCTTATTTAAAAGGATACCAAAATAATCAATTTATTTTAGAGATTTTAAAAAATAAAGGCATAAATGTAAAACTTGTAAATGTTCCATCTTATTATAAGGCAGAAGAATATTTATTAAATAATAAAGTTGACTTTATTGTAGAAAATACAAGAAGCAATTTAAATATTAAAGATAAAAACATTAAAAAGTTTTTCGAGTTTTCCGCAGGTCCAGTTTACATAGTAGCTAGGAAAGAAAATAAAAAATTAATTGAAAATATAGATTCAGTACTTGGAGAAATCCAAGAAAATAATAGGAACTTAGGATATGATGTTTATTCAAAATATTTTAATAAATATTTATATAAATTAAAAATGGAAAAAATATTAATTCGTATATTTATGGTTATAATTTTAGCTTATGTACATACAAAAGGAAAAGATAGGATAAATAAGATAAAAACTAGAAGAAAAATTAAAAATTATATGAAAAATGATAAATATCTTTTATATTATCAACCTATAGTAGATCCAAAGAGAAATATGGTAAAAGGCTTTGAAACTCTCTTGAGATTAAAGAAAGATGGTAAAATATTAAGTCCATATAGTTTCATAAATGAAATCGAAAAAAATAATATGTCTTTAGATTTAGCTTTATGGATTCTAAGAAAAGTTTTTTTAGGTTATGATAAAATAAAAGACTATAAAAGTGTTAAAGGAATTAATTTTTACATATCTTTAAATGTTTCTTTCAAAGAAATAGAAAATCCTAAGTTTTTAAAAGGAGTAATGAATATTTTAAAAGATTATGATATGGAAAATTACAATATCTGTTTAGAAATAGTAGAAAAGTTTGGTATGGAAGATGCAAATAAGATAAAAAACACTTTAAGTTTATTGAAAGAATATGGATTTTTAATAGCTATAGATGATTTTGGTGTTGAATATTCTAACTTAGATTTATTGAATAAGATAGATTCTGACATAGTAAAATTAGACAAGTATTTTGCTGATAATTTAAATAAGTCTATTTTAAATGAAAAGACAATAGAATTCATAGTAGAAATATGTAAGCTATGTAATAGAACTATAATATTTGAAGGAATAGAAGAAAAGTATCAAGTTGATATTGTTAAATTAGTTCAATATGAAAAAATGTATATTCAAGGATATTTTTATTCAAAGCCAGTAGATATTGAGACTTTAAAAGATTTTGAAGTTAAGGGTGATTAAAAAATATTGTTATTAAAATTTAATTTTGATTTGTAATTTGATATAAAGTCCAGTAAATTTTTTTTCTGGACTTTACATCTTGGTCTATTAATAGTGGTATTATTGTTTATTAATTAGTAGATAATAAGGGGTTAAATCTTTATATTCTATATTTCCATCACTTTCATACACAATTCCTAAATGTTCATTTTTAAATGATAAACAAGAATATCCACCACCTAATTTATTCCCTTCTTCAGGATAAGGGATGCATACTTCCTGAACCCCTTTGGATAAATCATCAAAATCAATCATATAAAGAGTTATATTATCTCTTACATATTCACCCTTAGTGTTTTTAGGTGCTGAAATTAATCCAATTCTGTGACCTTTTGAAGTAGTTACTTTTATAAAAGAACCTTGGCATCCTGCTCCTTTTCCAGTTGAAATTTTACCGTTTAAAGGTTCATATATTTCCCATGTACTTCCTAAATCGTGAGATATATATGAGGCTCTATAACCAGAATAGTCATACCTTGTACTCATAATTAAAGATCCATCTAATTCTATAACCATGTTTTCGGAGGTATTTGAGCTTGGAACTTTATTTCCCATTGCCCATGTTTCACCGTTATCCTTTGAATAAATAATTAATGAATAATAGTTATTTTTATTATGTTCTCTTAAGGAGATTTGTGCTGGAATAACTATTGTTCCATCCTCCATTACAATACCTGAGCCAACACCACCTAGCCATCCAATTGTATTTTCAGGCTGATTTTTTATTTTTGAGGAGTTTGTGGTTAAATCTATTTTCTCAGACCAAGTTAATCCATTGTCATCAGAGTAAACCATTTGAACAGACCAATCACTTCTTAAGGTAGGAGTAGTCATTGACCAATTACCATCTGTATTCCATGAGCCTGCAATTAATACTATTCTACCTGTATTTGTAATAACTGTTGTTGAGTCCATTACACGAGAAAAAGTAGAGTTTATACGATCATTCTTCATTGCTATTTCATAACTCCATGTCTTTCCAAAATCAGTACTTCTAGCACAACCGATATCTATATAAGCATGATCATTTGGACCATTATAACGGATATCTGAAAATATTAAAATAGTGCCATCACTTAATAACTGTAGATTTGGAATTCTAAAATACTTTGAATTCCATATATTATTATCCTTATCAAATACCTTTATTGCTTTTATATTATCATTTATAGCTAGACTTTTTTCAAATACATTATTATTAGTATTCATCATTATAATCCTCCTTAAAACAATTATAGAAAATATTAGGCTTTATTAAATAAAATAATATGTAAATATGTGGAAATTATGTGTTTTAAAAATATTTATAAAATATTATAGTGAATTTTTAAAGATCTAATGTTGTGAAATTAATAACTAAAAATAAGAAAGTTAAAACACTATATAACTATTGAAATTAATAAAATACAGCATTAAATTTATAAAATGTACATTGAGTTTTATTTCTACACTAAATCTCGTCCTAGGTTCTTTTTTAGTATCTTTATTTTGTTATTAAAAAATGTTATAATTAAAAGAATTATGTAAAAAAATCTTAATTTAGGAGGTTTTATGAAAAACAAGAATTATTTAATTATAACCAAAGGTTTAAAACAATTAGGCGTATTTTTTTTAGCACTTATTATTTGTTCTATTATATTAACTCCATTTCCTCAGAAGAGTGTGCAAATTAATTATGATCAATATAATGAGATTAAAAGCAAAGAAGAAAAACTAGCAAAAGATTTTGATAAGTTAAATAAAAATTTTAAAACAAAAGGACAAGAATTATCAGAAAAGAAACAGGAATTAATTACTAATCAAGACAGTTTGCATAATGAAATAGAAAATGCAGACAAAAGAATAAAAGAGTTAAGTGAGGAAGTTAAGTAATTATGAAAGATAATAAATTTGTAAAATTTTTATTTAAATACAAAATCGCAATAATAATAGCAATAATATTTTCTATTATAGCTTTTTTAAATCCCACCGATTATAAAAACCAATATGATGCAAAAGCAAATGAAATAAAAAAGATTAATAGCGAAACTGAAAAAATCAATAATTCTTTAGCGTATATGGAAAAAGAAAATACAAAAATAGAACAAGATAATAAAACATTACAAAATGAACTAGATAAGAAAAATGAGCAAATTAAAAATCTTGAAGAGAAGAAACAGGAAATCCAACAGAAAAAAGAACAACAAGCACAACAACAGGTTCAAATAAAAAATCAAAAACAGTTAGAACAACAACAATCAAATTCTAGCAATAACAGTAATAGTGTTAGTAATGGAAGTAAAAATGTTTCAAATAATTCTACACCTTCAGTGAATCAATCTGAACCACAAGGTGATTATGTGTATGTAAATGGAGGAAGATCAAAAAGCAACAAATATCATAGTTCACCTACTGCACATAAAATGGAAGGTGCAATAAAGATGACAAGAAGTGAAGCAGAGGCAAAAGGATACGTAGCTTGTAAAAGATGCTTTTAATATTACAAAAAGAACTTAGCAAAATAAAAGCTAGGTTCTTTTTTATTGTGTAAAAAATATTATTTTATATCAATGAATTTACACTGGCATATCTTATTAAGTAAAACCTAACTATATTAACTTTATTTGATATATGACAAAATCTTAGGTATTATATTATATAGCAAGTTAAGTTTTGTGAATTAATTTAGCTTAATAAGAAAAGTTTGTAAGGTGATTTAATGGAAGAATTAATAAAAGCAATTGATAAGGTTAATGAAGAGGAATTAGTAAAGGTAGTAATAAGCAATAAGCTTAATAAGGATGTTGAATATAAGAAGATAGTTTTTTTGCTTAAAGAGAAAAATAAAAAAGATTTTTATCAAATAGAAAAATATACTGAAAAGCAAGTTTTTCATGAAAATATAGAGAAATCAGAAATAAAAGATAAGATTTTAGAAATATTTACTTCAAACTATAAACAATTAAATGCTTTTTCAAAGGATAAATCCTTTGATCTTAAGGTTTCTAAAAAAGGAAAAGTATTTTTAGGAATACAGCATAGTGATAATTTAAAAGTAGTTAAGAAAGAGCATAATAGAAAGAAAAATTACATCTTAGAAGAGGGTATGATCATAGAACCTCTTATAGACCTTGGAGTTTTTACTAAGGAAGGAAAGGTTGTAAATTCAAAGTATGATAAGTACAAGCAAATAAATAGATTCATAGAAATCGTAGATGATGAGATTAAAAAAATAGATCAAAAAGAACTTACAATACTAGACTTTGGATGTGGAAAATCATACTTAACTTTTATTCTTTATTATTACTTTGTTGAAATAAAGAAAATAAAGGTTAATATGATAGGATTAGATTTAAAAGCTGATGTAATTAAAAAATGTAATGATATAGCTAAGAAATACAACTATGAGAATTTACATTTTGAACTTGGAGATATAAATGGTTTTAAATATAACAATAAGGTAGATATGGTAATAACATTACATGCTTGTGATACAGCAACTGATTATGCTTTATATAATGCAATAAAGTGGAATGCTAAAATGATATTTTCAGTGCCATGCTGTCAACATGAGTTTAATAGCCAAATAAAAACTGATAAATTCTCTATATTAACTAACTATGGAATTATAAAAGAAAGAATATCAGCTCTTATGACAGATTCAGTTAGAGCTAATCTTTTAGAGTGTGCAGGATATAAAACTCAGTTACTAGAATTTATAGACATAGCACATTCACCTAAAAATATTCTAATAAGGGCAACAAAGGGAAAGGTTTCAAAGGATAAAAAAGAGAAGTCTTTAAAAGAAGTCAATAACTTAGTGGAAGAATTTAATTTAAGTCCGACTTTATACAAATTATTAGATGAAGAGAATTTAATATAAAAAAATACCCATGAATGAAATTTTGTTCATGGGTATTTTTATGTATTTAAATATTATAAATCTATAATTTTAGTCTTCGTATAAATATTTTCTTGTCATAGGAAGAGAGTTGTTTATTCCTTTAGAATATAATGTTTGGTGTATATCTATATCCCAGTAGTGGAAAGCAGCAGCACAAGTTGCTAGGTATAAATGCCACATTCTTAAGAATCTTTCATCAAACATTTCTTTTTCTTCGTCTAAATGAGCCATAAAGTTTTTAACCCATTCTTCTAATGTTCTCATGTAATGAAGTCTTAAACTTTCTATATCTATAACATGGAAGTTAAGATCTGCAGCAATTGAAAGTTCTTCTCTTAAAGTTGGAATATATCCACCTGGGAATATGTAAGTTGTGATCCATTTGTTTCCTTCAGTTTCAACTAAGTTTGTTATATTGTGAAGTAAGAATAATCCACTTTCTTTTAATACTGAATCTACATTTTTATAAAATAATGGTATATTGGTATGACCAACATGCTCTGCCATTCCTACACTTACAACTCTATCAAATTCTAAACCAGATTTTTCAAGGTTTCTGTAATCCATTAATTTAACACTTACTAAATCTTCTAAACCTTCATTTTTTATTCTTTCATTAACTTTTTTGAATTGTTCTTCACTAAGAGTTATTCCTAAAGCTTTAACTTTATAAAGTTTAGCAGCTTCTATTATTAAATAGCCCCATCCACATCCTATATCTAAAAGAGATTGACCTTCTTTTAAATTTAATTTTTTTAGTATGTGATGAATTTTATTCATTTGGGCATCATAAAGAGTGTCTGTTTCTTCTTTAAAATATCCACATGAATAACTCATTGTTTCATCAAGCCAAAGGCTATAAAAATCATTTCCTATGTCATAATGATGTGCAATATCTTTTTTTGATTTTAATAGTGAAGGAGCTTTTATTTTAGATGCTAATTTTAATAAAGTACTTTTATTCATGAAGCTATTTTTATTACGTAAAATACTTTCAAAAAACTTCTGTAAATCTCCTTCTATTTCTATATCTCCATTCATATAAGCTTCACCTAAAGCTAAGCTAGCATCTGATAAAAGGTCTTTCTTGCTAGGAAAGCTATTTATTATTAGAGTAAATTCAGGGTTTTCATCATTACCATAAGTAATAACCTCTCCATCCCAAAATCTTAAATTAAAACTTTTATCTGAAAGATTTTCAGCAATACTTTTAACTATGCTTTTATTCATTTCCATAATAGTCACCTCTTAAAATTAAATGTCATATGTTTTATAATACATCTAAATTAGAATTTTGGCTTCTATAAAATTACTTATAAATCATTATAATCTACTAAATATCGAAAATAGTTCATTATTTCTTAAGTATTCTTATGTAAAAAGTTTTAATTTGAAGTTAAATTTGTTAAAAAAATAATTAAAAAGCTAGAAAATGATCAAAATGTAATTTTAATTGTACCTAAGTATAATATTCATAAAAATTCAAATGGTTATTTACTAAATAAAATAATTTTGATATCCTTTAAAAGGACAATAAAACCAATGTAAAACAAAGGAGTAGATTTATGAGTTTATTAAAAAAAGCGTCTTTAAGCTTAATTTTAGTCACTTCTATATTTACATTAATCTCTTGTGATAATAAAGAACAAAGCAAGATAAAAGATGTAAATCTTAAGAGTTTAACAACAAAAGAGGTGGAAAATGATTTAAAGAATAAATCTTGGATCGTTGTTGATACTCGTCTAAGTGACTCCTATAATGGATGGATTTTAGATGGTGAAAAAAGAGGGGGACATATTCCAAATGCAGAAGATTTTTCAGCAAATTGGATAACATTTAAAGCTAAGGATAATAAGGAAAAAGAAAAGAAATTAGAGGAAGCTTTAAAAACTAAAGGAATAACAAAGGATAAAAATATAATTTTATATGATGCAAATGGAAAAGATTCAAAGGTTGTAGCTAGTTATCTTTATGATAAAGGATATAAAAATCTTTATTCATATGATATTAAAAAATGGGCAGAGGATAAGAATCTTCCTTTAGAAAAGTATGCTGATTATGATTTAATAGTGCCAGCTAAAATACTTAAAGAAGTAATTGATGGTAAGAAACCAGAAACTTTTGAGAATGCAAAGAATATAAAAGTATTTGAAGCAAGTTGGGGAGAGGATAGCCCAAGTTATAAAAAAGGACATGTTCCAACAAGTGTACATATAAATACAGATATAATTGAACCACCTACAAAAAATCCACCACAATGGCTTTTAGCATCACCAGAAAAGCTAAGTAATTTTTCAAAAGATTTTGGCATTAATAAAGATGATACTATAATACTTACAGGTGAAGAACAAATGGCATCTTACAGAGTGGCTAGTGTATTAAAATATATGGGTGTTAAAGATGTAAGAGTATTAAATGGAGGAAATGGTGCTTGGACTAGTGCAGGATATGAGTTAGAAACTAAGGTTAATCCTAAAAAGCCAGGGAATGGTTTTGGTGAAAAAATACCAAGTGATAAAAGTGTAATGACTACAATTCCAGAACTTAAGGAAGATTTAAAAAAATCAGATTTTACATTAGTTGATAATCGTTCTTGGGATGAGTATATAGGAAAAATATCAGGTTATAGCTACCATGATAAAAAAGGAAGAATACCAGGTGCTGTATATGGATATGCAGGTACACATGGTTCAACATCCTTAGATTATTATAGAAATGTAGATAATACTATGAGAAATGGATATGAAATAGAAAAAATGTGGGAAAAGCAAGGAATAAACTTAAAAAATCATCTTGCATTTATGTGTGGAAGTGGTTGGAGAGCTGCTGAAGTTTATACCTATGCAAATGTAATGGGACTTCATAATACATCAATATATAGTGATGGATGGATTGGTTGGAGTGATGCTGGATTGCCAACAGAAACTGGAGAACCAAGAAAATAGATATGAAAAATAATAGAGTAGTAAAAATAGTATATCCATTTATACTGTTAATTCAAATATTAATGTGGGTTGGCGTTTGTGTTATTCAGAATATGACTAAAAAAAGTGCTGGTGTAATGCATTATGTATATTTTAAAAGGTATGAATATTCAAATATTTTAACAGTTGAAAAATTAAATATATTGTCAATAATTACATTGGTCTTAGCAGTAGCATTTCTAGTAATAATTTTTTATGCAATTAAAAATAAAAAAGATACATTTTGTATTTTACAAACAAAAATAAGCTTAATAATGGCAAGTGTATTGATTTTTGTAATAAAATCTAATTTATTTTCTAATTTATTAGCATATTATTACTTTATAATGGTAGCAATAGTAGTTTTTTTAATACAAATTTTTTGGCTAATGATTCTTTTTATAAAATCTAAAAAATATAGTAAATAACAAAAAATACCATATAGAATAGACTATTTAAAAAGCCTATTCTATATGGTATTTTTATTTGTAATTAAATAAAAGGTTATTAGGAGATATTAAAATAAGTAAATAATTTTTTATAAATTAAGGAGCAGTAATATTATCTAAAAGTAAATATGAAAAAAAGTAAGTAACAAAGAAATTACATATGATGAGTATTTAAAAAAGACCATTTAATATTCTTAAATAATATACTCGTAAATGAGTAATAAACAAAAAAAAGAATAAAATTAAAAAAACAAAACAAAATAATAAAAGAAAAAGAAATTTCAATTGGATAAAAATGTAAAGGAGGAAATATAATGAATGAACAAATAGTAAGTTTTAGAGATGAAAATGGAAAGAAAATTGATTATATTATATTAGAACAAAGATTAGTATGTGGAGAAGAGTTTGTTGCTATGGCACCTAAAAATCATAAAGAGGATATTGAACTTTATAAAATCAAGTTTGACAAAAATTGGAATGAAACCTTAAATGCTGTTGAATCTGAAAAAGAAATAAATATGTTTAAGCAAATTTCATCACTTAAGTTTTAATTTAAGATCCTGTTTTAAGAGAGTGTTTATTTTAGATATCTCATAAGACCTACTTAATTTAAAGATAAAAGTAAGTATTTTAAAGCAATTACTTTGGATTAGAACACAAAGTAATTGCTTTTTCATTTTAATTAAAAGTATGTATATAAAATAATTATTCTATAATTTATGTATTTATAGAATTTAGTAAAGTTAAATTAAAATTTTATTATATTAAATTAATAATGTATAATAGTTATGTGAAATTTAAATAAAAGTTACGGAGGAAGAATATGATTTTAAACATAAGAAGAGATGGACATGTGCATAGTACTTATTGTCCTCATGGAAGTGATGACTCCTTAGATATGTATATAGATACTGCACTTAAGAACAACATCAATGAAATAACATTTACGGAGCATATGCCAATTCCTATAGAAGATCCATCACCAAGAAAAAATAGTGCCCTTGCCTTTTATAGGTTAGAAGAGTACTTAGCTGGAATTGATGCTCTTAAAATGAAGTATAAAGATAAAATTAAAATAAATGTTGGTTTAGAAGTTGATTATATTGAAGGATATGAAAAAGAAACTAAAGCTATTTTAGATAAGTATGGTAAATTTTTAGATGATGCAATACTTTCAGTTCACATAGTTAAGTTTAATAATGAGTACTATCAAATTGGAAATGGTTCTGATATGATTGGTGAATTAGTAGAGAAAATTGGTGGTATGGACAAGCTTTATGATTTATACTATGAAACAATGCTTAAATCATTAAAAGCTGATTTAGGAAAGTATAAGCCTAAAAGAATAGGACATCCAACTTTAGTTAGAAAATATAAAGATGATTTTCCTAATGAAAAGTATAATTTAGACCTTTTAGAGAAAGTTTTGAAGGAAATGAAAAAAGGTGAATATGAAATAGACCTAAATACCTCAGGGTTAAGAAGAAAGAAGTGTGGAGAAGTACACCCTCAAGGAGTATTCTTAAATTTATGTTTGAAGTATAATATTCCTATGGTTTTAGGATCAGATTCACACAGTTCAAAATACGTTGGATCAGAGTTTGAAAAAGTTGCAAATATGATTTTTCCAGAGGTAAAGGCAATATAATTTATATAACATGGAATAATTACATATAATTAATCAAGCTTTTTTATTACTAAAAAAGACCATAGAAAAATTTCTATGGTCTTTTGATTTTTGATAAAATTTATTTTAGCCGTATATTATTTTCTTAGTTACATCATTATAGAACATTGAATTTGGATAAGAATCTTCTATTTGTTGAGCGTATTTTTTAGCTTCTGCTTTATTTCCTTCTTTATCATATATAGTAGCTAAATTATATAGACATTGAGGAGTATACATTACATCATTATCACCTGGTTTAGCTTTATAATTTGATAAGTAATCTTGGAATAATTTTATAGCCTCAGCATCATTTCCTAAGTTTTGATTAGCAGAACCCATAAAGTAAATTAAATGAGGTTTTAAGTATGAATTGTTTGAGAATTCATATGCCTTATTGAATTCATTTAAAGCATCTTCATATTTCTTTTGTTCAAAGAATTTAGATCCTGTTAAATATAAATTTCTAACCCCTTCGTTTTGCATAAAAGTAACAGCATTATTATAACTATCTAAATCATTAGCTGGCACCTTATCTTTTGGAGTAGAATGTAAAATAGTATAAAGCGCATTCATATCATCGTTTTGAATAGCTTTGTTTAATTCATCTACATTAAATTTAGGAGCTTCAGTTTTTTTAGTTTCTTCTTTTGGAGTTTGTGGTTTAGTTTGATTATTTTTATTTGTATTTTTATCAATATTATCAGCTACTGCCACTTGATTTTTATTAGCAGCTGTTTTCATATGCTTATTAACACCATATGCAAGTCCTAAAACTATTACTCCTGAAATTGCTATTGCAATGTACTTAACTGGCTTTTTCTTTCCAGATTTTTTTGAGTTAGAATTTTCATTTTTAAAGTTTGGAGTACTTATAACTTTAGGTTCTTCTACTTTAGAGTTATCCTCTATTGTAGGTGTAATAGTACTTTTTTCAAACTTAACTTCCTCTTTCTTAGAAAAATCAACCTTAGTTACATTATGAATATTATTTTCTTTAAAAGTCTCATTTTCCTTTAATTCATTTATTATTTTATTTTTAGATTCCTTAGGAGTCTTTTCTATTTTAATTTCCTCTTTAATATTAATTTTTTCAGTAGGCTTATTAATTGTCACTTCTTTTTCTCTTTTTTCTAATTGTTTAGAAAATTCTTTTTGAGCATTTTCTTGAAGTTTAGCCTTTATTTCGTCTTTTAATGAATTACTAAAAATAGTACTCATAGCTAATTTTTTCTCATCTATATTATCAAACTGATTAAGTTTTTTTCTAGCCTCTTCATTGTTATTATATTCAGCATTTATTTTCCAAGAAACTACTGCATCACTTATTCTGTCTAACTTTTCAAGAGATCTTGCCTCTAAAGTAAGTGCCTCTTCATTATTGTAGTCCTTATCAAGAACTTTTTCACATATATCTAATGTTGCCTCGTAATTTCCTTTTTCATATTGAGCTAATGCTTTTTTAAGTTTTTTATCATATTTACTACTCATAGCTTAATAGCTCCTCCTTTTTTATAATTTGTATAAAAGATATTTTTAAATACCTAATAAAAATAAGTATCTGTCTAAATGTTAATTATACATTATATATATGTAAGTGTACAATATGTTTTTGGCAAAAATATGTCAATGTTATTAAGTTTTTATATTTTTTTATATTTTAAAGTCTTTATATGGATAATATTCAATTATTTTCCTTTTATAAAAGTACTTTTATTTCTACAAATTTAAATTACATTAAAATTATAAAATTTATATAGATATGTGAAATTTATAAAAAAGATAAAAACCTTTCAATTTAAAAAGAAAAAATCTTAACAAGTTGAAAGGTTTTAAAAGATTAATTAATAATTAAAATTTTAAATTAAAAAATCATTATAAACTGCGTCAGATGGCATTCTCCAATCTCCTCTAGGAGAAAGTGATATTGTCCCAACTTTAGGACCATCTGGAAGAGCAGAACGCTTAAATTGTTGAGTGAAGAATCTTCTTGTAAATTTATCTAACCATTTTCTTAAAGTTTCTTCATCATAATCATTTTTAAAGGCATTTTTAGCTAAGAATAATATTCTTTCTGGAGTTGATCCATGTTTTATAAAATGATAAAGATAAAAATCATGAAGTTCATATGGTCCAACAATATCTTCAGTTTTCTGAGTGATTTTTCCTTCTTTATCCTTTGGAAGTAACTCTGGACTTACAGGTGTATCTAATATATCAAGAAGTGCAGACTTAGCTGACTCTGAAATTTCATTATTTGCAAAGTATTTAACTAAGAATCTTACCAAGGTCTTAGGTATTGAACAGTTAACAGAGTACATAGACATATGATCTCCATTATAAGTACACCATCCTAAGGCTAACTCAGATAAATCTCCAGTACCTATTAAAAGTCCACCTTCTTTATTAGCTATATCCATAAGAATTTGAGTTCTTTCTCTTGCTTGAACATTTTCGTAAGTAACATCATGAATATCCTTATTATGTCCAATGTCTTCAAAATGTTGAAGGGCAGCCTTAACAATATTTATTTCTCTAAAATCACAATTTAGCTCCTTACATAAAGCAACTGCATTATTGTAAGTTCTATCTGTTGTACCAAAACCTGGCATAGTTACAGTTATTATGTTTTCTCTTTTAATATTTAAAAGATCAAAGGTTTTAACAACTACTAATAGGGCAAGGGTAGAATCTAATCCTCCAGATATACCAATTACAGCTTTCTTTAAATTGGTATGTTCTAATCTTTTTGCAAGGGATGAGGCTTGTATATTAAGTATTTCCTCACATCTCTCTTCTATAGCATACTTAGATTTTGGTATAAATGGATGCTTATCAATTTCTCTATCAAAATTACTTATTTTTATACTTTCAAAAGTAAATGGTATAAATCTTGGCTCTGTAGATTCATTAAAAGTAGAATTTCTAAAACTTATGTTTTTAGTTCTTTCTGCATTTAATTTAAATAAATCAATAATTCCTGTTAATAAATCATTTTCTCTTTTAAATCTTTTATTTTCCTTTAGGATAGATCCATTTTCAGCAATTAGCATATGTCCACTAAATAATAAGTCAGTAGTAGATTCATGAACACCTGCTGAAGAATATATATAAGCACTCATTGTTCTGGCGCTTTGATTTTGAACTAAGGATTTTCTATAAGAACTTTTAGATACAAGCTCATTTGAAGCTGAGAGATTACAAATTACATTAGCTCCCATAAGGGCTAAATTTGAGCTAGGTGGTATAGTTACCCATAAATCTTCGCATATTTCAAATCCAACCTTTAAATCTCCACATGAGAATATTAAATCAGTTCCAAAGGGAACTTCTTCTTGGAATGGAAGGCTAACATTTAGCCCTTTTATATTAAGACCTTCAGTAAACCATCTTTTTTCATAGAATTCTGAGTAGTTTGGAATATAGCTTTTAGGAACTATTCCAAGTACCTTTCCATTTAAAATAATATAAGCACAGTTATATAATGAATATCTATATAATAAAGGAGCACCAACAGCTATTAAAATATCTTTTCCTTTAGAAAATTCAACTAAACTCTCTAATGCTAAATTACAATTGTCTATTAGTTTTTGGTTTGTAAATAAATCCCCACAAGTATATGCTGATATACAAAGCTCAGGGAATACTATAAGTTTAACTTCTTCTTCCACAGCTTTTGAAATCATAGACTCTATTTCTTTAAGGTTATATTTTGTGTCGCTTATCTTTATTTTAGGTGAAGCTGCACCCACTTTTATGAAATCCATAATATCATCTCCAGTTGTTTTTATTTTTAGTATTTCTATATAAGAATACTTTATCCTAATATAAATTTATTTTAAGATAGAATATTTTAAATTGAAGAAAGTAATTTAAGGTCAAATAAACTTTCTTTATTAAACTGTTATTCTTAAATAGTAAATTAAATTTTAAAATGCTTAAAAATATTTCTATATATTTATGTTCAAAATTAATATTACTTTAAAATAAATTTTAATTTAAAAACATATATAATAATTACCATAGAAACTTTTACTAAATACTTTTATATTATAAATATTAATGTGAAAATTAAATAAAATCAACCAATGACTAATAATGTTTTTTATACTATATAATATGTTTATAAATAATATTTTAAAAAGTGATTAATAGTACTTGAAAAAATATTGTTTGAATTGTATAATTAAGTAAAATTTAATAAAATATTAATAAAAAAATAAAAAAAGGGGGTAAGTGAA
Source organism: Clostridium sp. (assembly GCF_029267215.1). GTDB lineage: Bacteria > Bacillota > Clostridia > Clostridiales > Clostridiaceae > Sarcina. The sequence continues at coordinate 126,465 of NZ_JARIDH010000042.1, read as the reverse complement.
TGGTATGGCTTTGGTTAGTAGTCATTTTATTAGGTGTGATAATTGATTATTTAAGTTCAGATGTTCTTTTTGTAGGATTTTCATTTGGTGCTTTAATAGGAATAGTATTAGCATTTTTTAATGTTAATGTAATATTCCAATTTCTGTTCTTTTCTGTTATAACAATTTTCTTTTTCTTCTACGTCTATCCAAAGATTAAAAAGAAAATTAAAGTAGATAATATAGGAACTAAGACAATGGAAGAGTCTTATATAGGACGAAAATTAACACTAGATAAAGATGTTAATTTATCAGAGCTAGTAAAATTTGATGGGATTTACTGGACATTCAAAAGTCTTAGCGGTCCTTTAGAAAAAGGGACAGAAGTTAAAATTGTTGGAATAGAAGGAAATAAAATTTTAGTAAAAAAAGAGAAATAGGAGGGGTTACTTATGGTAGCTACTATAATTATTATAATTTTATTATTAATCGTAGTTTTTGCAGCACTTTCTTCAATTAAGGTTGTAAATACAGGGTATGTTTATGTATTAGAACGTTTTGGACAATTTAGTAAAATTTTAGAACCTGGATGGCATTTAATTATCCCATTTGCTGATTTTGTTAGAAAGAAAATATCAACAAAGCAACAAATATTAGATATACCACCTCAATATGTTATAACTAAAGACAACGTTAAAATTGAAATTGATAATGTTATTTTTTATAAAATTTTAAATGCAAAAGATGCAGTCTATAACATAGAAGATTTTAAATCAGGTATAGTTTATTCAACTATAACAAACATGAGAAATATTGTAGGTAATATGACTTTAGACGAAGTTTTATCAGGAAGAGATAAAATAAACTTAGAACTTTTAACTATTATAGATTCTATTACAGATGCTTACGGAATAAAAATATTATCTGTAGAAATTAAGAACATAATTCCACCTGCTGAAATACAAGATGCCATGGAAAAGCAAATGAAAGCTGAAAGAGATAAAAGGGCTACAATATTACAAGCTGAAGGTTTAAAACAAAGTGAGATTGCAAAAGCTGAAGCAGAGAAACAAGCTAAGATTTTAAAAGCCGAGGCTGAAAAAGAAGCAAATATTAGACATGCAGAAGGTATGAAAGAATCTCAACTTCTTGAAGCTGAAGGTAAAGCAAAAGCTATTGAAGAGGTTTCTAAAGCAGAAGCTGCAGCCATTGCTAGAATAAACACTTCAATAATTGAATCTGGAACAAATGAAACAGTAATTGCATTAAAACAAATTGAAGCCTTAAAAGAAATGGCTAATAATCCAGCAAATAAACTTATATTGCCAAACGAAACACTTTCTTCTTTAGGAAGTATAGCAGCCATTGGAGAAATGTTAAAAAAAGATAAAAAATAATTTTGAATTTTAAAATATGAATAAAATATACTTTAATAGAATATAATATTTTTGAGTCTTAAATAAGGCTTACGTAGGAATTTAGTTTACCCTCTACTTTTTAAGTAGAGGTTTTTTTATTTTAGGTTCTGTTTTAAACTAGTGTTGATGATTTTAGATAGAACTTTATGACCATCTTAATAATCAGTTTAGAGTTTCTATTAAGCTTAGGTTTTAAAAGTTTATTGTAGAAAACAACTTTGAAATTATGTTATTATTTAATATAAATAATGACTATATTCAAATATTCTTAAAAAGATGATATTATATAAAATGTAATTTTAGTTAGAAAGAGGATTAAGCATGAGTAATTTTTTTTGGTGTGATGTTGATTTAAAAAGCATAGAAAATAATATAAATGTTATACGTAAGCTTATAGGTGACAAAAAACTTATATCTGTTATAAAAGGAGATGCTTACGGATTAGGTAGTGTAGAAATAGCTAAATTCATAGAGGATAAGGTTGATATAATTGCAGTAGGTAACATAGAGGAAAGTTTACTTTTAAAAGATATAAATAAGGATATACTTATACTTTCTCCTTTATGTACAGAGGAAGATTTTAAGGATGAAAGAGAAAATCTAATACTAACTTTAGATAATGAAGAGATATTAGATAAACTTCCAAAGAATACGAAAAAAAGAGTACATATATATGTAGATACAGGTATGAATAGAATGGGAATAAAACCATCAAGACTAGATGATTTTATTAATAGAGTGGAGAAAGATTTTCCTAACATAGAGATAGAGGGAATATACACTCATTTACATAATGCTAAAGATGTAAATTATACTTTAAATCAGATAAATGTATTTAAAAATACTGCTGAGAAATATGTGGATAAAGTAAAAGTTATTCATTGTATGGCATCTAGTGCCATAGTTAATGATGAACTTAGAAAAGCTTGTGATTTCACAACAGGGGCAAGGGCTGGAAATGTTCTTTATGGATACATAGGATTCAATAAAGGAATAAAGAAAACTTATGAATATTACGCAAAGCCAGTAAATACTTATAAAGTAGCTAAAGGACAAAATATAGGATATGGCTGTTTATTTAAAGCTGATAAAGATATGGAAATAGGAATTATAGAATGTGGTAATGTTCATGGTCTTGGAGTAGCAAGAGAAATAAAAAACAATATATTCTATGATATATTTAGATTGGTTTATAGAAGATTTAAAGAAAGAAGTGTGATTTTTTGTAATAACACTCCAGTTAAAATACTTGGAAAAGCTAATATGAACATAACAATAATATCTATGGAAAACTTAACTAAGGATTCAAAACTTAAGATAGATATTTCTCCAATAATATCTGAATCAAGCATAGAAAAAAGATATATATATTAATAAGAACTTTTTAGTATTATAAATTAAAAGAAAAACATAGGACTATACAAATTTAGTCTTATGTTTTTTTATTTTTTGTAATATTTTTAAGATTAATATACTACCTTTTAATATAGGCTTAGAAGTAAGTTTATGTTAAAGGAATAACATATATCTAATATTATTCAAAGGAAGTAAATTAGTAAACTTAAAGATAAAAAAATCAGATTACTAATGATTTTAGATTTTTAAATATTATGTTATTTATAGGAGGAGATTTTATTTATGAGGGAAAATCTAAAATTAGGACTTATACTTTTTTTGATAACATCATTTGCAGGTCTCTTATTAGGGGTAGCTAATGATTTTACTAAGGAGGTTATAGCTCAAAATTCAAAGTTAAGTTCAGATGATTTAAAGGAAATTTTACCTAATGCTAACAAAATAGAAGATTATGCCTTTGAAAAATCAGAGGATTCTAAAGTTTCTGAAGTTTATGAGGCAAAAAAAGATTCTAATACTGAAGGATTTGTTTTAAAGGTTTCTCCTAAAGGCTTTAATGGAGCAATTGATATGGTTGTAGGCATAAGTAATGAAGGTGAAATTAGTGGAATAAAAATATTATCACAAGCTGAAACTCCAGGACTTGGAGCTAGAGTTGAAGAAAAAGAATTTACAGATAAATTCAAAGGGATAGGAATAAAAGAAGAGGTTAAAATTGTTAAAAGTAGCCCTAAAAATAATACTGAAATTCAAGGGTTAACAGGAGCTACTATTTCTTCAAATGCTGTATTAAGTGGGATTAAAGATGCTTTGAATTTTTTAAAGGGAAATATCTTAGGTGAAGAAGTAGTAGAAGTAAAAGAATTAAACTTAAAAAAATTAAATCTTCATGGTGAAATGAAAGAACTTACTATAAATTTAGAAGAAGGTATAAATAAAGTTTATTTAGTTTCTAAAGATGGAAGAGAAGTTGGATATGCTATAGAAGGAAGTCAGGTTGGAATGTATAAAGATAATCCTATAACTTTTGGAGTTGGTCTTTCTTTAGAAGGAATAATAACTGGTGTTCAAATAATAAATCATAAAGAAACAGCTGGTCTTGGAGATCTTATTGAACAAGAAGAATTTTTAAATGAATTTATTGGAATATCAGCATTAGATAAGACAAATATTAAAGAAAATACAGAAGAAATTGATATGAGTGTTTATGGAGAAGTACTAAATGTTGATGCCATAACAGGAGCTACTAAAAGTTCTATGGCTATTATAAAAGGAGTTACAAATGTACTTAATTTTTATAATAATAATTTAGGAAATTAATGAGGTGAAAAAGGTGAAGATTTTATTTGAAAGATTAAAAAATGGTATAGTTAGTGAAAATCCAATATTTGTTCAAGTGTTAGCTATGTGTCCTACACTTGCAGTTACTTCAAGTGTAGAAAATGCAGTAGGTATGGGAATTGCCTCTACAATTGTTTTAGTATTTTCTAATATGATAATATCGGCTTTAAGAAAATTTATTCCAAGTAAAATAAGAATACCAGCTTATATTGTTATCATAGCTTCATTTGTTACAATAGTTGATATGCTTATGAATGCCTATGTTCAATCACTTTATAAATCACTTGGAATATTTATTCCGCTTATAGTCGTTAACTGTGTAATATTAGGACGTGCAGAAGCTTATGCATCAAAAAATCCAGTTATTCCTTCAATATTTGATGCAATTGGAATGGGAATAGGTTTTACAATTGCTCTTTTCTCAATAGGAACATTTAGAGAAATATTAGGAGCTGGTACTTTTTTAGGAATGAGTATTATGCCAAGTAGTTTTAAGCCAGCTACTATAATGATTTTAGCACCTGGTGCCTTCTTAACTTTAGGCTCATTAATGACTTTCTTAAATTATAGAAATATAAAGAAAGCAGAAAAAGAAGGTTCAAAAGCTAAATGTTTAGAACATAATTGTAGCACATGCTCAGGCTGTGGAAAGAAATCTTAAATTTAGAGATTAGAGGTGAAATAAATGAAGGAATTATTTCTTATTTTTATTGGAGCAATGTTTGTAAATAATTTTGTATTATCAAAATTCTTAGGAATTTGTTCATTTATAGGTGTATCTAAAAAGAAGGAGGCTGCAGTAGGTATGGGATTTGCAGTTACCTTTGTAATGATTTTAGCAAGTGCTATATCTTGGCTTGTTTATAACTTGGTTTTAGATAAATTAGGTATAACTTATTTAAAAACCATAGTATTTGTACTTGTTATAGCATCTTTAGTTCAATTTGTTGAGATGGTTGTAAAGAAATATAGCCCAAGTCTTTATAAAGCTTTAGGTATATTTCTTCCTTTAATAACAACAAACTGTGCAGTTTTAGGTATGGCCGTTACAAATGTTGAAGAAGGATATACATTTATTCAATCGTTAGTCCATGCCTTAGGGGCTTCTGGCGGATTTATGCTTGCAATTGTATTAATGTCATTTTTAAGAGAAAAAATAGGTGATAATGAAGAAATTCATCCATATTTTAGAGGATTACCAATAACTCTTTTTACGGCAGCACTTATGTCTATAGCATTTTTAGGATTCCAAGGACTTATATAGATTAGGAGGAGAGTTATATGGATTTTATAAGTATTTTATATTCAATTTTTATTTTGGGGATTTTAGGTTTTTTGTTTGGAATTCTTTTAGGATTTGCCTCTAAAAAATTTGAAGTTCAAGTTGATGAAAAAATTCCAAAAATAAGAGAAATATTACCTGGTGCAAACTGTGGAGGGTGTGGATATCCAGGATGCGATGCATACGCTACAGCTGTTGTTGAAGATGGGGCAGATGCAACTTTGTGTGGAGTTGGTGGGCCAAGCGTAGCTAAGGCTATAGGAGAAGTTTTAGGAGTTAAAGTAAAAGAAGTTGAAAAAAATGTTGCATATGTAAAATGTAATGGAGATTGTAATAAAAAGAAGATTGTTCTTAATCTTCCATCTGGAATTAGCTGTGATGAAGCTAAGGAATTCATATCTAATAATGAAGTAGCTGGATGTAATTATGGATGTTTTGGATTAGGAAAATGTGCTTTTGTATGTAAGTTTGGAGCTATTAAAATTGAGGATGGATTAGCAAAAGTTGATGAATCAAAATGTGTAGGTTGCAAAGCCTGTGTAAATGCTTGTCCACAAAATCTAATAAGTATTATAAAAGATAATAACAAAGTTACCATCAAATGTAATTCAAATGATGCTGGAAAATTAGTAAATCAAAACTGCTCAACAGGATGTATAGGATGTAAAATATGTGAGAAAAATTGCCCAAATGAAGCAATTAAAGTTGAAAATTTCCTTGCAAAAATTGATTATGAAAAATGTACTTCATGTGGAATTTGTAAAGATAAATGTCCTAAAAAGGTAATAAACATTAGAGAATAGCATAGTATTTTTCATAAATTATCAATAAATGGTTTATATCCCCTTGAAAAAAATATAAAAAACATTTAAATTAGTGTTAAGTTCTTTTTAGGAGGGGTAACATGAAAAGCAAAAGAGAAGATTACATTTCATGGGATGAATATTTCATGGGGATTGCACTTATAAGTGCAAAGAGAAGTAAAGATCCAAATACACAAGTTGGAGCTTGCATTGTAGATGATGATAATAAAATAGTTGGAATTGGATATAATGGCTTTCCTAAAGGGTGTTCAGATGATGAATTACCTTGGGAAAATCAAGGAGGATTCCTAGATACAAAATATGCATATGCATGTCATGCAGAACTTAATGCAATTTTAAATAGTACAGGTAAAAGTGTTAAAAATTGCAGAGTTTATGCTACTTTATTTCCATGTAATGAGTGTGCTAAAGCGATAATTCAGTCTGGAATAAAAGAAGTAATTTATTTATCAGATAAATATAAAGAAACAGATATTGTAAAAGCATCTAAACTTATGTTTGAAAAAGCAAATATAAAGTATAGATATTTAAATAGCAAAAGAGAAAATCTATTAATATCATTTAGACCAGAAGATGTTTAAAATAGTAAGCTCGTAGGATTTTTCTCCTATGAGCTTTTTAAATAAAAAATAGAAGAGTTGACAATTTAAATTGATTATAGTATATTTTGAATATCAAAATATTTGATTTGATATTCAAAATGTTTGAAAATTGATATCTAAATTTTTGATTGTAAGGGAGCGTTTTAAGATGAAACAAAGCGAATTAGTGTTAAACAATGTTTTAGTAAAATTATTTAATAATATTTTAAGAATAGAGGAATTTGCGCTAAAAAGTGCACCTTTTAATGATTTATCTATAACAGAAATGCATACTATAGAAGCTATAGGGATAAATAAATCAAGAACAATGTCAGAGGTTGCACTTGATTTAAATATTACTGTAGGGACATTAACAACGGCTATAAACAAATTAATAAAAAAAGGCTATGTTAATAGAAGAAGAATAGAAGAAGATAGAAGAGTTGTTATGATAGAGCTTACAGAAAGAGGAACTTTAGCTTATAAAGTACATGAAACTTTTCATGAAGAAATGATAGAGCACGTTCTAGAGGAACTGTGTGTTGATGAAGAGGAGGTTTTAATAAGTTCTTTAGAGAAGCTAGATAAGTTCTTTTTAAAGAAGCTAGAACTTATAAAATCAAAGGAGATTTAATAATGAAAAATGCTAAAATGATAGGCTTCGGCTTGTACACACCTGAAAATTTAATAGAAAATGAAAGATTAAAAGAATTTTTAGATACTAGCGATGAGTGGATTAGAAGTAGAACTGGTATAGAAAGAAGATATATTTCAACTGGGGAAAATACATCAGACTTAGCAACGAAAGCTTCTATGAAAGCTTTAGAAGAAGCAGGATTAAATCCAGATGATATAGATGTAATAATATTAGCTACTGTAACACCAGATAATTTTACACCCTCAACAGCTTGTATTGTACAAGATAAATTAAAAGCTAAAAATGCATGGGCTTTCGATATAAATGCAGCTTGCACTGGATTTATATATGCACTTAAGATGGGAAGATCTTTAATAATGTCAGGAGAAGCTAAAAATGCATTGATAATAGGAGCTGAAACTTTATCAAAGTCATTAAATTGGGAAGATAGAGGAAGTTGTGTTTTGTTTGGAGATGGAGCAGGGGCTACGGTTTTAACTTCAACTGAAGATGATTGTGGAATAAGATGTGTAAATGTTAAATCAGATGGATCTAAAGGAGATTCACTTATTATTCAAGGATTACCACTTAATAATCCATTTAAACCTGAGAATGATGTTGTTGAAAATTACATAAAAATGAATGGTAGAGAAATATTTAAATTTGCTACCAAAGTAATGGAAGAAAGTATTTTAGATATATTAGAAAAAGAAAATATTAAAATAGATGATATAGATGCAATAATTCCACACCAAGCAAACTTAAGAATAATAGATTATGTTGGTAAAAAACTAAATATTTCAACAGATAAGTTTGTACTAAACTTAAATAATTATGGTAATACCTCTGGTGCAAGTATTCCAATAGCACTTTGTGAGGCTGTAAGAAGCGGAAAAATAAAAAAAGGCGATAATATAATATTAGTTGGTTTCGGTGGTGGCTTAACTTGGGGAGCTACTTTGGTTAGATTATAATCTGTTTTATTTATAAAATTAATAAGTTTTTAAATCAAAATGGTTTTAGGAGGTATTTTTAATGGCTAAACTAGGATTTTTATTTGCTGGGCAGGGAGCTCAATATGTAGGTATGGGAAAAGAATTCTTTGATAAATTTGATGAAAGTAAAGAAATATTTGAAATAAGTAGTAATGCATTAGGAATAGATATGAAAGAATTATGTTTTAACGATAAAGAAGGATTATTAAATAAAACTGAATTCACTCAACCTGCAATAATAACAACAAATATGGCTATATTATCAGTATTAAAAAAATTAGGAATAAACTCTGATATAAGCTGTGGTTTAAGTCTAGGAGAATACTCTGCACTTATCCATAGTGGTGCTATTAATTTTGAGGATGGAGTAAAACTAGTTAAAAAAAGAGGGAAATTCATGCAAGAAGCTGTTGAAGAAGGAAAAGGTGGCATGGTTGCAGTTTTAAGAATGAATAAAGAACAAGTAGATGAAGTAATAAAAAAAAGTTCTGAATTTGGAATTGTTGAAGGTGCAAACTATAACTCACCTGCTCAGATAGTTATATCTGGAGAATTAAAGGCTTTAGAGAAAGCAATTGAATTTGTAAAAGAGGCTAGAGGAAGAGCTATTAAACTTCCAGTTTCAGCACCATTCCATTGTTCAATGCTACAGCCAGCAGCTGAAAAACTTGAACAAGAATTAGAAAATATTAAAATAAATAAAATAAATGGAACTGTTATGTCTAATGTTAAAGGAGAAGCATACTCAGAGGATGATAGTATAATTGAACTTTTAACTTCTCAAGTAAAAAAATCTGTTTTATTTATAAATGACATACAAAATATGATTGATGCTGGCGTTGATACTTTTATAGAAATAGGGCCTGGTAAAGCATTGAGTGGATTTGTTAAAAAGATAGATAAAAATGTTACAGTTCTTAATGTTGAAGATTTAAATTCATTAGACAAAACATTATCAAAATTAAAAGAGATGGAGGTAATTTAAAATATGTTAAAAGATAAAGTAGCAATAGTAACTGGTGGTACTAGAGGAATTGGAAGAGCAATTGTTTTAAAATTGGCAGATCAAGGAGTTAATATAGTTGTAAACTATAGAAATTCAGATAAAGAAGCAGAGGAATTAAAAGCTATACTTAAAGAAAAGGGAGTAAAAGTTCTAACTGTTAAGTGTGATATAAGTAATTTTGAAGATTCTAAAAATCTTATTGATAAATGTAAAGATGAGTTTGGAAAAATAGATATACTTGTAAACAATGCTGGAATAACAAAAGATACTCTTATTATGAGAATGAAAGAAGAGGATTTTGATAATGTAATAGATGTTAATTTAAAAGGTACATTTAATTGTGCAAAGCATGCTTCTGCCATAATGTTGAAACAAAAGTTTGGTAAGATTATAAACATGACATCTGTTGTTGGAATAACAGGCAATGCAGGCCAGGTTAACTATGCAGCTTCTAAGGCTGGAGTTATAGGGTTAACTAAATCCTTAGCAAGAGAATTAGGAAGTAGAGGAATAACTGTAAATGCAGTAGCACCTGGATTTATAAATACTGATATGACAAAAGGACTATCAGATAAAGTTAAAGAGGAAGCAGCTAAAAATATTCCTTTAAAGAAACTTGGGAATCCAGATGATGTTGCAAACTTAGTAGGATTTTTAGCATCAGATTTATCAAATTATATAACAGGTCAGGTAATTAATGTTGATGGTGGAATGGTAATGTAGGAGGATTTTTTATGGAAAATAGAGTTGTTATAACGGGGATGGGAGCTGTCACTCCTATTGGAAATAATGTAAATGAATTTTGGAATAATGCAAAAAAAGGAGTTTGTGGAATTGATGAGATAACTCTTTTTGATACAACTGATTATAAAGTTAAAATAGCAGGGGAAGTTAAAAATTTTAATGTAGAAGATTTTATTGATAAAAAAGAAGCTAAACGTTTAGATAGATTTACTCATTTTGCACTTGTTGCCACAGAAGAGGCTATTAAAGACGCTAACTTAGATTTGAATGATGAAAATATAGATAGAAATAGAGTTGGTGTTATTATAGGATCTGGAATAGGTGGATATAAAACTTTAGAAAATCAATTTGATGTTTTATTAAATAAAGGACCATCTAGAGTTTCTCCTTTTGCAATTCCTGCTGGAATAATAAACTTAGTTGCTGGAAATATAGCTATTAAATATGGGGCAAAAGGTATATGTGAATCAGTTGTTACAGCCTGTGCAACAGGTATAAGTTCTATAGGAGATGCTTATAGAAATATAAAACATGGTTATTCAGATATAATTATCTCTGGAGGAGCAGAGGCTGCAATAACAAGAGCGTCCATTGCTGGATTTACTAATCTTAAAGCATTAAATACTAATAATATTCCAAATAGAGCTTCAATTCCTTTTGATAAAGAAAGATCTGGATTTGTCATGGGTGAAGGGGCAGGAATATTAATTTTAGAAAGTTTGGAAAGTGCTAAAAAAAGAGGTGCTAAAATTTATGGCGAAATAATAGGTTATGGAGCTACATGCGATGCTTATCATATAACATCACCAGATCCTGAAGGAGAAGGGGCAATGAGATCTTTAGAAAATGCAATTTCAGAAGGAAATATAAATAAGGATGAAGTTTCATACATAAATGCTCATGGAACTAGTACTCCTTTAAATGATAAATTTGAAACAACTGCTATAAAGAGATGTTTTGGAGAAAAAGCATATGATATACCAGTCTCATCAACTAAGTCTATGACAGGACATCTTTTAGGAGCTGCTGGGGCAATAGAATCAGTAATTTGTATAAAAGCTTTAGAAGAAGGATTTATACCACCTACAATAGGCTATAAAGTTAAAGATGAAGAGTGTGATTTAGATTATGTTGTAAATGAAGGTAGAGAAGCTAAGTTAAAATATGTATTAAATAATGCATTAGGTTTTGGTGGTCATAATGCCTCTTTATTATTTAAGAAATGGGATTAGGAGTTGAAAAAATGAATCTTAATGACATAAAAGAGCTTATAGAAAAAATAGATTCTTCTAATATTGCTTATTTTGAAGTTAAAGTAGACAATTCATATATTAAAATGGATAAATCATTAACTAGAAGTTTAAAAGAAGAAAATAAGGTTTCTAAAACTTTAGAAGCAAAAGAAGTTGATAATGAAGAATCCTTAGTTTCTTCTAAAAAATCTAAAGAAGTTTCAGAAGAAGTAAAAGAAGAAATGAAGAAGGTTGTTTCAGAAGAAGATTTATATTTAGTAACTTCTCCAATGGTAGGTACATTTTATGAATCACCAGGTGTTGGAGAACCTAGCTATGTTTCAGTAGGAAGTAAAATATCTTTTGGGGATGTTTTATGTATAATTGAAGCTATGAAGCTTATGAATGAAATTGAAAGTGAAATAGCTGGTGAAATAGTAGAAGTATTAGTTCAAAATGGAAATATGGTTGAATATGGTCAGCCATTATTTAAAGTTAGGAGAGCTTAATTATGATGAATATAAATGAGATAAAGGAAATACTTCCTCATAGATATCCTTTTTTACTTGTAGATAAAGTTGAAGAAATAACAGAGAGTAAGGTTGTTGCATATAAAAATGTAACAGCTAATGAACCTTTTTTTCAAGGTCATTTTCCAAACTATCCTGTTATGCCAGGAGTTTTAATAGTTGAAGCCTTAGCACAAGCTGGTGCAATAGCTCTTCTTAATAAAGAAGAGTTTAAAGGAAAAACTCCATTTTTTGCAGGAATAGATAAGTTAAGATTTAAAAAGCAAGTTTTACCTGGAGATACATTAAGACTTGAAGTTGAAATTATAAAACTTAGAGGAAGCATTGGATTTGGTAAAGCTACAGCTACTGTTGATGGTAAAATCGCTTGTTCTGGAGAAATTATGTTTGCAATAGGTTAGGTGATTTAATTATGTTTAAAAAGATATTAATAGCAAATAGAGGTGAAATAGCAGTTAGAATAATAAGAGCTTGTAGAGAGATGGGAATACTTACTGTTGCTGTTTATTCAGAAATAGATAAGGACGCTCTTCATGTACAATTGGCTGATGAATCTATTTGTATAGGACCTTGGAATTCAAAGGAAAGCTATTTAAATATTCAAAATATATTAAGTGCTTGTGTTTTAACAGGGGCTGAAGCTATTCATCCTGGTTTTGGTTTTTTATCTGAGAATCCAAGATTTGCGAAAATGTGTGAAGAGTGTAATATAGAATTTATAGGACCAAACTGGAGATCTATAGAACTTATGGGAAATAAGGCTATGGCAAGAGAAATAATGAAAAAGGCAAATGTGCCTGTTGTTCCTGGATATGAAGGTGCAATAGAGAGTCCAGAGTTTGCCTTAGAAATTGCTAAGAAAATTGGTTTCCCAGTAATAGTTAAGGCTTCTTCAGGTGGTGGTGGAAAAGGAATAAGAATAGTTAATAGAGAAGAAGATTTTATTTCAAACTATAATACTGCAAAATCAGAAGCTGCGACAAATTTTGGGGATGATAAAATCTATATAGAAAAGTTTGTTGAAAAACCTAAGCATATAGAGGTTCAACTTTTATGTGATAAACATGGAAATGCTGTTCACCTATTTGAAAGAGATTGTTCAGTTCAGAGAAAAAATCAAAAAGTTCTAGAAGAGGCTCCTTCAAGCATATTGACTGAAGAACAAAGAAATAAATTAGGAGAAATAGCAGTAAGAGCCGCCAAGGCTGTTAATTATAATAACGTTGGAACAATAGAGTTTTTATTAGATAAATCAGGGGAATTCTATTTCATGGAAATGAATACTAGAATTCAGGTTGAGCATCCTATAACAGAGATGATAACAGGAATAGATCTTGTTAAAGAACAGATAAGAGTTGCAGCGGGAAGAAAACTTGAAGTTTCACAATCAGACATAAAAATAACAGGTCATTCAATTGAGTGTAGAATAAATGCTGAAGATCCTAAGAAAAACTTTATGCCATGTCCTGGATTAATAAAGGATGTAAATTTTCCTGGTGGCTTTGGAGTGCGTTTAGATACAGCTATATATTCAGGTTATAAAATACCTCACTGTTACGATTCTATGATTGGTAAGTTAATAGTTCATGGTAAAGATAGAAAAGAGGCTATTTCTAAAATGATGAGAGCTTTAGATGAATTTGCTATTGATGGTATAACAAATAACATAGATTATCATTTTTTAATATTAGAACATGAAGAATTTCTTAAAGGAACTTACAATACTTCATTTTTAGCTGAAAAGTTGGTGGATAAGTATGATTAAGAATTTATTAAATAAAAGAAAATATATAATGGTTAGCTCTGTAGATTTAAAAGAAACTGATTTACATTCTGAAGAAAAACCTAATATACCTTCTGGTATGTGGACTAAGTGTGAAAAATGTGGAAAGATATTATATACAGAAGATTTAAAAGAAAATTTTAATGTGTGTAATAATTGCGGAAATCACTTTAAATTAGGTGCTTATGAAAGAATTGAGCATATACTTGATAAGAATAGTTTTATTGAATTTGATAAGGATATGATTGGGAAAAACCCTTTGAATTTTAAAGGATATGATGAAAAAATTAAGGGATATCAAAGAAAAAGTAATATAACAGAAGGTGTTGTAACAGGAGAAGGGAATATAGCAGATAGAAAAGTAGTTATTTGTGTCATGGATTCAAATTTTATGATGGGAAGCATGGGGACAGCTATTGGTGAAAAAATTACTAGAGCCATTGAATATGCTACTAAAAATAGACTTCCTTTAATAATATTTACTTGTTCTGGCGGTGCTAGAATGCAGGAGGGAATATATTCTCTTATGCAAATGGCAAAGGTTAGTGGAGCCATATATAGACATAGCCAAGAAAATTTATTATATATTACTGTGCTAACTAATCCTACCACAGGAGGAGTTACTGCTAGTTTTGCCATGGAAGGTGATATTATACTAAGTGAACCTGGATGTTTAGTTGGATTTGCAGGTAGAAGAGTAATTGAGGGTACAATAAATGAAAAATTACCTGATAATTTTCAAACTGCAGAATTCTTACTTGAAAAAGGATTCATTGATAAAATAGTTGAGAGAAAAGAATTAAAGCAAATTTTAACTTCTCTTTTAAGAATGCATGAGGTGAATTATGAGTAGAGAACTAATAAGAACAGCAGATGCATGGAGTAAAGTAAAAATAGCAAGGGATCCAGGGCGTCCGAATGCTAAATTTTATATTGATGAAATTTTTGATGAATTTATAGAATTGCATGGTGATAGAAACTTTGGTGATGATTCTGCCATAATTGGTGGTATTGCCATGTTAAATAATGTAAGTTTTACTGTTATAGGAATATGTAAAGGAGAGAATACTAAGGAAAATATAAGAAGAAATTTTGGTATGCCTCATCCTGAAGGATATAGAAAAGCTTTAAGACTTATGAAACAAGCAGAAAAATTTAAAAGACCTATAATTTGTTTTGTTGATACACCAGGGGCCTTTTGTGGCATAGGTGCAGAAGAAAGAGGTCAAGGACAGGCGATTGCTCAGAATTTAGTAGAGATGATGGGTCTTAAGGTACCTATATTTTCAATAATTATAGGAGAAGGTGGAAGTGGGGGTGCTTTAGCCTTAGCTGTGGCTGATAAATTGTATATGCTTGAAAATTCGGTATATTCCATTCTTTCTCCAGAAGGTTTTGCATCTATACTATGGAAAGATTCTACTAAAGCCGAAGAGGCTGCAAAAGTTATGAAAATCACAGCACAAGATTTAAAAAGATTTAATATAATAGATAAGATTATAAGAGAACCTAGAGGAGGAGCTCATAAGAATCCTTCTAAGGTAGCTCAAAATATAAAGAAATCTATATTAGATGAACTTTTAGAAATAAAAGGTATAAGCATAGAAGAACTACTAGATAAAAGGTATCATAAGTATAGAGATATTCAGTGTGAAATATAATAATTGTATATATAGATAGAAAAGCTAAGTAAATTTAATTTACTTAGCTTTTTATATATTTAGTTTGTTAGCATTTTAATTAGAATATCTATTATAGATTTATTTTTCTTTAAAGCATCAACATAATCTGCTACATGAAGTTTATAATATTCTTTTCCTTCATCAGTTATTTTATACATTTTTTTTGTTCTTTTATTTATGAAATCATCACCAATCCAGTAGCTTGTTACTAATCCTTTTTGCTCTAAATCATATAAGGTATCGTAAATTGTGCTAGATGATACTGGAAATGGAAGTGGTGCGCTAGAAAACTCATCTCTAAAAGCTTCTAAAACCTTATTTCCGAAAATTTCATGTCCTTTTGAAAGTTCTTTTAATACATAGAAAGAATATAGCTGCTTAGCATTTATAATATTCCTTGGGGCAACCATTCTAGTTCTTTTATTCAAAAGTACCTCACCTCCAATTTTACTTTTTATATTATAAGTATAACCTAAAATCTTACTTAAAGTAATTAACAAATTGTGATTTATTGAATATACTGTACTATACAAAAGAAATGAGGTGAACTATTATGTCAAGAAAATGTTGTTGTGGATGTAATTGTTGCAGAAGAAATTGTGGATGTGGATGCAGAAATAATTGTTGTGGGTATGGTAACTGTGGTGGATACGGTAATTATGGCGGCTTTGGAAACTGCGGTGGATTTGGAAATTGTGGTTTCCCTCTAATATGGTTATATTTATTAGGATGTGGTGGATTCGGAAATGGAGGATATTGCTGCTAATAACATTCATCATATACTAATAGCTTAAAGTTATTTATATAAGATAGGATATTTATCCTATCTTATAATTTTTCATAAGTTTCTTTTAATAATAGAGCATCCTTTTCTAAAAGTGGACTTTCGCATATTATGCAGCCTTTTACTTTATAATCTTTAAGAGCTCTTAAACATTCTACATAATTAAAATCACTTTCTAAAAAGGGAAGATGATTTCTTTCTCCTTTATCTGTGTAATGAATTCCAGACATATGAATATGTAAATCTTCTAAAGCTTCCATTCCTAAGTTATCTTTTATATATTCTAAAATTTCTGCAAAATCTTTATAATCTTTTAAGGCTCCTATTCCTCTTGCATGTATGTGAGAGAAATCTATACATAGTTTGCAAGAAGGAACTTCTTTACATATTTCAACTAGTTCTTGTATATTACCAAATTGTGTTCCTTTTCCTGTTGTTTCTAATCTATAATCAACACCCTCATAAGGTAATTTTTTTAGATTTTTCTTTATTTCTTTTAAAGCCTCTTCTTTTGAAGATTTTAAATAGAAACCTGGATGGAATATTAAACTTCTTCCCCCAACACTTTTTAAAGCTTCAGCTCCTTTTAATATTCTCTCAAGAGATTTTTCTTTTTTTTCCTCTTCTACTGCGTTTAAATTTATAAAATAAGAACCATGTGCTGAAAGATAAAAATCATTTTTTTCTTTAGATTCTATTATCTTATCTCTATTTTTAGCTGTAATATTTACAGATCTAACAAATGGTAATTCCATTGCATCTAATCCTATATTTTTCAAATAATTTATTCCAGTGGCATAATTGAATTTTTGACCTTCTTCACCTATTGGAAGGCCTGAAATTCCAAATAAAAGTTTTTCCATAATATCACCTCTTTTTAAAAGTATAGCAAAATAGTAGGAATTATTCAATGGACATAATTCTTGTATAATATGAATTATTTCCTCTCAAATTTGTTAATATATAGATATATATTTCGCTTTTTAAGAGAAAAAATGCAATAACTTTAAATAAATATTGCATTTTAAAGCATATTTCTTTAAAATTATAGTATAAATTAAGATCTGGAGTGTGTAAAATGGAAGAAAGATTGCAAAAATATATGGCTAGATGTGGCGTTGCATCAAGAAGAAAATGTGAAGAGATAATTTTAAGTGGAAAAGTAAAAGTTAATGATGAAGTTATTGATTCACTTGGCACTAAGGTTGATCCAGAAATAGATGTTGTAACTTTTAATAATAAAGTTATAAAGCCAGAAGAAAATAAAGTTTACATAATGCTTAATAAACCAGAGGGATATGTAACAACAAACAAAGATGAGAAAAATAGAAAGACTATTTTAGATATAGTTAAGGTTAATGAAAGAATATACCCAATAGGAAGACTTGATTATGATAGTTCAGGACTTCTTTTATTAACTAATGATGGTGATGTTTATAATAAAATAATACACCCGAGAGTTAATTTGAACAAGGAATACATAGCTTTAGTAAAAGGTGTATTCACAGAAGATGAGATGAAAAAGTTCAGATCAGGTGTTGATATAGGAGATTATAAGACAGCAGATTGTGAAATTGAAATTTTAGATAAATATACTAATAGTTCAAAAGTTAAAATAATAATCCATGAAGGAAAGAATAGACAGATAAGAAGAATGTGTGCAGCTTTCAATCATGAGGTTGTTTCTCTTAAAAGAGAGCGTATAGGAAAATTAAATCTTAAGAATCTTAAGAAAGGAGAATGGAGATATTTAACCCCTGAAGAAGTTAAATATATAAAATCTCTATAATATATATGTTTAAATATGTAACAGATGTAAGTAATATTTATCATAATATAATTACTACATTTATAGAAGAAAAGAAGGTTGCAATTGATGCAACTTTAGGAAACGGGCATGATTGTGATTTTTTAAGTGATTTATTTGAAAAAGTTTATGCTTTTGATATACAAAAAGAGGCTGTAAATTCATATAATGAAAAAAACAAACGAAATGTTAATGTTATATTAGATTCTCATGAAAATTTCACTACATATATTAAAGAAGATGTTCAATGTATAGTATATAACTTAGGATATCTTCCAGGCAATAATAAACATATTACTACAGTGGCTGAAAGTACATTAAAAAGCATAAATCTAGGGTTAGATTTATTAGATGCTAATGGAATAATGATAATAGCTCTTTATAGTGGACATGAAGAAGGAAAAAGGGAAAAGAATGAAGTTCTTAACCTAGTTGAATCTCTTCCTAAAAACAAATACGGTGTACTTCATACTGAGTTTATAAATAGAGCTAAGAATGCTCCTTCCTTAGTTGTAATTGAAAAAAAGTTTAAATAAGCAATTAAAATTTATATATAATATATAGGAAAAAACTTCTAACTTTAAAAATCTAACTTTTGAAAGTAAATTAAGTTTTTAAAAGTAATATAGGGAATTAAAACAAGTTTAAATAAGATGAGAGAGGATTAAAAAATATGGATGGAAATCAAGATTTAATGAGATTAATTCAAGTTAAGTTTCCAAAACTTAGTAAAGGACAAAAGCTTATAGCTGAATATATATTAAAAAACTACGATAAAGCAGCTTTTATGACTGCTGCTAAGCTTGGTAATAATGTAGGAGTTAGTGAATCAACTGTTGTTAGATTTGCAACTGAATTAGGATTTTCAGGATATCCTAAATTACAAAAAGCATTACAAGAGTTAATAAAAAACAAATTAACTTCAGTTCAGAGATTAGAACTATCAAATGATTTTATAAGTGAAGACAATGCATTAAAAGGAGTTTTGAAGGCTGATATAGAAAATATAAGAGCTACATTAGAAAAAATAAACCATAAAACTTTTGATGAAGTTGTAAATGAAATATTTAAAGCTAATAGAATATATATAATAGGTCTTAGAAGTTCAACAGCCCTTGCCGAGTTTTTAGGTTTTTATTTAAATCTAATACTAGATAATGTAAGAGTAATATCAAATGGTATAAGTGACACATTCGAACAAATGCTTAACTTAGGAGAAGGAGATTTAGTTATAGGTATAGGGTTCCCAAGATATGCCTTAAAAACAATAGATGCCTTAGAATTTGCTAAAAGTAGAAACGCTAAGATTGTTTCTATTACAGATAGTTTAATCTCCCCTTTAGCATCTAAATCAGATCACACACTTATAGCACAAAGTAATATGGCATCCTTTGTTGACTCATTAGTTGCACCACTTAGTGTTATAAATGCTTTAATCATTGCTGTTGGAATAAGAGAAAAAGAGAAGATTACTTCAACATTTAATGAATTAGAAAAAATTTGGAAAGATTATAACGTATATTCATACAATAAAAACAATATAGAATAATACTGATTTATATAATAAATATTAAAACTTACAGATAAAATCTACTAAAAGCTATTTATCTGTAAGTTTTAATTATATTTGACAATAGATTTAAGAAAGTTTATTATTAGTTTGATTCAATTAAATTAAGGAGCTGATTTTTTTTGGCTAAAGTAATAGTTATAGGTGCTGGCCCAGCAGGAATGATGGCAGCAATATCTGCAGCTTCTAATCATGAAGTTACTCTTTTAGAAGGTAATGAAAGATTAGGAAAGAAGTTATTTATTACAGGTAAAGGAAGATGTAATGTAACTAATGCAAAAGATATAGGCGAATTTTTTGATTTTATACCAGGAAATCCTTATTTCTTATATAGTGCATTATATACATATACAAACATTGATGTAATGAATTTCTTTGAAAATGCAGGAGTTAAGTTAAAAGTAGAGAGAGGATCTAGAGTTTTCCCAAATTCAGATAAATCTTCAGATATAATAAGTGGTTTAAAAAGAGCTTTAGATGAAGCTTGTGTAAATATTAGATTACATAGTAAAGTAATTGATGTTATATTTAGTAACAATAAAATAGAGGCAGTTGTATTAGAAAATGGAACTAAAATAAAGGGAGATTGTTTCATAATAACAACTGGAGGAAAATCATACCCATTGACTGGTTCAACTGGAATTGGATTTGATTTAGCTAAAAAGATGGGACATACAATAATAGACCCAAAACCATCCTTAGTTCCTATAGAAATAGAAGAGGATTGGGTTCGTGAACTTCAAGGACTTTCTCTTAGAAATATAGAACTAAAAATAAAAAATAAGAAAAGTAAAAAGATTGTTTATACAAATCAAGGAGAAATGTTATTTACTCACTTTGGAATTTCAGGTCCACTTGTTTTAAGTGGAAGTAGATTCATAAAAGACGGGGAAAAGTTTGAAGTTTCACTTGATTTAAAGCCTGCTTTAGATGATAAACAATTAGATTTAAGACTTCAAAAAGATTTTAAAAAATATCAAAATAAAGATTTTAAAAACTCTTTAGATGAGTTACTTCCTAAAAAGATTATTCCAATTATAATAGAACTTTCAGGAATAGATGAAAATAAAAAAGTTAACTCAATAACTAAGGAAGAAAGAAAAACTCTTTTACAACTTTTAAAGAATTTAACATTTAAAGTTAAAGGGCTAAGAGATATTAAAGAAGCTATAGTTACAGCAGGTGGTGTCTCAACTAAGGAAATAGACCCTTCAACTATGAAATCTAAAATTATAGATAATCTTTATTTTGCAGGTGAGGTTATAGATGTTGATGCCTTTACAGGAGGTTATAACGTTCAAATTGCATTATCAACTGGATATTTAGCAGGAAAGTCTATTTAAATATAGGGTAAATAAAAATTGATGTTTTGTGAGAAAGGAATTAAAGAATATGAACAAATTAATAACTGTTGCTATTGATGGACCAGCAGGAGCTGGAAAAAGTACAATCGCTAAGATTATAGGAAAAAAATTCGATTTAATGTATATAAACACAGGATCTATGTATAGAGCTGTTACTTTAAAAGCTTTAGAAAATAATATTTCAGCTGAAGAAGTTGATAAATTATTAGAAATGATAAATGGAATGGAAATGCATTTTGAAAATGATGAACTTATATTAAATGGAGAAAATATAAATTCACAAATCACTATGCCTAATATAAGTAAAAATGTTTCTGCTTTTGCTTCAATTAGAGAAGTTAGAGAAAAATTAGTAGAACTTATGAGAAAAATGGCTTCAAAATATAGCGTTATAATGGATGGAAGAGATATTGGAACAGTTGTATTAAAGGATGCTAACTATAAGTTTTTCTTAACAGCCAGTGCAGAAGAGAGAGCAGATAGAAGATTTAAAGAACTTAAAGAAAATGGCTTAGAGGTTAATTACGACGAAATATTACAAGATATAATAAAAAGAGATTATCTAGATTCTAATAGAGAAGTAGATCCTTTAAGAAAAGCCGAGGATGCTATTGAAATAGATACTACTGGAATAGATATTATGGGAGTAGTTGAAAAGATATCTAGTTACATGGAGAAATAATTATGGAAAGAAAGATAACTTTAGCAAAAAATGCAGGGTTTTGCTTTGGAGTAAAAAGAGCTGTTGATGAAGCTTTAAAATATCAAAAAGAATTTGATAAAAAAATATATACCTTAGGACCTCTTATACATAATAATGATGTTGTTAACTATTTAGAGGATAATAATATATATGCTATAGACCTTTTAGGAGCTAATAATTTAAGCCAAGGAGATGTTGTTTTAATAAGATCTCATGGTGTTAAAGAAAGTGTCATAAAAGATTTAGAGGGTAAAGGATTAATAGTTAAGAATGCAACTTGTCCATATGTTACTAATATCCAACAGAAGGTAAAAAAATGCTATGAACAAGGATATAAAATAATAATAGTAGGAGATGAAAACCATCCAGAAGTTATAGGAATAAATGGATGGTGTAATGATTCTGCCATAATAACAAATGGAAAAGAAGAACTTAAAAATATACCTATGAAAGTTTGTGTTGTTTCTCAAACAACTGAAAAAAAATCAACTTGGAATAAAGTTTTAAATGAAATAGTAAATGAAAGTAAAGAAATTGTAGCTTTTAATACTATTTGCTCAGCAACTGATGTTAGACAAAAGAGCGTACAAGAACTTTCAAAGGAATCAGATATAGTCTTTGTTATAGGTGGAAAGAATAGTTCTAATACAACTAAATTATATGAAATATGCAAAAAAGAATGTGCTAGAAGCTATCATATAGAAAATGTTAAAGAATTAGATGAAACACTTCTACAGGATGAAAATATAAAAAATATTGGTATTACAGCTGGTGCTTCTACTCCAGACTGGATAATCAATGAAGTTATAGAAAAAATTAAAGAGTTATAATTTATAACAAAATCCCACAATTTAATTTTAATTATTTCCATTATACTGGAATTTTCATGGTAATTGTTTTATACTATTATTATAAAATTTTAGAGGTATTAAAAATGGAAATAGTGAGATTAAGGTTGTGGGATTTTATTAAATATGCAAAACTTATGAAGTTTCCTATAAAGAGGCTTGCTACAAATTATTTTTTTAAGGTGAATTATAATAATAAACCTTTAATGATTTGGGAAATTGATTATGCCTTTAATAGGGAAGCATATATTAAGTATCTTTTTCGCATAAATAATAGTAAAAGAGAGTTTAAAATTACACATGAAGTTAAATCAGACTTTGAAATTGACAGATTTATATATGAGGATGAAGAAAATGAGGGATTTGATTTGAATATGTATGGTTTTATAAAGAAGGCTTCTAATTTGATAATGACTCTAAAACTAGATGAGTTTAATAAAGAAGATAATCCTAAAGTAGAAATTAGAAAATTTATTAAGGGACAAGATGAAAAATTGCGCTGTCATATACAAAATGAAGTTTTTTATGAGGAGAATAGAATTCCTTTAAAAACTAAGGATATAGTTTATGAATGCAGTAGAAAAGCTTTTTTAGAAGATTTATCATTTTTTATAATTTATAACAAGGTAGAAATTGGATATGGGCAAGTGCTTTTATTAAATGGAAAATATACAGTTGCCAATTTTGGAATATTGGAAGAGTTTAGAGGAAAAGGGTTTGGTGAGGCACTTATTACATATATGTTAAACCAAGCTAAAAAACTAGGGTTAAAAGAGGTTTATATAAAAGTTAAATCAGATAATACAAAAGCTGTTAATCTTTATGAGAAGATAGGTTTTAAAGAATCTTCTAAAGTAAATATTTATGAATTTCTAAGTTGAAAATAGCAATATATTAAAATAAGAAACTCTATAAATAATATAATTTTTAATTTGAATTTGGTTTTTATGTTATTTATAGAGTTTTTGTTATTTGTTTTCTTAAAACCAATCAAATTAGTTTTAATTTAGATTGTGAGAATTTTTTTGGTGCATTTATAATAAGTAATCTGTTGATATATAAGATGTTTTTGTTCTAAATATGTTGTCTGTTAAGTGGTTTCCATAATATGCTCTATCACTTAATTCTATGTTACTTTTTAGTTTTGTTTCTTGTTTTTCTAATTCTTTTAAATCATACATAAAATTTCACCTCCTTTTTTATTATTCTCAATATTAAAAAATCTTATTATTAAGACAATAAAATTTAACTAGACATAATTTTTAAATTATTTTATAATAATTATTATTAATTAAGAATGAGGTGCTAATATGGATAATAAAATTAGTTTAGTATTTGAAAATGGTGAATATACTGTATATATGAATGATAAAGTTGTTACAGTTAATAAATATATGGATAATGCAATAGAGAAATTTACTCAAACGGTAAATAATAACTCAATTCCAAAATCAATAGAATGGGATTTTATAGAAAAAGACTTAAAAGGATTAAATCTTAAAGAACTTGAGGTGAATTCAGAGTTTAAAACTTTAACATATAAAGATATGAAATATTTCTATAGTACAGATAAAGTATTTAATATGCATGGTGGAAAAATGCAACAGCTATTAGGTGGATATCAACTATTTTCTTTTATAGTTAAAATGATAGATGAAAAGCATTTAGAAAATTACCTAGATGTATTAAACTTCTGTGAAGAGGTGTTAAAATGTAAAGTTACTTACAGAACCCCAGGAAGTAACTTTGTTGTTGGAAGTCCTGCATTTAACTATGGATCAGCTTCATATGATTTTGCAACAAAGAAAATAAATAAAGGAGCTTCTATAGAAAGTATGTCTTTTGAAGATTTTAAAAAATATGTGCTAGAAATAATAAAAAATAATAGATAGATTTTAACATTATATATGAAAAATGTGACTGAGGTTTTCTTTCAGTCATATTTTTTATTTTAATAAATATTTATAATTCTAATAAAAAAGAGCATCAAGACGCACATCACCTCATCAAGATACTCAAGAAAAAAATCACAAATTAATAATATCATGAAAAATTATTCAACACAATAGAAAACCTTTAATTTGATAATGAATATCTTTACCCTTTTTATTCCTTAGCAGAAAATATATAAGTAGTTCCCTTACCAATTAATACAATTCTATAATCAGGTGATAATTTAACTAGATTAAATTTTTCAGAATTTGGTTCAAGTCTTATAGATTGTAGTATTATTTGATTTTCATCAAAGACCTGAAGATATGTACTTTCATTATTTGAAATATTTTGTACTATATATTTATTCTTCTCTGAAAAGTTTAAATCAGCAACCTTATAAACTCCCTCTGTAAATGAGTTTACTGCCAAAACAGGTTTATTCACCAAGTTAATTGAAAGGAAAAACAAAAAAACGAATATAAATAATTTCTTTTTCATATTTACATCACCACTTAATATAATATTTTAATTTTGTGAACTGCTAACCACTTGTAGAAGTGGGAGCTTTTTGGTCAATATCCAAGAATATTTTAAGTTACAAGTCTAATTTCTTGTGCAATCTTAAATATTCAGTTTTGAAAGAACACTATATTATCTATATTATAACTAAGTTTATCTAAAAAAATACATGTTAAGATTTAAGATTTAAGATTTAGCTAAGATTTTCATGATTCATGTATAATTTATAGAGGAGAAAGACTTTTATAAGGTCTATTTAAATCGTTTATATTAAAGTAAAAAGACCAGAAATATAAATTCCGGTCTTTTTACTTTAATATTTTTACCAAGTACGCCCTGGATCGTTAGCCATAGAATTTTTAGTTAAACTAGGATTTAAAACAGAATAGTGTTTTAATGATCCATTAGAGTCAAAAACAAATAAAATTTTAAATTCTGAGTTTATCTTATAGCCATATACTATTTCAGTTTCTTTTAGAGTTTTAGTATAATTTGGTTTACCAAAAAATTTTTTAATTTCTTTAGAGTTTAGATTTTTTAAACTTTTATCGAAGGAACGTATTTCAAAAATTTGACTTCCTTTGTTGCAACCAAAAGCTAAGTTATGAGAATTAAAAGTAAAATATGTACCCTTAGCATCAGGAATAAAATTTTCACTATTAGATTTACCTAATTTAGAAATTACAGTATCTATGGATTGTCCAATTTTAAAGTTTGAATTTATAACCATTCCTTTTTCTGAAGAAGTTTTTATTTTATTAAAGAAACTAGTGTCTTTTTTATTTATATTTGAGGAATTATCATTAGAATTTTTCTTATCTGATTTATTTTCATTTTTATGTTTTTTTATATGAGTATTATTACAAGATTCATTATTGTTACAAGGTTCATCAACTTCTGATTCTGAAACCTTATTCTCTTTATCAGTATCATTTTTATTAACTGTTTGTTCTGAAATTGTTTTTTGTTTATTATTATCAATATCTTTAGAATTACTACAACCTAAAAAAATAACAGAAGATATGACAATAAAAGACAAAGAAATTAATACTTTTTTCATATTAAACACTCCTTATAATAAAAAATTTAAGTATATTATACCTAGTTATTAAAAATATTAAATTAAAAGAAATTTAATATTTAATAACAAAAAGGTTACTAAAATTATATTTTAAGTTTAACATCAATATTTTTTTATATAAAAAAAATATTGATGTTTTGTTTGCTTAAAATAATTGTACAATGGTCTTAGATAGTAACAAGGGTACATTGCTACTATCATTATTATATGATTTTATAAAATTCTAAATTGGTTTAATTTAACTCCTAGTTATTAGATTAAAAGTTACAAACTTTTAAGTTTTGAATTTGAATATGATACATACAATATGCCTGAATAAATCATATAATAAAACTTATTTAATATGACTATAGATTAAGTTTATTCTTTTTTCTTATCTATAGTCATATTTTTTTGTTGCTTAATTTTAAAATGAAATTGAACTAAACCAAAATACATGATGGATTAACTTGCGTTATGATTTAATCGCGAAACAAAATGCAAAACAGGAGGATAATCACCCACAAAAAAAGTCACACATTAAATTAATGTGTGACTTTTTATTTAGTTAACTTTTATATTAATTATTCAGAGAATTGTGTCAACATTTCATATTTTTTTCCTAAATCATAATCGTTTGTAGATTTTTCAACATAATCAGGATTCCAAATCTTATGAGATTTTTTAAAATGTTCATCAGATTTCAAGAATTCAATAGAACCATATTGATCTTTACTTAAAAGTCTTTCTTTACTAGCTAACTCAAAACGAAAATCATCATGATAAGTATCGATATTATACCATTTTCCATCAATTTTTACTTTATTCCAAGAATGGTTTATCCTTCTGTCAAATGTAGGTGTATACAATATTTTTTCTATATTTTTACGATATCTTTCGTTTTGCAAATAAGGATTATAAAGTCCAACTACCATTATTGATTCTAAACCCGCTCTTTCTGCAAGTCTATTAAAGGCCATAGTATAAGCTTCACATACACCTTTTCCATCTAAAATTAAGGCTGGAGTTTCATGAACATTATTACCTTCTTTTGTCATCCAAGAACCAGGTGCTGGGGTTGCTTTATTAATTATATAATCATGAATAAATTTAGCTTTTTCAAAATCAGACATTTCTGTAACTTTGTTTTTCTTTATAATTTTATCTATTTTTTCTTCAGTTTCAACTTGTCTACTTCTAACTGCAAGATAACTTGGTTTTAAAGTATATTCAAAGACATCTTTAATGTCTGTGTTAGTTTTGCTTGTTTCCCAGTTTCTAGCATATCTAACGTGAGAAGCTTTTGTAGTTTTATTAAATAAAGTATCATATGCATTATTTTTATCTTTTTCTGAAGCTTTAAATTTTATAGTGTATGAATTTTTATAAATGTTTTTAATAATATAATCTTTTAGTTCTTCAGATTTTCCAGTAAAATTTGTATTTTCATAGTCTAATGGCTTTTCAAAATCAACTTTTTCTTTAATAAAATTGTCTAAAGAAATATAATCATCATAAAGTTTGTAATGGAACTCTATCACATTATCCCCATCGATACTTAAAATCTTACTTTGAGTTTCTTTAGGAGAAACTAACTTATATTTTTTAAATTTTTCTGCTTTTTCTGTTATGTTTTTATTTGCAAAATAAATTTTAGTTTCACTCTTAAGCTCTTTATTATTTGTATCATCAATATACTTTATTGTATATTTTACTTGATGTTTTGAAGCATTTTCTTTTTTTGCTTCTTCAAGTATTTCTTTTATAGTTTCTTCTGAAGTGGAAGAACTTATTTTAGCCATAAAGTTATCTTTTTTACTCTTTTTAATATTTCTCATTTTTCTAATTTCAGATGTCGTATTTTCTTTAAATTTGTTAATGTCAATTTTCTTATAATGAAATTCTATAGGTTCATTATAATCTATATTTAAAGTTTTAGTTTTAACATTTTCCGAAATTAATTCATACCCTTTAAATTTTTCTCCTTTTTCTGTTATATTTTTATTTGCAAAATAAATTTTAGTTTCACTTTTAAGTTCAGTCTTATTTGTATCATCAATATATTTTATTGTATATTTTACTTGATGTTTTGAAGACTCTATTTTCTGTGCTTCTTCAAGAAGCTTTTTTATATTCTCTTCTGATTCAGCAGCTTTAATTTTAACCATAATTTCTTCTTTAAGATTCTTTTTTATATTCTTAAATTCGTGAATTTTAGCTAAGGCTTCTAATCTAACAGCCTTAATTGGCTCTTCTAAAACCAATGCTTTTGCTTCAACACTTTGTGGGGGGTTAATAAAACCACCAAAACCAATACTAATTGCAGCAGAAGCCAATAAAATAGTCAATTTCTTTTTATTCATATATTTACCACATCCTTAATTAAATTTTGTTTTATTGTTCGATTTTTACTACTCGATACAAAAATTTGAATTCTATGCCTTAATGATAGTATATTTTTTTGTGAAAATAATTTTATTTTTTTTTTGATTTTTATAAATATTTGAAATTTATTAGAATAAATGCTCCTTTATAATAATTATTACAAAATAATAACAACAATTTCTTGTTGGAAAGGAGAAATTTTATGAAAATATTAAATTTAAAAGTATTAGTGGCAAATGTTTTAATAAGTTCTAGTGTTTTAGGGTTTGTTATAACCCCACAAAATGTTGGAGCAAAGGAGTTAGGAGGTGGAATACATCAGAATTATAGATTCGTAGAATCATTACAGGATAATTCTTTTAAAAAGATAGAAGAGATAAGCAGTCTTAAAAATTTAAATGCAGATGAAAAATCTAAGTTTAAAGATGAAATAAGAAAAGTAATAGGAGAATTTAGTGAAAAAGTAAGAGATATAGATTCAAGAGAAAATTTATCTGGAATAAATAGATTTAAAGCAGAAGCCTTAAGAAATATATATGGTATAGTTAGAAAAGCAAAGGAAAGAAATAATTCAGAAGAAACAAAAAATAAAGTGGTGAGAGAAAAGGTTGAAGTTGAAAACAGACATGAAATTAGTAGGCCTATAGCAAACATTAGCCACAACAATAAAAATTATAGATTTGTGGAATCACTACAAAATGCTTCTTTTAAAAAGATAGAGGAGATAAGCAGTCTTAAAAATTTAAATGCAGATGAAAAATCTAAGTTTAAAGATGAAATAAGAAAAGTAATAGGAGAATTTAGTGAAAAAGTAAGAGATATAGATTCAAAAGAAAACTTATCTGGAATAAATAGATTTAAGACAGAAGCTCTAAAAAAAATATATAGTATAGTTAGAACTGCAAAGGAAAAAAGATAAGAGGGACTTTAAAAGAGCCGCACACTAATTAATTTGGTGTGTGGCTATTTAGTTTACATTGAACTTTGATTTATTATAAAAGACAAGATATTTTTATATAAAAAAATAAGGTTTAAACATATTTTTTAAACCTTAAAAATTCAAATGTATGTGATTTAAATTTTAAATATATTAATTACAATTAAAATTAATAGAATCTCGTACTTCAAAAATTTTATAAATAATCATATGTTTATTTATATCTTTTAAGTTGAAAATTACAATATCAAGAGTATCATCGCTAAAGGAAAGAGTTTTGTCACTTCTATTGAATTTATTTATATCAATCCCTTTAAATTTTGACTTTAAAAAACCATATAAAGACACTTCATTTTTAAACCTTATAACAACAAAATCATTTAATTTATATGATGAAATAATATCTTTATTCAAATTAATATTCAATTTATACCAATAATCACCATCAAAATCTACATTGTAGTTTAACATATTTTGTATAAAATTATTATTAATTAAAAACTTTAAATCTTCTTTCATATCCACATTATTAAATTTTAATATTTCTTCCTTGCTTTCCTTAAGTTTTTTCTCTAAATCATTTATTAAATTTACAAGATTATCAAACTCTTTTAAACTTATTTTAATTTTGGTTTTCTTTATATTATCTATTATTTCATTAGCTTTTTTCATTTTTACTCCTTTCAATACACCTAAATAAAATTCTAGAATGTTTTAAAATTACTTCTTTATTTTACAATACTTCAAAAAATACAATATTTAATTTCAAATTTTTAAGAAATTAAATAAAAAAAAGAAGTTTTAAGTGTGAATCATAACTATTTATGGTGATTGTTAAAAATGTTAAAAAAGAAAAGCATATTAAAATTCATTATTAATAAACTTACAAAATTTATGGTAGTTTAAAAAATTACCGTGCAATCCACTTAAATTGCCTTTGAAAGAAACAACGCAAAATTCATTTAAATAATTAGGCCTTTTTAAGTCTAAATCTATAAAAATCTTATTATAGTTTACTTTGTGAGAATCATAATCATTTTTATAATTAAACTCATAAGTTTTATTATAATCTAATTCAAGCAATGTTCCCTTTTTCTCAACATCAAAATCCATTTCAGTTTTTAAAGCGCCTTTTATACCAGACAACCCATTGTCTACATAATTTAATATCTTTTTGAAATTTTTATTATCAGAATTTATTACTATTTCTTTCCCATTTTTATATAAGATTATTTTAGTAGGAGTATTTATGTTTTTTAATTTGAAATTCTCCTTTTTTATAGCTTCAGGTTTAAAATTTTCATTTCTATTTTCTAACTTACAACTTATTAAAAATGAACTTATTACAATAATCAATAAAATTTTAAATTTATTATTCATATAAAAACTCCTTTCAAAAAGCAATAATTTAACAATATTTTTATTTTAATAGCAAAATATTGTTAAATATATATTACTGAATATTTAATAGTTAGTAAATAAGATTTAATAACTGGTTATTTTTTATATTTAACTTGTAAAAAAGGTGTATTAAAATTTGGTTATTATCAATATAAAGTCTAATTTTTAGGAGATTTTTAGTGAATTTCAAAAATTACTTTTATAAATTAAGTTTATTTAACTTTTGTTTTTACCTAAAATTACTTTATTAATATTTAGAAAATTCTATCTTTTAATATGAATAAATTTTATGATATAATGCAATAAGTAACGTTTTTTATTTTGGAGGAACTGAAATGACATTAGAAAATAATTTAGATAAAAAATTCTTCTACATTTTTACATATGGATGTCAAATGAATGAAGAGGATTCTGAAAAACTATCAGGAATGTTAAAGTCTCAAGGATATGAGAGAACAGAAAATAAAGAAGAAGCTTCTATAATAATATTTAACACTTGTTGTGTAAGAGAAAATGCTGAGAACAAAGTTTTTGGTAATATTGGACAACTTAAAAGTTTAAAGAAAAAAAATCCTAATTTAGTTATTGCTATATGTGGATGTATGATGCAGCAAATAGGTATGCCAGATAAGATTTTAAAAACTTATCCTTATGTTGACATAATATTTGGAACTCACAATGCTCATAAATTCCCAGAGTACTTAAATAGAGTTCTTCAAGAAGGAGTTCAAGTTAAGGAAATTTTAAATAAAGAAGAGGGAATAGTTGAGGGGTTACCTATAGATAGAAAAAGTGATGTTAAAGCCTTTGTTACTATCATGTATGGATGTAATAACTTCTGTACTTACTGTATAGTTCCTTATGTTAGAGGAAGAGAAAGAAGTAGAAAATCAGAAGACATCATTAAAGAAATAGAAGAATTGGTATCAAAAGGATACAAAGAAATCACTTTACTAGGTCAAAACGTAAACTCATACGGAAAAGGCTTAGAGGAGGATATAGACTTTGCTAGTCTTTTAAGAAAGGTTAACGAAGTTAAAGGATTAGAGAGAGTTAGATTTATGACTTCTCACCCTAAAGATTTAAGTGATGATGTAATAAAAGCTATAAAAGAGTGTGATAAGCTTTGTGAACAAGTTCACTTACCAGTTCAAAGTGGATCATCAAGAATTTTAAAAGAGATGAATAGACACTATGACAGAGAATATTACTTAGATTTAGTTAAAAAGATAAAATCTGAGATTCCAGATGTTACTTTAACAACAGACTTAATAATTGGATTCCCAGGAGAAACTGAGGAAGATTTCTTAGATACATTAAGCCTTTGTGAAGAAGTTGGATATGATTCAGCATTTACATTCATCTATTCAAGAAGAAACCATACACCTGCTGACAAGATGGAAAACCAAATTCCAGATGATATAAAGCATGAGAGATTTAATAGAGTAGTTGAAGCTATAAATAAGAAAGTTATATTAAAGAACAAAGAATACGAAGGTAAAGTAGTTGAAGTTTTAGTTGAAGGACCAAGCAAAAATGATGAAACTAAATTAACTGGAAGAACTAGAAATGGTAAATTAGTTAACTTTGCTGGAGATATAAGCTTAATTGGAGAATTAGTTAACCTTAAAATAGTAAGAGCGCAGCCATTCTCATTAATTGGAGAAATAATAGAAAAGTAATTTTATTATAAAATGGAATAAAGATTAAAGATAAAACTTATAAATGTTATGAAGAGAATTATTAAATCTTCTCTAAATTCATTTATAAGTTTTATTTTTTTATGAAATAATAAATAGTGTTTAATTAATATATTGATTTGGGTAATAATATAATATATGTTTCTTTAAAAAAATATATAGCGAACTTTATATTATGGGTTTATTTTTTATTTTCGTGAAAAATTATTATGAATTTAAATGAAAGTTTTCTTGTAAATATAAAAATGCAAGAAATATTAAAATTAAATTGCAATTTAAATCATAAAACACTTGAAAAATATGAAATTATGCAATATAATCTAAATATAAATTGCAATAAGTAATAAAAAGAGGGGGATATATTATGAAAATACCTTGTTCTATGATGACACAACATCCGGATAATGTAGAAACTTATGTTTCAATACAAGAGGAGCCTGCTGAGGCTATAAAAGGATTATCACCACAAAGTGAAGGTGGTTTAGGAATAGAGGAAGTTATGATAGATTTTGAAGGAAAATTAACTCCATATCATCAAACTTCACAAGTAGCACTTGGATTAATAGGAAAAGGAATAATCCCAGGTAAGGATGTTAGAGTAACACCTAGAATACCAAATGCTAATAAAGAATCAGTATTTAGACAGCTTATGAGTATAATGTCTATTATAGAAACAAATGTACAATCTAAAACATTAACAGGAGTACCTGCAATATCAGAGGTTGTTGTTCCTATGATAGAAACTGGTAAGGAAATTTCAGAATTCCAAGATAGAGTTAACTCAGTTATAGATATGGGGAATAAAAATTATGAAACTAAGTTAGACTTAAATGGAGTTAGAATAATTCCTTTAGTTGAGGATGTTCCTGCATTAGTAAACATAGATAAAATACTAGATGAACATTATGAAATAGAAAAAAGTAAAGGAAATATTATAAAAGATTTAAGAATAATGATTGCAAGATCAGATACTGCCATGTCTTATGGATTAATTTCTGGGGTGTTATCAGTTCTTATGGCAGTTGATTGTGCTTATAAATGGGGAGAAAAACATGGAGTTGAAATAAGTCCAATATTAGGGTGTGGTTCACTTCCATTTAGAGGACATTTCTCTGAGGAAAATATAGATGAAATTATAGCTACATATAGCGGAATAAAAACATTCACATTCCAATCAGCTTTAAGATATGATCATGGAGAAGAAGCTACTAAAAGGGCAGTAAATGAGCTAAAAGAAAGAATAGTTGATTCAAAACCAAGAAATCTTTCTGAAGAAGATAAAGATTTAATGAAAGAATTTATAGGAATATGCTCAAAACACTACTTACATACATTCTTAAAAATTATAGATACAGTTTCATTTGTAGCTGACTTTATTCCTAAAAATAGAGATAGATTAACAAAGGCTAAAACTGGATTAGAATATAATAGAGAAGTTGCAAACTTAGATAATGTTGCAAATCTTGTAAAAGATGAAAAGTTAAAAGAAGAAATTCTTAGCATAGATAACTCAAAAGAATATGCAGTTCCAAGAGCAATATCATTTACTGGGGCTATGTACACATTAGGAATGCCACCAGAACTTGTAGGAATGGGAAGAGCATTAAATGAAATTAAAAATAAGTATGGCCAAGAAGGTATAGATAAACTTCTTGAAATATACCCAATATTAAGAAAAGACTTAGCCTTCGCTGCTAGATTTGCAAATTCTAGCGTATCTAAAAAGATAATAAATGAAGAGGCTAGACAAGAATACAAAAAAGATATGAAATATGTAAATGAAATTCTTGAACTTGGCTTAGACTATGATTTCTTAAATGAAAATGAATTCTACCACACATTACTTAAAACCACAAAACCAATTATAATGCATCTTATGGGACTTGAGGAAAATGTAATGCGTAATAGTACAGAAGAACTTAAAATCCTAAACGAGTGGATAGTAAGAATGGGTAAAGTAAGAGGAAGTATAGGCTAAAAGGTAATATGAAATTTTATATAATTAGAAATATAAAATTTCATTAGATTTATCCATAACAAAAAAGCCAATAAAATTGATTTGAAGCCAATAAATGATATTTATGAAAACTCAATAAACACTTAAATTTATAGAGTGATAAGACACTTCTTGTTAGTTAGTTTTTTACTAATTAAATGGGAAGTGTTTTTTATTATGACTAGGATTTTAAAGAAGAATAAAAATGAGTTGTTAGATGTATTAGAAGATTATATGACAGACTGTAAATATAGAGACCTTAGAAGAACAACAATTAGAGCGTATGACCAAAGTTTAAGACTGTTATTTAAGTTCTTAGAAGATGATTACAAAGTCATTTGAGTGGAAGATGTAAAAGAGGAACATATAAGAAATTATATAGACTTTACTAAAGAACGTAATAAATATAGCTATGTAGCTAATGAAAATAATATTAACTCCAATGTACCACAAAATAGAGAAGACTTTGTTAAGAAAGTAAGATTATGTACTTTAGATAATTACTTAGGAAATATTAAGATGTTTTTTACTTGGTGCAAGGACAATAAATTAATAAGTAAAGATCCGTCATTTAAAATAAAAAGGATTAAATATATTAGAAAAACTAAGGCTGAAATAACAATAGATGAGTTTAATAAACTTCTAAAGAGTTTGGATTTAACATTATTCTCAGAGTATCGTGACTATATAGTAATACAATTTTTAATGGATACAGGAATGAGAGCAGGTGAATGTTTAGAGATTAGAGAGGAAGATATAGATATTAAAAATAAAACTATATTTATATCGGATGAAATAAATAAAGGAAGAAGAGATAGGACTCATACATTAAGAAATAACTTTGCAAAAAGAGAGGTATTACCAAGACCATAGGTTTAAAGTGGCGAGGCTTTAAATACAGAAGTATAAGAGTTATCAATATAGTTGTCTTATTGATTTTTTTATTGTCGACAGGATAACTATATATATTTTGAGAATAAGCCAGAAGTATAACGCCTTTGGCACTTAAAAGTCAAGTTTATATCATTAAAATATTCGATTTAAAGAAATATTTTAATATACTATAAATGAAGAATGTTATAATTAGTATATATGGTAAAGGGGATAATTATATGAATACAAGAAATATAAGAAAAGGCGCAAAAAAGGTTCTAGAAAGTGGTCAAGATCTGATAAGTAATATTATATCAGAAGCCATTAACACAGTTACAGGTGATACAACTGGTATTAGTGGAACTATAGGAGGAAATGCTTCATGTAAAGTGATACAAGTAATTGCTGATAAACTTGATCCTTGCCAATTAACAGAATGGGAAAAACAAAGAGTGGTAAATTGTATGGTCAGTGCTATAGATAAGGTTAAAGAGCAATTAAATAATGGCAATAAATTAAGAGATGATGGATTTTTTGAAGAAAATTTAGAGGGAAAAGCAAATGCAGAAGAAGTATTTGAATCAATAGTTATAGCTAGTCAAAGAGAAGCTGAAGAGATGAAACAAATATTTTACGGTAATATGTTAGCGAATATTGGATTTATTCAATACCTTGATAGTGAAGAGTTTTTATTTCTTTTAAAGGTTTTTGAAAAATTAACATATAGGCAATGTTTGTTGTTATCTATATTTTTAACAAACACAATATCAATTAAAGAAGGAATACATAGTTTTTTAACAAATAAAAATCCTATAGAGGGGACTGTTGATATAAAAACAGTTATATTATATCAAGAAATATTAGATTTGTATCAAAAATCTTTATTGTTTACAACAGGCAATATTCCTTTATCAGTGAAACATATAATCCCTTCAGAGTTATATACTTATGCAATGGGTTTAAGTATAATTGAATTAACGCAAGTTGACCATATTGTATCTACCAATCAAAGATTAGCGGATAAGCATTTAAAAAATTTAAAAGAGTTAACTGAATTGTTATTAATTAAATCTAATTAATAACAAGATTATAGGCGAAATTTATATTACAACGGAAGAAGATATAAGTATTATTACTGAATATAAAAAAGAAAATAATTAAATAAACAAAATAACTAACAAGGAGTCTATATTATTCTAGGCTCTTTTATTATGGAGAAAAATAGATAATGTAAATTGAAGTACAATAACTCGGTATTTTATCCATTCTAATATCAATTCAAGTACATTAATAAGGAGTAATTTTGG
Source organism: Clostridium sp. (assembly GCF_029267215.1). Classification (GTDB taxonomy): domain Bacteria; phylum Bacillota; class Clostridia; order Clostridiales; family Clostridiaceae; genus Sarcina. Next base: position 89,886 of record NZ_JARIDH010000042.1, on the reverse strand, counting down.
GAATATAAAATTTAAAAGGAACAAAAATAGGACTTTTTATATTAAAACGAGACTATATTTGGAAAAGTTATTATACTTGAGTTAATATTTTACATCAGTAATTTATCTATAATTATCCTTTTAGTATTTTTAAAACCTAGTAATAAAGCCATTCTTAGAATTAATTTAAATAAAAAATATAAAATACCGAGAGTGTAAAGATAAAATACTGATACTGTACTTGAAGTTACATTTTCATAAAATTGTCCCAATTTACATTAGAGCCATTTTACTACCAAGGAATGCGTGTTTGAACAATATAAAAATAAAGAACTATAGTATTATTGGTAATGCTAGTAATACTGATTCTAGTGATACACCTAGAAATAGGAATATTAAAACAGATTTATATATTGGAACTCTAAATGAAGCTAGTAAGTATGATTTAGAACGTATGCTAAATGAAAGGTATAAACAGATTATAAATGAAATAATATTACAATTACACACTTATTAAAAGGTTAGGAAATAAACATCCTAACCTATTTTTGCCTTTTTATATTTTAAAATTAGAAATTACAAATACTTTAATTCCAATCTAAGCTTGGACATTCGTGTGTTTGAGCAAATTGATATCCTTTTTCACCTTGGATTCTTCTCTGATAGCCAAACCATTTTTGTAATGTATTTATTCTCTCTTGTGTTAATTTAGTTTTTGTAGCTAAATCTTTACTATCTTTATATTTTATCCATTGTTTTTGACTTTTAATTAACTCTGGATAATCTGCACTATAATTTACAATTATTTTCCAAAGATCGTTTAATTCCTTATCAGCTTTTTCATATTCATTTTTCAAATTTTTTTCTTTAGAATTGTTATTTGAAGTTTTATTAGTTTTATTTTCAACATTTGAAGTTGAATCTATTTTTTTAGAAGAATTATCTTTTTTATTAGATTTTTCTTTTGAAACAACAGAATGATTTGTTTGTTTAATATCTTTCTTAGGCTTAGAAGTTTCATTATTTTCATTAACTTTTTTATCAGTTTCTAATGACTTATTTTCTTTATTTGAACCTTTAGGAGACTCTTGTTTATTTTGCTGAGTATTAATATCTTCTGTTGTTGTTGAATCTTTTTTTGAATTACTATCTGATGTAGTATTGGTTTGAGCTTTTGAATTATCAGATTTATCACATCCTATAAAAGATAAACCAGAAATTAGAAAAGTTCCGATTATTAAACTAGCTATCAATTTTTTTTTCATAAATATCACTCTTTTCTTTTTATATATAATTAAAAATTATATATTAATTATCTCCCATATATCTCTCTAAAGCAACTTTTAAGATTTCTTACATTTTAACTATGGATGTTTTTTTATTATTTAAAGGATTCTAAGTAAAAAGAAACTTTAGTTGATATTATAATTTAAGTATTAATATAAAATTAATAACAATATATCTTCTTAAAACAATTATACCATTATAAACTTTACAAAATATACACAATTTGTTAATGTAAAAGTAAGACTTTACTATTATAAGGAGAATTGTATGAAAATATATGCTATTAATTTATTTAACTTTGGACTTTTTATATTCTTTTTATATATTCTCATAAAAAATTGGTTTATTTATAAAAGATTATTTTTAAAAAATAAGTCCTATTATATTAATCCAAGTTCAAAAAATGGTAAAAAAAATCTTACATCACTTAAATTTTTATCTGCAATCATACAGTTAACTATATTTTCAGGTCTTCAATTAATATTATATTTTTATAGCAATAAAATTAATCTTTTAAATATATTATTATTATATTTTTTAACCTATGCTTTTAACTTTTCTATTTCTATAAATAAAAATTATATTTATAGAAATTTTAAATTAATAAAAAAATCTGATATAGATTATTTAAATTTAGATTACAAAAATCATATTTTTAAAATATATTTAAAAGAGAAAAAGAAGCCTATTTTAATAGTGTTTAAAAATGAGTTATCTAATTTTGCAAAAATTTTAAATGAATTAGAATATGGAGAGCTCTTAACTAGAAAAAATTTTTAATATTTTTTAATAAATTACATAAGAAAGAAGATGGTTTTAATGATATTGCCTAATCCTCAAGTTACAGGTATATTGATGCTAATAGTTTTCTTAAGTCTTATTCCAACAGCTTTCATTTTTTATAAGTTGGATAAGAAAAAATTTTAACTACTTATAAAATTAATATTAAATAAATAATCTAAAAAAGAGTATTTTATTTAAAATACTCTTTTTAAATAAAAATCTCTTATTTCATTAAATTTTCTAAGTAAATACTCTTTATGGAGTAGTTCTTCTAATAAAGTAAATTCTAATTATTTTATTAAATACAACTCTTTTTTGTTAATAGTTTTATCAGATAAATATTTTATTTTGGTAATTTTTATATGATGAAATGTGAAAAATATTATTTTTAGGAGGTATTATGAAGTATTCATTTACTATAAGTAAAGAAGATTTTTTAGGGTTTGATTTTTTGAAAAATGATTTAAAAAAAGAAAAGGTAAAATTAACATTTAAAAATAATAAAAAACATATACTTAAAGCACTAATTGCCCTAAGTATATGTTTTATATTCTCATTTGGAATAATTGCTTTAAATATGAGAATAGATATGAAAACTATTTTATTTGAAAGGATAATAACTTTAAGTAATGTAGATATAAAAATTATATTATTAATAATGATCTACCTTCCCGTTATGTTTATTTTATTTTTTCAAGATTTTATTATAGAGTTAAATATTCATATTTAATTGGAAATTTTGAAGTGTATATATATGGAAATAATCTTATATTAGATTCGAAATATAGAAAATTTTTTGTCGATTTAAGAAAATGTGAAATAAAAAAGATTGATGATGTATTAGTATTGACTAAGGAAAATGGGTTTAAGATAGTATTACCAATAGAAAAAATACAAGATGGAAAAGTTTGGAAAATAATATAATAAAAATAAATAAAGGAGAAAAAATATGATATATAAATTTGAATACAATAAATATAGACATATATTAGTTAAAACAATATTTAAATTAACTTTAATTATTTTATCTATTATGTATTCTTTAGAAATTTTCTTGATTCTACTATTAGTTTATAATAAATATTATAAATTTTTTTATATATCAATTAAAGTTTTTTTGCTAGAATCATTTATATTTTTTATTTTACAAAGTGTAATATTAATTATTTTTATAAAAAAAATAATAAGGCCTTTTTACTATAGTAATATGAGCGGTATGACTTTTGGCTTTTTAGGAATGCCTAAAGTATATACTGAATATTTTGTAAAAATTGATGAAAATAACAATGAGTTTTTTACTGTGTTTAATGAAAATATAGAAAATAAAATTTATTATGATGAAATAAAAAAGATATATAGCTTTAGAAAATTTTTAATTATTAAATACAATAAAAAAGCAAAGATAATATTACCTAATATTAATTTAATAAAAGAAAAAATAAAAATAGATTAAGATTCAATTTGAATCTTAATCTATTTTTATTAAAAATTTAAGAATAGTAAAAATACATATTATATAATCTCAAGTTTTATGTATATTAATTATTATTCATTTTCTTCAAGATTTAAGACTTTAGCTGCAGTTAATTCGTCTGTTACTAGAGTATCTATTAACCTTCCTTTTAAAGCTCCTAATATAGCTCCAGATTTAAATTTCCCAGTTACAATACAAACTTTGTTTTCTATTGAGCCTATTGTATCTAAGTCAATTCCAAATACTTTTTTATTTAAATCTATATCTAAAAATTTCCCATCTTTATTATAAAGACGACCATATATAGCACCAACAGCTTCATGTTTGATAAAATCATCCTGTGAAAAAGCTTCTTTCCAAAGCATAGTAGAGTACACAGCATCTGGAGTACCTAAGCCAGTTAGTAACATATTAATTTTTTTAGATTTTAAAAGAGACTGATTTATTACAAGTTCCATAGCAAAATTTCTTCTTACCATATCATCCATTATATAAAGGGGTGAATATAGTAATCTATAATTTGCATCATATTTATCTGACAATAGGTGAATTAAACTTGGTGTATCATAGCTTATAATTTTCTTACCAGATGTACCAAAAGGTTGAACTACTGTTATTGGTAGCTTCTTTGAAGGCTTTATGTTATTTATTGCATGATATAAAGTTTTTCCCCAAGTAAGTCCAACTATACTATTTTCAGTTAATAATGATTGAATGTATTCAGCAGCAGTTTTTCCTAGGCTTTGAGAGTGTTCTGAAATATCATTATTTTTAACTTTTAAAATTATAGCATCCTTTAATCCAAAATGTTCTTTAAATTTCTTCTCAAGAGAAGAAAGTCTTATTTCAGGATGATTTATTTCAATTTTTACTATATTTTTTTCACGAGCTTCTTGTAAATATTTAGCTACTTTAAAACGAGTTGTATTAAACTCCTTTGCTATATCAGATTGAGTTTTATTTTCGTTATAATACATATTTGATATATTAGCTAAAAATTCATTATATTGATCTTCAAAATTTTCTTCAAAATTCATATGTTTTACCTCTATTTTTAGTGTGTTTCTAATTATTGCTAATTTAATTATAAAGTAAAAAGTGATTTAATTCCATCTAAAAACACAGTTATAGCCAATAGATCAGCACTTCCTCCTGGGCTAATTCTTCTTTTTGAGAAAATACTATCCATTTCATAGATTTTATTAGTTATTTCATCAGACTTTAATTTGTCTAAACTTAAAATTATTTTATTAGCCTCTTCTTTAATTTCTTTTAAAACAGATATATCATGCCTATGTAATAAGGTAGAATCATCACAATTAGCCATTATACAAATTAAAGTAAGATAAAGTCTTTCATTATTTTTTAAGCTTTTATGTTCTTCATAAAAAGGAAGGCTATAATCAAATACAGAAGGTAATCCAGCTTCAACCTCTCCTCTTATTCCAGTAATCCCATATAATCTAAATATTTTCTCTCCATAAGTTTCTTTTTTATTAGATTCTCTATTAGTAAGTTCCTTACTTACAAGTCCCTTTGTAATTTCTTTTATTATATTTCTTATTTCATAAAAAGACTTATTTTCATAAAAAGCTCTTGATGTAGCTACACATATAACTCCCATTAAAAAAATCAATCCTTTATGTGTATTTATATTATTAGTAGCTTCAAACATATCTTTTTCTATTTCAATTCCTATTGGACGTATTTTACTTAATAAATTTTCTGTGGGTATATCCAAAAAACCTATTTCAGCTATTTTTTTGAATTTAGGTCCTATGGTAGCTATACTATCTAAAAAAGTATAGTAGTCCATATCATTATGAGCTCCATTTGATATTGGAGAAACTAATCCAGGTGAAGGGAAACAACTTACTTCATATAATAAAGATTTTATAACTAAACTATTTAATTTTTCTAGAAAATAATCTTGGTTAATTTTCAAAATAACCACTCCTTTTCTTTAACATATGAAAAATATATCACATATGTTAAACTTCTTCAAATGCATGTTGATAATAAAATGGTGATAAAATTAACAATGTGATAAAATCAATATAAAAAACTGAATATTTTAGTTAAAAACACATAAGGAAAACTATGAAAACGTTATAAATTTTATAAATATACAAAACCTATTGTACTTTATTATGGATGTGGTAAAATAAAGTTGTAGAAAACAAATGTTAAAAAATAAAACAAATGTTAAAGGAGGTGTGAAATGTCAGCTTGGAATTATAATGATGACTTTGAAGAGGAGTTAACTTATGTAAAATTTAATCCACAAATAAATAAGAAAAAAAGTTTAGAAGTTGAAGAATTTTTAAACAAAGAAAATCTTAAATTTTTAAAAAGTATAGACTTCACTATATGTGTATATAACAATAAAGATTTAATAGCTACTGGATCATTAGATGGATATACATTAAAATGTTTTGCGATTAGAAGTGACTATAGAAAAAAAGGAATTAGTTCAAAAATAGTACAACTTCTAACAGAAAAAGCTTTTGAAAGAGGAGAATCTCATCTTTTTATATATACTAAACCAGAGAATGTAGAACTTTTTAAAAGTCTTGGTTACCATGAATTAATAAATATTCCTAACTTAGTGTCTTTATTAGAAAATAAAAGAAATGGAATAAGCACTTATATTAATAAGTTAAAAAAAGAATCTTATTTAAAAGGAGATAAGGTAGCAGCCTTAGTTATGAATTGTAATCCTTTCACAAAAGGTCATAGATATTTAATAGAAAAAGCTTCTAAAGAAAATGATGTTGTTCATCTTTTTATATTAACAGAGGATAAATCAGAATTTTCTAGTGAAGATAGATTAAATATGGTGAAGCTTGGAACTTACGATTTAAAAAATGTTATAGTTCACAAATCTGGAAGATACATAATTTCAGAAGCTACATTTCCATCATACTTTATAAAGGAACAAAAAAATATAACTAAAGCTCATGCTTACTTAGATTTAACTTTATTTTCAAAATACATAGGAGAAGCATTAAATATAAAAGCAAGATATGTTGGAGAAGAACCTTTCTCAAGTTTAACTAATGACTACAATCATTATATGAAAGAAATTCTTCCAAAGTATAATATACAAGTATTTGAAATTTCTAGATTAAAAGAAAATGGACAATTTATTTCAGCTTCTAATGTAAGAAAATTATTAAAAGAAGGTAACTTAGATGAGGTTAAAAATCTAGTTCCTAAAACAACATTTGAGTATTTATTAAACATATGTGAAAAATAATTGAGATTTTGGAGGGTTTTCATATGGAAATTAAAAAACCAGCTTTAGCTGGAACTTTAGAATCAAGTGATTGTATGGTTTCAGTAGAGCCTTCAAGTGAAAATACTATTGAAATTAATTTAACAAGTACTGTTAAAAAGCAGTTTGGAAATGAAATAATAAGAGTTGCTAAAAACACACTAAATAATTTAGGGGTTAATAGTGTGATTATGGAAATAAATGATAAAGGTGCTTTAAACTGCGTAATAGAAGCACGTATAGAAGCAGCAGTATGTAGAGCTTCAGAAATGAATGAATTTGATTGGGGGAATTATAAATGCCAAGATTAAGAAGATCAATGATGTTTGTACCTGGAAGTAAGCCTGCAATGATAAAAGACTGTACTATATATGGTGCCGATTCAATAATGTTTGATTTAGAAGACTCAGTTTCTATAGCAGAGAAAGATTCTGCAAGAAGATTAGTTTATCATGCTTTAACATCCATGGATTTTGGAAACACAGAAACTGTAGTGCGTGTTAATGCTTTAGACTCTGAATTTGGTGTTGAAGATTTAAAGGCCATAGTAAGAGCTCAGCCTGATGTTATACGTTTACCTAAAACTGAAACAGCACAAGACGTTTTAGATATGGAAAAGGTAATAGCATCTATTGAAGAAGAAATAGGATTACCTGTTGGTACAACAAAAATGATGGCTGCCATAGAATCAGCATTAGGTGTTTTAAATGCTTATGAAATTGCAACCTCTTCAAAACGTCTAATGGGAATAGCTTTAGGTGCAGAAGATTTTGTAACAGATATGAAAACTCATAGATATCCAGAAGGAAATGAACTTTTTGCAGCTCGTAGCCATATAATTTTAGCTTCAAGGGCCGCTAAAATATCAGCCTTTGATACAGTTTATTCTGATGTTAATAATGAAGAAGGATTTATTAAAGAAGCCACATTAATTAAACAACTTGGTTTTGATGGAAAATCATTAATAAATCCAAGACAAATTGATTTATTACACAAGGTATTTACACCAACTGAAAAAGAAATTGATAAAGCTATAAGAATCATAGAAGCTGCAAAAGAAGCAGAAAAACGTGGTTCAGGAGTTGTATCTCTTAATGGAAAAATGATTGATAAGCCAGTAATAGCAAGAGCTGAACGTGTTTTAATGCTAGCTGATGCTTCAGGAATATCATATGAAAGGGAAGTGTAATTTATGGCAATTAATAGTATCAATATAAATATACCAGATGATATATTAAAAGATAGAAAAACTGTAGAGTTTAGAGGAGAATATGCTTTAAAACCTAAAGGAAATGTTCAAGGAAGAAAAATAAAAGCAACTTTTTGTGGAACAAATAAAAAGCTAAAATCAATAGCTGAGTCTATTGAAAAAACTGGGTTAAAAGATGGAATGACAATTTCATTTCACCACCATTTTCGTGCAGGAGATTATGTAGTTCGCATGGTCATGGAAGAAATATCTAAGCTTGGAATAAAAGATTTAACACTTTGTGTAAGTTCTTTAACAAGTGCTCACGAATTCTTAATAGATTATATAAAAGATGGTACTATAACAGCCATAGAAACAAGTGGTATTCGTGGAAAATTAGGAGAAGAAATTTCAAAAGGAATAATGAAAAAACCAGTAATTATTCGTTCTCATGGTGGACGTGCTCGTGCAATTGAATCAGGTGATGCAAAGATAGATGTAGCATTTTTAGGAGTTCCTTGTTCTGATGAATATGGAAATGCAAATGGAATACATGGAAAATCTCAATGTGGTTCTTTAGGATATGCTATTATAGATTCTAAGTATGCAGACCAAGTAGTTCTTATTACAGATACTATGATGCCATATCCTAATGTGCCAGCAAGTATTTCTCAACAAGATGTAGATTACGTTGTAGAAGTTGACGAAATAGGAGATTCAAATGGTATAGCTTCTGGTGCTACTAGATTTACAAAGGATCCAAAGGAATTATTAATTGCAAAATACGCATCAGCAGTAATTGAATCTTCAGGATATTTAAAAGATGGATTCTCAATTCAAGCAGGTACTGGTGGGGCTTCACTTGCAGTAGCTCGTTTCTTAAAAGAAAAAATGGAAAATAAAAACATAAAAGCAAGTTTTGGATTAGGTGGAATAAGCAAACAATTTGTTGATTTACACGAAGAAGGCTTTATAGGAACATTATTTGATGTTCAAGGATTTGATTTAAAAGCTGTTGAATCAATAGGTAAAAATAATAATCACGTAGAAATAGATGCTTCTTTATATGCAAATCCTCATAATAAAGGATGTATAGCAAACAAACTAGATATAGTTATATTAAGTGCTTTAGAAGTTGATAAAGATTTCAATGTTAATGTTATAACTGGTTCTGATGGCTATATAAGAGGGGCTTCAGGTGGACACTCAGATACAGCAGCAAGTGCCAAATTATCAATGATTGTTTCTCCTTTAGTTCGTGGAAGAATACCAACAATAGTTGAAAAAGTAAACACAGTTATAACACCCGGTGAATCAATAGATGTTGTAGTAACTGAGCGTGGTGTTGCTATAAATGATAAACTTTCAAAAAATAAAGAATTAAAAGAAAGATTAGAAGCCAATAAGAATATTCCTGTATTTTCAATAGATGAATTATATGAAAAAGCTATAAATATAACAGGAAATCCAGAATCTATTAAATATGAAGATAGGATTGTTGGTATTGTTGAGTATCGTGATGGATCAATAATAGATGTTATACATAAAGTGAAAGAGGATTAACATAAATAGAGGATTAAATTATGAAACCTAAAAATAAGTTTTTGATGGAAATATTAAAAGGTAGGGAAGAGAGAGCCTTTGAAATTAGAAAACTTAATAAGGAACATGATGGAATTATTATATGTTTAACATTAAATATTCCAGGACCAAATAAATTGGATGAACTTTACTATTATGCATTTAGTGAAGCTTTTAAGGAATTAGAAGCTTCACTAAACACAAATCTTTTAAAAGAAAGATCTCCTTTATCTGGGTATGAAGCTTATTTTGTATGTGATAGAGATATAAAAGACATAAAAAAAACAGCATTAACCTTAGAGGAAACCCACCCTCTTGGTAGATTATTTGATATAGATATTTTTTATAAAGATTTAAACAAAATAAGTAGAGAAGATTTAGGAGTTTCTAAAAGAAAATGCTTTTTATGTGGAGAAGATGCTGCACTTTGTAGTAGAAGTAGAGCTCATTCCCTTGAAGAACTTATTTCTAATATAAGAGAAAGAATTATTAATTATAAAGAAAGTAAAAATTAATTGGTATTATAAAAAAATGGTATAGCTTGAAAAGAGGTATTAATATGACTAAAGAAGAGTTATTAAAACAAAGAGAATTAGCTCATGGATTGTTAAGCATAAATCCTAATTTTGATATAAAAAATAGAGAAGAATTATCTCAAATGTATACTCCAGGAGTATCAACAATTTGTAAAGAGGTTGAAAAAGACCCTAAACTTGTGAAAAAATTAACTTCTGTTGGAAATTCTATAGCTGTAATAACAGATGGTACAGCTGTATTAGGTCTTGGGAATATAGGTACTCTTGCTGGATATCCAATAGTTGAAGCAAAAGCTTTAGTTTATAAGGATTTAGCTGGTGTAAACGCTATCCCTTTATGTGTTGATCAAATTGGACAAGATGAACTTGTTAAAACAATAAAAAATATTGCCAAAAGTTTTAGTGGAATTCATCTTGAAGATATAAAAGCGCCAGAATGTTTTTATATAGAAGAGGAGCTTAAAAAAGTTTTAAATATACCTGTTTATCATGATGATCAACATGGCACAGCTATTGCTGTTTTAGGAGCATTATATAACGCGTCTAAAGTTGTTAATAAGGAATTTTCAAAATTAAAAGTTTTAATATTAGGAGCTGGGGCATCAGGCATTGCAACAGCAAAACTATTATTAAAAGCTGGAATAAAAGATATGATATTATTTGATAAAAATGGCCCTTTGGTTGAAGGGGATGAAAAATTGAATAATCCTCAAAAAGAAATGGCTAAAATAACTAATAGAAAATTAAAAAAGGGTTCATTAGAAGATACTATTAAGGAAATGGATGTATTTATAGGCTTATCAGAAGGTAATCTTGTTACTAAAGAAATGGTTGAAAGTATGAATGGTGATCCAATTATATTTGCTTTAGCAAATCCAACTCCTGAAATAAAACCAGAACTTGCAAAAGAAGCTGGTGCGAGAGTTATAGCAACTGGAGGACCTTCATATCCTAATCAGATAAACAATATACTAGTTTTCCCAGGATTATTTAAAGGGTTATTAGAATCAAAAGCAAGTGATGTAAGTCAGGATGTAATGATAGCAATAGCTAAAAAACTAGCATCTTTAGTTGAAAATCCAACTGCTGAAAAGATAATACCTGGAGTATTTGATGGTAATATAGTGGAGTCTGTTTCAAAAACTGTGGTAGAAAATATTGAGAGATAATTAAATTTGTGGAGGGGAGTTTTATATGGAATTACAAAACAAAAAGGTCGATAGCAAAAATGAAAACCTATTCAAAAAATTTTTAGATATAAATCTTTTTGGAGTTCCAATGATATTATTCTTAATTGGAGCATTAATAATTATATTAAGTTTTCAAACAAATTCATTACCAAAGAACATGGTTGGTAGTATATTCTTAGTATTTACATGCGGTATTATTTTAGGTAAGATAGGTGATTCAATTCCTATTTGGAAAGATTATTTAGGAGGAGGAGCTATATTAGCTTTCTTAGCAACATCTTATGCCGTATATAGAGGATGGATTCCTACAGTATATGTAAAAAATGTTAAAACACTTTTCCATAGTGGTTTCTTAGAATTATATATTTCAATGATGATTTGTGGTGCTTTACTATCAATAGATAGAAAATTCTTAGCAAAAACTATTGGTGGATTTATTCCTATGGTACTTATTGCTACAGTCACTGCTGGTTTAGGAGCGATAATTGGTGGATTTATAACAGGTGTTGATCCTAAAACAGTTATATTAAATTACGCCCTTCCAATAATGGGTGGTGGAAATGGTGCTGGTGCCATTCCTATGAGCCAAATTTGGGGACAAGTAACAGGAAAAGACCCTAAAATATGGTATTCATCAGCAATGGCAATATTAACTATAGCTAATATAATAGCAATTATAGCAGGTGCTATATTAAATGGTATAGGTAATAAGAGACCTGAGTTAACAGGACATGGAGAATTAATTAAAGGTGCTAAAAATGTTGAATCTACAAAATCTAGTTTTAAAGCAACATTTGAAGATGCAGCAGCAGGATTATTCATTACATTGTTATTCTTTTGCTTAGGAACTTTATTTGGAAAAGGATTCTTTCCATCAATAGGTGGAGTTGTAATTCACCCATTTGCTTATATGGTTGTATTTGTATTATTAGCTAATGGATTAAACTTAGTTCCGGAAAGAATAAGAGTAGGTGCAAAACAAGTTCAAAAATTTATGGTTGGTAACTTATTCTATGTTTTAATAGCTGGTGTTGGTATAGCAATGGTTGATTTTGGAGAATTAATAAGTGCTTTTAATATGACAACAATAATAATATCATTAGGCGCAGTATTAGGTGCTATATTAGGCCCTTGGATGTCATCAAAATTCTTTGGATTCTATCCTATAGAAGCTTCAATAGCCTCTGGATTATGCCATGTTAATAGAGGAGGATCTGGTGACTTAGAAATATTAGGTGCAGCTAAGAGAATGAATTTAATGGCGTATGCACAAATAGCTACTAGACTTGGCGGTGCTATGATATTAGTTTTAGCTGGAATACTTTTCAGTTTATGGCTAAAATAATTTAATATATTTTGAATGATTAATAGGAATAAGATTTGTTTTTTTATTAAGATAAATTTTATTCCTATTTTAATATTTTTAAAATTCAAAATATTAATTAAATGAAAACTTTCTATATAATACTTATATTTATTAAAAAATACTATAAAATATAATTATTAAACTATTATCAAACACTTTACAAAACAATTTTAATGTGTTAAATTTGAATTGAAAAAGATTTTCAATTAAGAAATAGGGGGTAAACTACATGTTTAAGCAATGGGAAGGTTTCAAAGAAGGAACTTGGCAAGAAGGAATTGATGTAAGAAACTTTATTCAAAAAAACTACACTCCATATGAAGGTGGTAAGGAATTCTTAGAAGGTACTACATCAAAGACAGACGCTGTTTTAGCTAAAGCTCAAGCATTAATAATAAAGGAAATAGAGAAGGGGATTATTGATGTAGCTACAGATAGAGTTTCAGGTATAGATGCATATGAACCTGGATATTTAGATAAAGAAAATGAAGTTATCGTTGGTTTCCAAACAGATGCTCCACTTAAAAGAATAGTAAATCCTTACGGTGGAATGAGAATGGTTGAAAGTTCTTTAAAAGAGTATGGATATGAATTAGATAGTGATATAAGAGAACATTTCAATACTTATAGAAAAACTCACAATCAAGGTGTTTTCCACGCATACTCAGCTAAAACAAGAGCTGCAAGATCTGCAGGTCTTTTAACTGGTCTTCCAGATGCTTATGGTAGAGGAAGAATCATAGGTGACTATAGAAGAATAGCTCTTTATGGAATAGATTATTTAATAGAAGAAAAGAAAAAAGATTATGATAACATATCATTTGAAAGCGAAGGTTCAGTTAATGAGTACATTCAATTAAGAGAAAATGTTTCAGAACAAATTCAAGCTTTAAATGAGATGAAATCAATGGCTGCTAAGTATGGATTTGATATATCTAAGCCAGCTAAAAACGCTAAAGAAGCAGTTCAATTCTTATACTTTGGATATTTAGCTGCAGTTAAAGAAAATAATGGAGCTGCAATGTCCTTAGGAAGAACATCAACTTTCTTAGATATATTCATAGAAAGAGATCTTAAGACTGGAGTTATTACTGAATTAGAAGCTCAAGAGTTAATAGATCAATTTATAATAAAATTAAGATTAGTAAGACATTTAAGAACTCCTGAGTACAATGATTTATTTGCAGGAGACCCAACTTGGGTAACAGAAGGTATTGGTGGTATGGGAGTTAATGGTAAGCCATTAGTAACTAAAAACTCATTTAGATATCTTCAAACTTTAATTAACTTAGGACCTGCTCCAGAACCAAACATGACTGTATTATGGTCAGATAGATTACCAGAAGGATTCAAGAAATTCTGTGCTGAGGTATCAATAAAAACAGATTCAATACAATATGAAAATGATGAAATAATGAGACCTATGTATGGTGATGATTACTCAATAGCTTGTTGTGTATCAGCAATGCAAATTGGTAAACAAATGCAATTCTTCGGAGCTAGAACTAACTTAGCTAAAGCTTTACTTTACACTATAAATGGTGGAATAGATGAGAAGTCAGGAAAGGTTGTAATCGAAGGAATAGAACCAATAACTGATGAAGTTTTAGATTATGAAAAATTAAGAGCTAATTATGATAAAGTTTTAGAATATATTGCAAATCTTTATGTAGATACAATGAATGTTATACATTATATGCATGATAAATACGCTTATGAAGCTGGACAAATGGCTTTACATGACACTCATGTAGGAAGAATGATGGCCTTTGGTATAGCTGGTCTTTCAGTTGTAGCAGACTCATTAAGTGCTGTTAAATTTGCTAAAGTTAAGCCAATAAGAGAAAATGGAATAGCTGTAGATTTTGAAATCGAAGGTGACTTTCCTAAATATGGAAATGATGATGATAGAGTTGATGACTTAGCTGTAGAAATAGTTAAGAAATTCTCAAGTGAGCTTAAGAAACATCCATTATATAGAGGAGCTAAGCACACATTATCAATATTAACAATAACTTCAAACGTGGTTTATGGTAAGAAAACAGGTTCAACTCCAGATGGAAGAAAGGCTGGAGAGGCTTTCGCACCTGGTGCCAACCCAATGCATGGAAGAGATAATAGCGGAGCATTAGCTAGCTTAAACTCAGTTGCTAAAATACCTTACTGTGAAGTTTGTGAAGATGGTGTATCAAATACATTCTCAATAGTACCAGATGCTTTAGGTAAAGAGGAAGAATCAAGAATAGTTAACTTAGTTGCTATTATGGATGGTTACTTCAAACAAGGAGCTCACCACCTAAATGTTAATGTATTTAACAGAGAAACTTTAATAGATGCTATGGAACATCCAGAAAAATATCCAACCTTAACAATCAGAGTTTCTGGTTATGCAGTTAACTTTAATAGATTAACTAGAAAACAACAATTAGAGGTTATAAGTAGAACATTCCACGAGTCTTTATAATCTTATATAATAAGAGTGTATAGAGTTTTGCTAAAAACTTTGTACACTCTTTTTTAGACTATTTTTTAATTAGGAGGGGAAGCAGATGATTAAAGGAAGAATTCATTCATTAGAAACAATGGGCTTAGTAGATGGGCCAGGAATTAGATTTGTTGTATTTATGCAAGGATGTGGTATTAGATGTGCTTTTTGTCATAATCCAGATACTTGGTGTAAAGATGGTGGAACTTTATATACACCTTATGAACTTGTAAATAAAATTAAAAGATTTAAAACATATTTTGAATCCTCAAATGGTGGAGTTACTTTTTCAGGGGGAGAACCTCTTCTTCAGCCAGAATTTTTACTTGAATGCTTAAAACTTTGTAAAGATGAGGGAATACACACAACTATAGATACAGCTGGTGTTGGACTTGGTGATTACGAAGAAATACTTAAATATGTAGATTTAATTCTTTTTGATGTTAAGGAAACTGACCCTGAAAAGTATAAAAGTTTAGTTGGTATTCCTATTGATAAATCTTTAGAATTTTTAAAAGTAGCTCAAGATATGAATAAAAAAATGTGGATAAGACATGTTGTTGTTCCTGGTTTTACTGATAATAGAGAAGATTTAATGAGAATTAAAACTTTTATAGATGGACTTAATAATGTAGAAAAAGTTGAACTTTTACCTTATCATGTTTTAGGTGTTAATAAATATGAGGTTTTAAATATACCATATAGACTAGAAGGTGTGGAACCTTTAGATAAAAATTGGTTAAAAGAGATTGAAAAAGAGATATTTAATTAATATAATTATTAATGAAAACTAAGGTCTTATTTTAAGACTTTAGTTTTTTCTATTATTAAAAGTGTGTTAAAATAACTAGTATGATATAAATAAGATTTATAAAAATTAAAAGCTATATTTTATAAATTTAAAAATGAATTTTTATTATTTTGTATCGAATTTATAATATGGCATATAGATAATGGAGGTATTTAAAATGGCCCTTACTCCGATGATGAGGCAATATTTTGAGATAAAAGAAAATTATAAGGATTGTATTTTATTCTTTAGACTTGGAGATTTCTATGAGATGTTCTTTGATGATGCAGAAACTGCAGCTAGAGAATTAGAATTAGTTCTTACTGGAAGAGATTGTGGACTTGAGAAAAGAGCACCTATGTGTGGTATTCCATTTCATGCATCTAATTCATATATAGGAAGATTAGTTTCAAAAGGATATAAGGTTGCTATCTGTGAGCAGGTTGAAGATCCTAAAGTAGCTAAGGGAATAGTTAAAAGAGACGTTATTAAGGTTATAACACCTGGAACATATACAGACTCTTCTTTTGTTGAGGAAACAAAGAATAATTACATAATGACTATTTATGCAGATATGGAAAGAAATAGATGTTCATTAGGAATTACAGATATATCAACTGGTGATTTCTTAGCTACGGAAGGAGAATTAGATAAAGGAGTTATATTAGATGAAATATCTAAATTTAATCCTAAGGAAATAATACTTTTAGATTCCTTAGATCAAGAGCTTATAAGAGAAATTACTTTAACTACTCCTGCTTTAATAAGTAGAAAGTCTTTAAGCTACTTTGAAGAGGGGATTGAAGAGGCATTAACTTCTCAGTTCGGAGAAAAGATTTCTAATTTAAGTCTTATGGTTAAAAAGGCAAGTAATGCCTTAGTTAAATATATATTAGATACTCAAAAGATAAGTTTAACTAATATAAATCATATTGAGGTATATAGCTTAGTTGATTTTATGACTATAGATTTAAGTTCTAGAAGAAATTTAGAGCTTACAGAAAATTTAAGAGAAAAGGGTAAAAAAGGATCTCTTTTATGGGTTTTAGATAAGACTGAAACTTCTATGGGAAGCAGAATGCTTAGAAGATGGATTGAAGAACCTCTTGTTAATAGGGAAAAAATAAGTGGAAGATTAAATGCGGTGGAAGAATTATTCTCTGATATATCTTTAAATGACTCTTTAAAGGAAGCATTACATGATATATATGATATAGAGAGAATATTAGGTAAGATTTCTAATAAAAATGCCAATGCTAAGGATTTAATTGCATTAAAATCATCAATTGGTAAAATTCCTAAGGTTAAATCAGTTATAGAAAATTGTGATTCTAAGCTTTTAAGAGATTATCATGAGAATTTAGATGATTTAAGTGATATTTATGAACTTCTTCATAAATCAATTAAGGAAGATCCTTCTCTTACAATAAAAGATGGAGATTTAATAAAAGATGGATTTAACTCTCAAATTGATGAATTAAGACTTGCTAAAACTAACGGAAAAGACTGGATTTCTAATTTAGAAAGTAGAGAAAGAGAATTTACAGGAATTAAATCCTTAAAGGTTGGATTTAATAAGGTCTTTGGATATTATATAGAAATATCTAAAGCTAACTATACTTCTATTCCAGAAGGAAGATATATAAGAAAACAAACATTAGCTAATGCTGAAAGATTCATAACTCCAGAACTTAAGGAAATAGAAGAGAAGTTACTAGGTGCTAGTGAAAAACTTTGTTCTTTAGAGTATGAGGTGTTCATAGGAATAAGAAATGAAGTTGAAAATCATATAGATAGATTAAAAACTACTGCTAAAATAATTGCTGAGTTAGATTGTGTTAGCAACTTAGCTTTTGTTGCCTTAGAAAATGATTTTATTAAACCTGAAATAACAGAGGATGGAGAAACTAAAATAGAAAATGGAAGACATCCTGTTGTTGAAAAGGTAATACCAAAGGGAGAGTTTATACCAAATGATACTTTAATAAATAAGGAGGATAATCAACTTCTTATTATAACTGGTCCTAATATGGCAGGTAAATCAACTTACATGAGACAAGTTGCTATAATTACATTAATGTGTCAAATGGGATCTTTTGTACCTGCTAAAAAAGCTAATATAAGCATAGTGGATAAGATATTTACTAGAATAGGAGCCTCTGATGATTTAGCAGGTGGTAAGAGTACATTTATGGTTGAAATGTGGGAAGTTTCAAATATTTTAAAGAATGCTACTGAAAAAAGCTTAGTTCTTTTAGATGAAGTTGGAAGAGGAACAAGTACTTATGATGGATTAAGTATAGCTTGGTCTGTTATAGAGTATATCTGTAAAAATAAAGATTTAAGATGCAAAACATTATTTGCAACTCACTATCATGAACTTACTAAATTAGAGGGTGAAATAGAGGGAGTTAAAAACTACTCTGTTGCAGTTAAGGAAGTAGAAAACACCATAATATTCCTTAGAAAGATTGTGGAAGGGGGAGCTGACCAATCTTATGGTATAGAAGTTGCTAAGCTTGCTGGAATTCCTGATGAGGTAATAAAAAGAGCTAAAGAAATATTAGAAACTTTAGAAAGTAAAGCCTCAAATGATAATCTAGATGAAATTATTAAAGATGGAAAATATTCTGAAGAAATAAAAGAGACTAAGGTTACTAATTCTTGTGAACTTGAAGAAAAAGTAGAAAAGGAAGTTTTAGTTTCAGAAACTAAGATTTTAGAGACTTCTGCGAAAAATGAGGAATTTAAAAATTCTCAAATGCAATTAGATTTTTCAAGTTTAGAAAAGGATAATTTATTAAAAGAAATTTCAGAAATTGATATTCTTTCTTTAAATCCTATGGATGCTATGAATAAGTTATATAAGTTAGTTAAAGAAGTTAAAAATTTATTATAAATTATAGGCCCCTTTTTAATAGAGTGTTGATTTTAGATAGAACTTTTTTACCATCTTAAATACAAAATTAAAAATTTTGATTTTCACTTAAAATTAAGTAGGTCTTAAAGGGTTATCTAAAATCTAACTCTAGTTTAAAATAGAAGCAAATTATAAAATATTTAATAAGGTGTTTTTTAAAGCTTAGTAGAAAGGAGTTTGAAGAAGTTTTGAATAGAATAAATATTTTAAATATGGATACTGCAAATAAAATTGCAGCAGGAGAAGTTGTTGAAAGACCCTCTTCTGTGGTTAAAGAATTAGTTGAAAACTCCTTAGATGCAGGAGCTAAAAATATAACTATTGAAATACAAAATGGTGGAGAAACACTTATTAAAATAATAGATGATGGGAACGGAGTTCATCCTGATGATGTTGAAAAAGCTTTTAATCCTCATGCAACAAGCAAAATAAAAGATACTTATGATATTTTTAGTATAAGCACATTAGGTTTTAGAGGAGAGGCTCTTCCAAGTATAGCTTCCATATCTAAAGTTTCTTTCAAAAGTAAGATTGAAGAAGAGGCTATGGGTAAAGAAATTATAATTTTTGGAGGAGAAAAAGAATCCTTAATAGATTGCTCTTTAAATAAAGGAACTCAAATAGAAGTTAGAGATTTATTTTTTAATGTTCCAGCTAGAAAGAAATTTTTAAAAACAACAGCTAGAGAAAGTGCTTTAATAAGCGATTTAATAAATAGACTTTCCTTAGCTAATCCTGATGTATCTTTTAAACTATTTAATAACAATAAAAAAGTTTTGAGAACCTATGGTAATGGAAAACTTATAGATGTTATTAGAACTGTATATGGAAAGACAACATCAGAAAATGTGATTTACTTTGAAGAGCATAAGGATACAGCTTCTGTATATGGGTTTATAGGAAATGATACCTTAGCAAGAGCTTCTAGAAATAATCAAAGTCTTTTTGTAAATAAAAGATATGTTAAAAATAGAAGTTTAACTGTGGCTGTTGAAAATGCCTTTAGATCATTTAATGTAACTGGTAAGTTTCCTTTCTTTGTATTATTCATAGATACCTATCCAGAGCTTATAGATGTAAATATTCATCCTACTAAATCTGAAATTAAATTTAAGGATGAAAGATTCATATTTAAAACAGTATTTGATGCTGTTCATTCTGCCATGAGGGAATATGTTAAGGATACTTTTATCCTTCCTGAGGAAGAAAAAAAGTTTGAGGTATTAAAAGAAGAGGTAATACAAGAAAGTTTAGATAAGGAAATTTCTACTTTAGAAAAATTAAAGGAAGATGCTTCAATTAAGCTTTCAGAAAAGAAAGATGAGTATGAATTAAATCCTTTTAACTTGCCTAAGTATTCTAAAAATGAAGTTGAAATCCCTGTAGATTTAAATAGGAATAATTATAATAAGGAATCTTCTATAGAAAATCAAATTGAGGATAATAAATCTAAGGAAAATTTAGTATCTGAAAGAATTGAAAAAGAATTCACTTATGAACCTATTTTAATTAAAAATGAGTTGAAACCAGAAGTTAAAGAAGATTTAACAAGCATTGATGCTACTTGTTATGCTAAGGATTCTTCCTCTTCAAAAGAAGATTACAAATATGATTCTAGTTCTCAAAAAAAATCAGTTTCATATGATTCTTGTAAAAGAGAAGTAAGTAGTAGTATTACTAATAAAGAGGCTAAGTTTCCTAAACTTAAAATAATAGGTCAATTTAATAAGACTTATATATTAGCAGAACATGATTCTATTCTTTATTTAATAGATCAACATGCAGCTCACGAAAAAATCCTATTTGAAAAGTATTCAGAGGCTATTTCAAATAGAAAGGTTGAAATTCAACCTTTAATTGTGCCTATATTAGTAACGTTGCCTATGGAAGATTTTCTTTATTATGATGAAAATAGAGAGGTTTTTGAAAAAGCTGGATTTAAAATAAGTGATTTTGGTGATACTTCAATTAGAATAGAAGAGGTACCATACTTTTTAGATAAGTTAAATCCTACAGAACTTATAAGTTCTATGATAAACAATCTAAAGAAAATGGGAAGTGGAGAAACAGTGGAAGTTAAATATAATAAAATAGCATCTATGTCCTGTAGAGCTGCTGTTAAAGCCAACGATGTCTTAAGTTTATTAGAGATGGATAATTTAGTAGAAGAACTTAGATATATAAATGATCCATTTCATTGTCCACATGGAAGACCAACCATAATAAAATTTACTAGCTATGAATTAGATAAGAAATTTAAAAGAATAACTTAAGGAGAGAGAAAGTTTAAATGAATAATGATTTACTTATTATAGCAGGACCAACTGCTGTTGGAAAAAGTGATCTTTCAGTAGATCTTGCTAAAAAGTTAAATGGAGAAATAATCTCTGTTGACTCAATGCAAATTTATAAACATATGGATATAGGCTCAGCAAAGATTTCTAAAGAGGAGATGGGTGGAATCCCTCATTATTTAATAGACTTTGTTGATCCTGAAAAAGAGTTTAGTGTAGCAGAATTTAAAGAGCTTGCTACAGAGAAAATAAAGGATATTCAAATGAGAGGAAAACTACCTATATTAGTAGGAGGTACTGGACTTTATATAAACTCTATTATATGTGATATGAATTTTGCTGAGAGTGACAAGGATGAAGAGTATAGAGAAGAACTTGATAAAATAGCAGAGGAATATGGAAATGAATATCTTCATGAAATGCTTAAAGAGATAGATCCTGAAAGTTATGAGTCAATACATTTTAATAATAGAAAAAGAGTTATAAGGGCTTTAGAAACTTACAAATTAACTGGAAAACCTTTCTCATCTTTTAAAGCTAAGAATAGTATTTATAAAACTTCATATAATATATATTATTACGTACTAAATATGGATAGAGCTAAGCTTTATGAAAGAATAAACAAAAGAGTAGACTTAATGTTTAATAAAGGGCTTTTAGAAGAGGTTAAATCTCTTAAGAAGATGGGACTTACAGATGATATGCAATCTATGAAAGGAATAGGTTATAAAGAGGTTTTATACTATTTAGATGGCAAAATATCTTTAAGTCAGTGTGAGGAAATGATAAAACAAGGAAGTAGGAATTATGCAAAACGTCAGCTTACTTGGTTTAGAAAAGATCCTAGAGCCATATTTATAAATAAGGATGAATTTTCTTCAGAAGAGGAAATTTCAAATAAAATTGTTAATGACATAATAAAATCTTAGGTTTATAATTAAATTATATTAAAATTTATGGAGGGAAATAAAGAGATGAATAAATCAGTCAATAACCTACAAGATATATTCTTAAATAATGCAAGAAAAGAAAGAATTCCTGTAACTATATTTTTAGTAAATGGAGTTCAGTTAAGAGGGATAGTTAAGGGATTTGATAGTTTTACAGTGGTTTTAGATAGCGATGGAAAACAACAACTTGTTTATAAACATGCTATGAGTACAGTATCACCAGCTAAACCTATTTTATTTAACAATACACAAGTTACAGATAACTAAATAGAGAGAATATAGGTAAGCCATATTGGTTTGCCTATTTTTTTTCTATATGTTAAGATTTATTAATGTAAAAATATTTAATTAATGCGGGGGTATAATAATGCTTAATGCAACTATAGAATTATTAAAAGCACAATATGGTTTCACAGATGAAACTTTAAAACTTTACAATAAAGCAATAACTGATGTAGAAAAAGAGTTTCAAATATATGATGAAATAAGAGAATTCAATCAATTAAAAGTTCTTAAAGCTTTCCAAGAGGAAAGAATATCAGATAATCACTTTACTAATTCAACAGGATATGGATATGGTGATATAGGAAGAGATACTTTAGATTTAGTTTATGCAAGAATATTTAATACAGAGAAGGCTTTAGTTAGACCTCATTTTGTAAATGGTACTCATGCCTTAGGAACTGCACTATTTGGTAACCTAAGACCAGGAGATACTATACTTGCTGTTACAGGAAGTCCATATGATACTTTACATAGTGTAATAGGAATAAGTGGAGAAGAAAATATAGGATCACTTAAAGAATATGGAGTTAACTATAAGCAGGTTGATTTAGTTAATGGAAAAATAGATATAGAAAAAGCTTTAGAAATTATAAAAGAAGATGACTCAATAAAACTTATACATATGCAAAGATCAACAGGTTATGGATGGAGAAACGCATTTAAGGTTAAAGAACTAGGAGAGGCTATTAAAGCTATTAAAGAATTAAGAGAGGATTTAATAGTATTTGTTGATAATTGTTATGGAGAATTCATAGATATTATAGAGCCTACAGATGTGGGTGCAGATTTAATGGCAGGTTCATTAATAAAAAATATTGGTGGAGGAATAGCTCCAACTGGTGGATACATAGTAGGAAAAGAAAAGTATGTAGAACAGGCTTCCTATAGATTAACAGTTCCAGGAATAGGGGCAGAATGTGGATGTACATTTGGTGTGATGAAAGATTTTTACCAAGGATTATTCTTAGCACCTCACGTTGCTATGGAAGCTTTAAAAGGGGCTATATTCTGTGCTAGAATAATGGAACTTGCAGGCTTTGAAGTATTACCTAAGTATAATGATAAGAGAAGTGATATAATTCAAGCTATAAAATTCAATGACAAAGAAAAACTTATAAAATTCTGCAAAGGTGTTCAATATGCATCACCAATAGATTCTTTTGTTGAATGTGAGCCATGGGCTATGCCAGGATATTCAGATGAAGTAATAATGGCAGCAGGTGCATTTATACAGGGTTCATCAATAGAACTTTCAGCAGATGCTCCTATAAGAGAGCCTTATATAGCATATCTACAAGGTGGATTAACATTTGATCATGCTAAAATTGGTGTATTAATAGCTTTAAATAATATATTTAAATAACAAAATAACTTAAATTAAGAGGCGCATTGGGATTTGATTTTCTAATGTGCCTCTTAATTTATATAATTTTATATAATTTTCACTAGAAGTTTCAAAATATATATTATATAATTATATATAAATTACGTATTACATTATTTATTTTACTAAAAGTATTACAATTATAAAGAGGTTTTAATTATGGAAGAGAGTAAAAATAAAGAATTAAAAGTAAAAAGTTTTAGGGTTACAGAAGAAACTTTTGATAAATTTAAAAAAATAGCTTCTGATGAGTTTGGGAACCAAGGACAATGTTTAGATGCTTTAATATCCCTTTATGAGATGGAGAATTCTAAGTCTACATTAATAGAAAGAAAATTAGAAATAGAATCATTTCAAGATTATTTAAATAAGATAAATCAATTATTCTTAACTTCATTGCAAATGAGTGAAGATGCAGGTAAAAGAGCAGAAGAAGCTTTTATAAAAAAACTATCAATAAAAGATACAACTATAGAGAGGCTTCAAAGAAGAGAAGAGGATTTTATTGAAAGAGAAAAGAAGTTAAAGGATGAACTTAGGAAATTAAAGAAAGATTCAGAAGAGAATTTAGAAAATATTAAGAATCTAGAAAAGGATAAGAGCACCTTATCTCAATTAGTAGCTAGGAATTATGAGTTATTAGAGAAGAATAAAGAGGAGATAGCTAATTTAAAGTCTTTAGAAGTTTTAAAAGAGGAAAATGAAAAGTTAAAACTTTCATTAGAGGAAGCCTTAAAAGTTAAAAATGAATGTGAAAACAAAATAAAAAGCTTTGAATTAGAAAAACTTTCTTTTGGTGATAAAATAGAATTTTATTTAGAAAAAGAAAAGAATTATAAAGAAGAGGTTGAATCATACAAAAAGTTTGTAGAAGCTATGAGAAAGGAACACAACAAAGAGTTAGAACTATTAGAGGATAAATATTCTAAAATGATAGAAAAAGAGTCTAGGAAGCTAGAAAGCGCATTTGAGGATAGACTTGATTTAGAGAAGAGGAGTTTAGAGTTGGAGATTAAGACTTTGAAACATGAAAAGGCTGTTTTAGAAAGTAAATTAAACAACTAAAATACTTATAAAAATTAAAATTAAAACAAATCAGCATACGAATAAATTGTATGCTGATTTGTTTTAATAAGCTCTATATATACCAACTAGTTTTCCTAAAATAGAACAATTTTGAACTATTATAGGTTCGTAGTTTTTGTTTTCTGGTTGAAGTCTTATGAAATCATCCTCTTTAAAAAATCTCTTGATAGTAGCTTCGTTTTCAATTAGAGCAACTATAATATCTCCGTTAGAAGCAATATTTTTTTGTTCTATTATAGCTAAATCTCCATCCAAAATACCGGCTTCAATCATACTATCGCCAGTAACTCTAAGAATGAACAATTCATTATTATGCTTAACATAGTTTAAAGGAATTTGAAACATATCTTCTATGTTTTCAGTAGCCAAAATAGGCATTCCGGCTGTAACTTTACCTATTATAGGTATATCTATTAATTCCTTTTCTTCTTTAGATAATTCTACGATTTCTAAAGCTCTAGGTTTGGTAGGATCTCTATATATTAACCCCTTCCTTTCAAGTCTTTTTAAATGACCATGAACAGTGGAAGTCGATTTTAAATTAACAGCTTGACATATCTCTCTTACTGAAGGTGGATATCCCTTAGCTCTTGTAAATTCAAGTAGAAAACTATATATTTGACTTTGTTTATCTGAACCTTCTTTAATCATCACAATTGCACCTCACAAATATTTAATAATATTATAACATATGAACAAAAACATAGCAAACTTATGTTCTCTTAATATAAGTTTTGTGATAATTTAAATTTAATTTGATAAAATTCTTTTTATTTGTTATAATGGAAAAATGATTTTAAGCTTAAGAGGTGACTTTTAATGGATAAAAAACTATTAAACAATGATGATATTTGTGATGTTTACGAAGGTAAGATATGCGATAACTGCGGTGATTGCTTAGAAATGCAAGGTATAGATACAAAAGCTATAAAAATATCAGATATAGCAAAAGAAGTTAAAGAAAACAAAGAGATGGAAGAAGCTTTAAAGAAACTTATAGAAGAAGAAACTGAAGCTGAAATGAATGATGAATCTTTTGAAGAAGAAGAGTTGACAACAGAAACTTGGGAAGAATATCTAGCTAAACAAGAAGAATATGAGGATGCTTTTGATCATATAGAATATCTTGAAGATATAGATTTAAATGATGACTTAATAGTGGAAGAGATGACAGAAGAAGTGTTCCCAGGGGTTAGAAAACTTAAAATAAAAAAGTAGTTGAAACTATTAAAATGCTAAAAACACGAGTGTAGAACGTATGTTCTGCACTCGTGTTTTTAGCATTTTTTATGTGTTTTAGGGTATTTTCATGTTGTATTTAAGTTATTTTAAATTAGCTAGAGGGTTTGTTTTTACAGCTTTTCTAAGAGTTTCATCATCTACATGAGTATATATCTGGGTAGTAGATATGCTTTCATGACCTAATATATCCTTTATGCTCATTATATCGACATTTCCATGTTTATACATAAGGGTAGCAGCTGTGTGTCTAAGTTTATGAGGGGTATATTTTTGATCTTTAAAACCTGCATTTTCTATATGTTTTTTTACTAAAATCTCAACGCTCCTTTTATTAATAGGTCTATATTTGCTTGATAAAAACAAATATTTTTTAGCTTCTTCTGTAGCTTTTGAATCGTTTCTATTTCTCAAATAATTATTTATGGCATTTAAAGAAGCTTCATTTAAATAAACAGTTCTTTCTTTATTCCCTTTACCTATGATGGTAAGAGTATCACCTTTAATTTTTTCTATTTTTATATTACAAAGTTCTGATAATCTCATACCACAATTTAAGAATAATGTTAGTATGCAATAATCTCTCAAATAGCTTTTATTACTTTTATCCATATTATCTAATACTTCTAAACATTGATCTAAAGTTAGATATACTGGATGTCTTTTGTTTATTTTAGGTGATTCTAATTCGGTGGCAGGATTTTCTTTTATCAATTTCAATTTTGAAGTTAAAAATTTGAAAAAAGATTTTAGTGTTGCAACCTTTCTAGCTCTTGCGTAAGTTCCGTTATTTCTTACTTTTTCTAAAAATGCTAAAAAAGCATAAATATCTGATAATGATATTTCTTTTATGAATTCATCTGAAATATCTCCAATAAAAACTTTTTCAATTTCCTCTAGAGGTACAGTTTTTTCTAGACCTTTATATATTTTTAAAAATTTAAAAAACAAACCTAAATCTATTGAATATCCTTTAATTGTATTTATTGATTTAGCTTTTATATTATGTAGGTAATTCAAGAAGTCTATAACTCTTTTAGGAAGCTCGTATTCTGGTAAAAAATCAAATTTGAAATTCTCAATGTAGTTGAAATGGTTAATTGAATTTGTTTTAGAATTTATTTTTTTATCAGAATTAATAGAGTTTTCTACTTCTAAAAGCTTGTCCATTCCAAGTTCTTTAAACCATCTTTTTATAATTCTTTGATTAACATTATATATTTCTGAAAGTTGCGTATTACTTAAACCTCTTTTAAAAACTAATATATATAAATCTTCAATTATTTCTTCGTAATCACGTTGTATGTTTAAAGAGTCGTAATAGTTATAAATATGATCTAGATTAGTTAGATCTTCGTTGGTTAAATTAAATTCAAGTAATTCTTTAACCTTTGGCGAGTAATTGAAGTTTTCAAAAATATTTTCATCTTTATTTTCCATAGTTAAAATCCTTTCAAAGCCTTGATATAACTAGATTATAGCATATTTTACTCAAACTTTCAACAACTTCGCAAAATCTACATTTTGCGAAGTTGTTGAAAGTTAAAATAGTTGGATTTATAAACTGTTTATAGCAATCATCTTAAAATGATATAAATTCTAATTTAAAAGAAATATCTTTGTTGATTTACCAATTTAAAAACTCAAGTTACTATATACTCTAGTTTTTTCGATATAATAAATGTAATACATTTTATTTACTTAGTTTTGTAATACAAATTGTAGTTTTATTATTAAATCAAATAAACTATATATTAAATCATTAAGTAAAAATTTAATCTAATTCTTTAGTATTAGTAAATTAAAGAATCTACTCCTTCTTTTTTAATTATTTTGATATCGTAATTAGATATTAAAGTAATTAAAAAGAACACTAAAATGCTTAATTTTAAAATTAAGCATTTTAGTGTTCTACCATTTATTATTTGGTTTTAAACTTTAAATAGAAACATATAGGATTTTGTACAATTAATATAACTCTTCTAAGTTATTTTTTTCTTTTCCATCTGGAATACTTTTTAAATAAGCCTCACCTTTTTTAGAATGTGAAATTATAACTCCATCAAGAAGTCCTTCTTCAGCCATTTTAACTCCTTCCATTTTTGAAACAGTTTTTCCATTACTTAGTACATAGTCAGTTATTTCTCCATTACTATTCTTTTTTACTTTTACTATACAATCTGACATTAGTATCACCTCTTTCATACTTAGTTTGTTTATATAATCTTTAAAATATCCTATGTAAAAATTTCCTTTAATTTGTTATAATAAAACTGTATAAAAGGTTTACATAAATGAGAGGTGATTATTATGTATTTAGAAAAAATTGTTAAAGCAAGAAAAAACATAGAAGATGTAGTTGTTAAAACACCTTTGATGTACAGTGAAGTTTTTTCAAGAAAATCAAAAAATAATGTATATATGAAGTGTGAAAATTTACAATTAACTGGTGCTTACAAAATAAGAGGTGCATTAAATAAGATAAGATCACTATCAGAGGAAGAGAAAGCTAAAGGTGTTGTCTGCTCTTCAGCTGGAAACCATGCTCAAGGCGTAGCCTTTGCTGCTTCTCAAGCCAAAGTAAAATCTACAATAGTAATGCCAAAGACAACTCCTCTAATAAAAATTCAATCTACTAAAGATTTAGGTGGAAATGTTGTTTTATCTGGATATGTGTATGATGATGCATATAACGAAGCTAAGAGAATTGAAAAAGAACAAGGAGTTTTATTTATACACCCTTTTAATGATAGAGATATAATATTTGGTCAAGGTACTGTAGCATTAGAAATATTTGAAGATTTAAAAGATGTTGATGTTATATTATGCCCAATTGGTGGTGGTGGATTAATAAGCGGAGTTTCTTTAGTTGCTAAAGAAATAAATCCTAATATAAAAATAATCGGAGTTCAAGCTGAGGGTGCTAATGCTATGGCTCAAAGCTTCAAAGCTGGGAAAATAGTTAATTTAGAATCCGTAGATACCATAGCTGATGGGATTGCAGTTAAAAGGCCTGGGGATTTAACATTTGAATTCATAAAAAAATATGTAGATGATATTATAACAGTATCAGATCATGAAATAGTTGAAGCATTCTTTACGTTAAGTGAAAAGCATAAACTTTTGGCTGAAGCTTCAGGTGCCGTTTCATTAGCAGCCTCTTCCAAATTAAATTGCAAAGATAAAAATATAGTTTCTATAATAAGTGGTGGTAATATAGATATGGTAACTATAACCTCTCTTATAAACAGTGCCTTAGTATCAAAAGGAAGATTATTTGGATTTAGCTTAGAAGTACCTCATAAACCTGGACAAATATTAAGAATTTCAAAAATATTAGCAAATGTTAATGCAAATATAGTAAAACTTGAGCATGATCATTTCAAAGCTACAGATGCTCTTAAAAATATGGTTATAGAAATAACATTGGAAACTAACGGAAAGGCACATATAGATGAAATTAAAGAAGCATTAACCAAAGAAAATTATATAATAAAACAAATTTATTAATACATTATATACTTGTTTGAAAACTAAAAGGAAGAGGTAATTATACCTCTTCCTTTTAGTTATATTTAACTTCATCTCTAGTTAAATCAACATGTTCTAAATCTATTACTTTAGTTTTATATCTAATTTTATAATATAGGTATAGAGCTAAGAATAAAGGAATTCCTATGTATGATGAAATTAATCCACCCCAATTTATTCCATTTGACACATCGAAGTATGCATATCCTTGTCCTAAAACTACAACACCACATAATAGTAATGCAATTATAGGACCAAACGGGAAGAATTTAGCTTTATAAACTAACTTGTTTAAGTCTTTTCCTTGTGCAACATAAGCTTTTCTAAATCTATAATGACAAACTGCAATTCCTAACCACGCTATAAATCCTGAAAGTCCAGAAGCTGCTACAAGCCAAACATAAACTACATTCTCTGCATATATTCCTGTTAAGAAACATAAACTAGCAACTATTGTTGTTAATATAATAGCATTAACAGGAACTCCATTTTTACTTGTTTTTTCAAAAATTTTTGGTGCCATTCCACTCTTAGCCATAGCATGAAGCATTCTGCTTGATGCATACATTCCTGAATTACCAGCTGATAAAACTGATGTAAGAATTATGGCATTCATTACTGAAGCAGCCCCTGCTAAGCCAATTTTTTGGAATACCACTGTAAATGCACTTGTTTCAACACCTGCTTGTGAGTTTGGTACTAAAGCTCCAATTACTAATATTGTTCCTAAGTAGAATAATAATATTCTCCAGAATATTGTATTAACAGCCTTTGGTACATTTTTCTCTGGATTTTCACTTTCTCCAGCTGCTACTCCTACTAACTCAGTTCCTTGAAATGAGAATCCAGCTATTAAAAATATCATAAATATTGATTTTGTTCCTCCAATGAAAGGTCCACCATTTGCATAAAAGTTTTTGAAACCAACTTTTTCTCCGCCTATTATTCCAAATATCATAAGTACACCTATAATAAGGAATATAATAACAGTAGCAACTTTTATTGCTGCAAACCAGAATTCTGATTCTCCATATGCTTTTGCTGATAAAAGATTAAGACTTAATATAATTACTAAAAATAAAGCACTCCAAGCTATTGCTGGAACATTAGGAAACCAAAATTTCATTAATAAAGAACCTGCAACCATTTCTGTAGCTATTGTTATAGCCCAGTTATACCAGTAGTTCCATCCTAAGGCAAATCCTAAAGCAGGATCAATAAATTTAGTAGCATAAGTACCGAAAGATCCAGTTTCAGGCATATATGTTGCCATTTCTCCTAAACTTGTACATAGGAAATAAACCATTACCCCTATCACTCCATATGCTACGAAAGCACCACCAACTCCAGCTTGATGTAATGTGTCTCCCATAGCAAGGAATATTCCAGTTCCTATGGCACCTCCCATAGCAATCATACTAAGGTGTCTAGATTTTAAACCTCTTTTTAACTCAGTATTTTGTTTTTGACTCATTTTTTAGTCCTCCTTATGGTTTTTTATTTAGCCATAAGTGATAACTAAGTTTCGCTAACAAAAGAAACCCTTAAGCGTGGTTTCATGCTTAAGGGTTTGTAAAGTCTAATACAATACTCTCTTTCATGATAGCACACCACAAAATTAATTGTGACAGTGTTACATATATTCTATGTAACCCCAACCTAATAGAATTAAAGTTTCTTCTATTGATTTCGGCGAATCATCCTTTCACTTTGTTTCAACAGTACTTTTCCTCAGCAAAGTTACTCTTAATCATCGCGCCTCTATCTCAGTTATTCACTTTTCATTAACAATTATGAAGTTTTATTAATGAAAAGTCAAGTAAAATTTAATATAAACTTAGAAAATAGTACTAAATATATAATTATTTAAGTTTAATTAAGTGGTTATTTAGGATTGTTTATATGCTAAATAACATTTTAAACCTTTAAGCAATATTTATAGATAATATTTAATATTTCTTGACTTTAGACTCTAACTATAGTAATATGTATTCATATCAAGAACAAATGTATTTAAATAAAATACAAAAAAGGGGGGCAATTATGAAAAATTTATCTTTAATAAGTAAAATTTTATTAGCAATAATTTTAGGAATATTCATAGGGCTAGGATCTTCCTATATAAATATAGAAATACCGATTAAGATATTAGTAACCTTTAATGGTTTGTTTGGAAGTTTACTTAGCTTCTTAATACCACTTATAATGATTGGATTTATAGTTCCTGGAATAGCTTCTTTAGGAAATAAATCAGGAAAAGGACTTTTAGTAACTACTTTAGTTTCATATATATCAACATTTTTAATAGGATTTATAACTTTCCTTATAGGAAAATATATTCTTCCTAAATTTATTATAAATACTACTTTGGCTAGCAGTAATGTAAATATTGAACCATATTTTTCAATAGATATCCCACCAATGATAAGTGTAATGTCCGCATTAGTTT
Source organism: Clostridium sp. (assembly GCF_029267215.1). Classification (GTDB taxonomy): domain Bacteria; phylum Bacillota; class Clostridia; order Clostridiales; family Clostridiaceae; genus Sarcina. The sequence goes on along the minus strand of NZ_JARIDH010000042.1, from coordinate 57,811 downwards.
TTTCTTTCTTATTAGGAATTGGAATATCAAGAATAAAAAATAGTTACTTATTAAAAGTATCCGAAGAATTTAATCATGTTGTTTCATTAACAATAAAAAATGTGCTTATTCCATTAGTTCCACTTTACATATTATCTATATTTGCTAAATTAAGTTTTAGTGGAGAAATATTTACAACTTTAAAATCTTTTGGAATTGTGTATGGGGTGTTATTTTCAATTCAAGGATTATATTTATTAGTACAATATCTTTTAGCAGGCTCTATAAAGAAAAAGAATCCTATAAAACTTATAAAAAACATGATTCCTGCTTATATGACTGCTTTAGGAACTCAATCATCAGCAGCCACTATTCCTGTTACATTAAATTGTACTAAGAAAAATGGAGTTTATGATGATGTATGTGATTTTGTTATTCCACTTGGTGCAACTATAAATTTAGCTGGTGATACAATTACTTTAGTTTTGACATCTATGGCTATAATGTATATGAAAGGACAAGTTCCTACTTTTGAACTTATGTTACCATTTATACTTATGCTTGGAGTAACAATGGTTGCAGCACCTGGTGTACCTGGTGGTGGAGTTATGGCAGCTTTAGGACTACTTGAAGGTATGCTTGGTTTTGGAAATATAGAAAAATCTTTAATGATAGCATTACATAGTGCTCAAGATAGCTTTGGTACTGCTACCAATGTAGCTGGAGATGGAGCTATTGCCATAATAGTAGAAGCGATTTTAAAAAGAAAATCTAAAAAATTAGAAAAAAAGTCTGACTTTGAAGAGGAATTTATTCCAAACATAAGTTATAACTAAATATTTAAAAGGTGAATAAATTTTAGTTTATTCACCTTTTATTATTTTTAGTTTATTTTTTTATATAATTTATGAAAGTAAAAAGATATATCAATTCATTTTAGTTGTTTAAATTGTCTTAATATATCTATTATTTAATAACTATATTACTGCTTTTAGGAAATAGTTGCTCATATAAAGAATCAAAACCTTCATCCTCTAAAGTTACTTCAGTATCATCATTTACATAGAATTGATTCATTGTATTCATTACTAACTCGTATTTTTTTAGGTTTCCTTCTTCAAGTAAAACTTCATAAAGATATGCTAAGTGGTTTTGTAGATATTCTTGCATATTTTTGATTTCCTCATCAGAAATCCTATTTTCTTTATGTAATTTGTTTACTGGTCCATTTTTAAAAATGAAATAGGCAGAGCCTTTTGCAATTCTTGCAATATGTTCTTTTGCTGTTTTATCACTCATATTTTTCACCTCTCTAATCTAACGTACTTATTATAAAATAAAATTAATAACATTTCAATTTTAACATTTATCATAATAATAAGGTTTTTTATCCATTTTTACATTAAATTATGAATAAACTTTGTTAAATTATTAATATATTTGACATATTGATGAACAACTTGTATAATCATCTTTGTTTGGTATTCCTTTAAGTTTTTAAATACACATTAAATATTAAATTCACATTCAATAATACGATTCACAAACTCAAGAAAAAACAAGGAGTGTATTAAAAATGAAAAAAGGAAACTTTATTCCTAAACTGATATTTTTCTTATTAGGAATGGCAATCATACAATTAGGAGTTGTAATATTCTTATTAACTAATGCAGGATCAGATCCTTTTACTGTATTTACTCAAGGTCTTTCAGATGCTTTAGGCGTTTCTGTTGGAAATGCTAACATGATAATACTTGTTACTTTAGTTATAGGTATTTTCATTGTAGATAGAAAAAGACTTCAAGTTGGTACTTTTGTTTTAGTTCTAGTTATAGGACCTACTATTAACTTAATTATGGAAACTTTAAAGAAATTTGGTTTAGATTCAATGCTTAATGATGTTAACTTATTTGCGAAAGCTATAATTGTTGCTTTAAGCTGTATAGTAATTGCTATAGGATTCTCATTCTTAGTTAGTACAGATTTAGGTGTTGCACCAAACGACTTAGTTCCTCTTATAATAAGAGATAAAACTAACTTCCAATATCGTTGGATAAGAATCTGCTTAGATTTAACTTTCTTAATAATTGGTTATGCTTTAGCAGGTGTTGTAGGTATTGGTACAATAATAGCAGTTCTTTTCACAGGTCCAGCTATACAATTCTTTATGCCACCATGTGAGAAGATCGTACATAAATTTATAGGAAAAACTGCTACAGAATAATATAAAAAAACAGTCCTTAAGGGCTGTTTTTTTATATGCACTTTTATTTGATTTTTATAACTCTTGATATTTTGATATTAATTCTACTAACTCATCACAAAAAGCATCATATTTTTCTGTAGGATATTTCACACTTATCTTTATTTCTTCTCCAATTTCAACTTTCTTCTGATTAGGAGAAAAAGTGAATGCTAATGAATCTTCTCTGTTGTATATAGGTTTTATAGTAACATGAAAATCTTCTCCTAAAATTTTCTTTCTTAATAACGTCATAATAATCACCTCTCATCTTTATTATAGCAATAAAATAAAAACATGCCAATAATTAGCATGTTTTTTTAGATTTTTTATAATATACTTTCAAAAAAAGCATTAATTTTCTCTATTTCACCCTCTGCAAATGTATAATCAGATAACTCATTTTTATTTACCCATTTAAAAGTGGTTATATTTGTTCCACATGTAATCTTTTCTTTTAATATACCTGAAAATAGTCTTAGACTTTCCTCTTCATTGCCTTTAAAATCACATATTTCTTTTAAATCAAAAATTATTGTTTTTAAATCTTCTTTTATAATTCTATTAGCACATTTCTCAGGAGTTTCTCTTCCTTTTATCTTCCTATCAAATATATACCAAAGATTTCTTTCACTTTTCTTTCCTTTTCTCTTTGCAATAAGAATATTATTGAAGTCATCTTTTACTATAACAGAACAACTTTTAACACAACTCATGATTCTCTCCCCTTTTACATAATTCGCTTTTTATATGCATATTATACTAAATTATTTTATAGACTTTCTACGTTTTAATATAAGTTTATATAAAATTTCATATATTTATTATAATATTTTCAGAATAATAAAATTTACTATATTCTTTGTTACATTTGAATCATAAAAGTAATATTTATCTGAAGTATGACTCCAAATATTTTAATTTTATATTTATAAAAAATTCGTATTATTACGAACTATGTTTTAATGCTAAAAATTATAACCCTGGGTATTTTTTATAATACAACGAACATTTCTATAAAAAATTTAATAAACTTAATTTTAATATTTTCTACATAAACTATAATAATTTTAAGTTGTTTATATCTAAATCATATGTAACATCTTTTCTCTCTACTATAACCTTAATCTTATCTTTTATTTCATCACTTTCTAAAACCTTAGTTATAAGTTCCCTTGTTGGATTTATAGCGTAAGGGATCCCTACATTTTTAAACATTGTAAAATCTCCTGAAGTATCTCCATAAGCATAACTATTTTCTAAGTCAATATTATACTTTTTCTTCATCTCTAAGATTGCATTTTCCTTACTTTCTGAATCCCACATTGGAATTATATCTCCATTATATGTATTATTATCATCTAATTTATATATAGTTCCCTTAAAATCATTCATATTATATTTTTCAGACATTTCTTTTACAAGTTCATACGGAGAACCAGATATAGCTATTACAATGTGTCCTTGTTCTTTATGCCATTTAATTCTTTCTCTTGTAAAAGTATAAACTCTATCCCCTTTTTGTTCTATTACTTTTTTAGCTATGTATTCTATATGATGGTTGCTTATTCCCTTTATAGCTTCTGTATATATATCCACCATTTTTAAAAGATATTCATCATAATCACCTTGTCTTTTATCCCATTTAATAAATGCAGGCCTTACATCTTTAGACCATTTTTCTTCATCAACTAATTCATATTTTATTATCTTTTTAAAAACTTCTGTTATTAACCCTTCTCTGTATATTGTCCCATCAATATCAAAAAATGCTGCTATATTTTTTTTCATATTATTCACTCCTCTTATGTAAAATTTCCATTTGTATATTATTAAAAGTATAACACAAATTAATAAAATTTAAAAAGCATGAAAAAAATAAAATTGTACCCATACATTTGATAAAAATATAATAATAATTTACTATATAATTATATTTAATTGGGAGGTAGTATATTATGGATATTAGTTCAAAAAGTAGTTTTCAAAAAACAGTCTTTACTGCCCTTATGATAGCAATAATATTTATATCTGGAAATTTAATAAAAATACCTACAGTAGGAGGCTTTGTTCACTTAGGAGATTGCATGGTCCTTCTTTCAGCCGTTCTACTTGGTAAAAAAAGAGGGGCAGTAGCAAGTGGATTTGGAATGGCCTTAGTAGATTTATATGGTGGATATTTAATTTGGGCACCTTTTACATTCATAATAAAGGCTCTTATGGCCTATATTACAGGATATTTAATAGAAGTTAATCATAGAAGAGGATATTTAGTTCCTTTTTTAGTATCTGGAGTATTTATGGTCATAGCTTATTTTTTATCTGGTGCAATTATAGCCTTCTTATTTACTGGAAGCTCTAATACACTTATTGGAGCTTTAATGTACTCTGCTAAAGACATATTTGGAAATATAATTCAAGTAGGGGTTGGAATAGTTATAGCTCTTCCACTTTCAAAGGTATTATATAAAGAAGAGAAAAAATCTTTTAATTAAACTTTTTATAATAAATATTTCTTTTAGTTAAAACAAAATAACATTTATATAAATAAAAGACACATTAAGAATAGAATTCCTCTTCTTAATGTGTCTTTTATTTATATATTTAGTTTTATATTTTTTAAAATCTAATATTATTATTCCATTATAAGTTTAACAGGACAATGATCTGAACCTAAAATATCAGTATCTATTTTTGCATCTTTTATTCTTGACTCTAAATTATTTGAAACTAAGAAGTAATCAATTCTCCATCCTGCATTATTTTTTCTTGCATTAAATCTATATGACCACCAAGAATAAGTTCCTTCTAAATCTGGGTAGAAATAACGGTATGTATCTATGAAACCACTTTGAAGAAGCTCTGAAAATTTATTTCTTTCTTCATCTGTAAATCCTGCATTTTTTCTATTTGACTTAGGATTTTTTAAGTCTATTTCTTTATGAGCAACATTTAAATCACCACAAACAACTACTCCTTTAGATTTTGAAAGTTCTAAAAGGTAGTTCTTAAAATCATTTTCCCATTCCATTCTATACTCTAATCTAGCTAGGGCACTTTGTGAATTAGGAGTATAAACAGTTACCATGAAGAAATCTTCAAATTCTAAAGTTATTACTCTTCCTTCTTTATCATGGTGCTCCATATTTATTCCGTAATAAACATTTAAAGGTTCTTTTTTAGTAAATATAGCAGTACCTGAATATCCTTTTTTCTCAGCATAGTTCCAATACTGGTGATATCCTTCTAAATCTAAATCTATTTGACCTTCTTGAAGTTTAGTTTCTTGTAAACAAAATATATCAGCATCTTCAGCTTTAAAATAATCTAAAAATCCTTTTTTAACACAGGCTCTTATACCATTAACATTCCATGATATTAATTTCATATTTAAAAATCCTCCATATTCATCTAGACGTTTTTTTTAGACAATATTTATATAACTTATTTTAATAAAAAAAAATTATAAGATAATTTATCTTTCAATTGAAAATAATAATTATTTATTAGTAATTATAATCTAAACAAATTTAAATATCAACTCTCTGCGAAATAAGTAGAGCTTAAAGGCCATATAAAATAAACACTTTATTAAAATAAAGCTAAATATTAACAAAAACCTTGTTCTTACTTAATTTTGTAGTTTTTAGATAATAAGTTCCATGCAGAAATAAACAATAGCTATACTCTACTAATTTTAATAGCAAAATATAGCTATCATATAATTATTACTTAGTTTTCTTTATATCCACAATTCGTCTATCTATACTTATTTCTAATGCATCCTCAATTTGTTTTAACATAGGAAGATTCTTTGGATCTATAAACATACAAGTATATCCCTTATCCCCAGCTCTTCCTGTTCTACCTATTCTATGAACATAACTTTCTACTGTTTCTGGTATATCATAGTTATATATATGAGTTACTCCTGTTATATCTATTCCTCTTGATGCAACATCTGTGGCAATAAGATATTGAATATTACATTTTCTAAACTGATTCATTATCTTTTCTCTCTTAGTTTGAGATACATCACTATGAATTTTTTCACATGCTATTTTTCTTTTTGAGAATCCCTTTTCTAAATCATCAGCTCTTCTTTTAGTTCTACAAAATATTATGGCCATAAAAGGATTATCTTCTTCTAATACTGTACAAAGTGCATCTTGCTTCCATCTATCTGTTGTTTCAACAACTTCTTGTTTTATTTTATCAACTACTAGAGTTTCCTCTTCTACTTTTACTAATATTGGATCATTCATATATCTATACGCAAGTTTTTTTACTGATGAATCCATGGTTGCAGAAAAACAAAGAGTTTGTGATTTATTTGGAATATGCTTCATTATTTCTGTTATTTCATTTTTAAATCCCATAAGAAGCATTTGGTCAGCTTCATCTATTATGACAGTTTTAATCTTACTTAAATCTATAGTTTTTCTTTCTATATGATCTAATAATCTTCCTGGTGTTGCTATTACAATATGTATAGAGTGTTTTAATTTATTAGCTTGTGATGCCACATCTTTTCCACCGTAAGCTGCTAAAACTTTTATGTAAGTTCCTTTAGTTAAGTTTTTTGATTCATCTGTTATTTGAAGAGCAAGTTCTCTAGTAGGTGAAATAACAAGAACCTGAGTATCCTTATTATTTTCATCAATATTTTGTATTGTAGGTAAAAGAAAGGCTAAAGTCTTTCCAGTTCCTGTTTTTGCTTCCCCAATCAAATCATTTCCATTTAATATATAAGGTATGCTATCTTCCTGTATTTTAGTAGGAGTTTTAATTCCACTTTTTAATAATCTTTTTGATAATCTTTCATTTATTCCAAGTTCTAAAAAATTCAAATTTCTAATTACTTTCATTTCATTTTTAATTTATTCTTTATAAATTAAGCACTTGTTAAATTTTATATAATATATTTTTTCTTGTGAAAAATATTTTAATACTCTAGAATTATATTTAAGACAAAAAAATAAAGCATGGCTCCCGCGAAAGATCCATGCTTTATTTATATAGCACTATACGTACCAACTGCTATATAAGAGTATCATAATAATTAGAATAAGTCAAATAAATAGAAATAGAGGGAGAGATATTTATGAATGTTAAAATTAGATTTGCAAATCAAAATGATTTAGAAAGGGATATTGAACTAGATTTACACAGAAATAAAAAAGTAATTTCTAATAAAATAGATATGAAAGAGGTTATTATTGCAGAAGTTGAAGAGGAGATAGTTGGATGTTTAAAAATAGAATACCTTTGGACGCACATGCCTTTTATTAGCTATATAATAGTTAAAGAGGAGTTTAGAGGATTAGGAATTGGATTAGCTCTTCTTAGCTTTTTAGAAAAATACTTAAGAGACGAAAAAGAAGTTGAATTTTTATTAAGTTCATCAATGACAGATGCAACTAAAGCTCAAAAATGGCATATGAGAAGAGGATTTAAAGAATGTGGATTTATCTCTTCAATAAATGAAGAGGGTGTTGGTGAGGTGTTCTTTAGAAAAGATTTATAGTATAAAAAGACACGACTAATTTTAATTTTTAGTTGTGTCTTTTTATACAAAATAATATATTATTTATAATAAGATTGTTAATTGACTATAAACTTATCGCTATAAGATAATATTCTTTTGATAAATTCCAAATTATCATATAAATCAAGATAAATTTATTATTTTATGTTTCTGCTTCCTGGTTTTACGTAAGGAATTCCTTCTTTACATAGTGGACATTCACTTGCTTCAAAGCTTTCTATATCTAATTTGATTGAACTATACATTGGGAAGTCTGTTACATTTCCTGGAGTTCTGTCTACTATGCAAACTACTGCTACAACTTCTCCACCTTGTTCTTCTATTACTTTAGCTGCTTCTTTAAAGCTCTTACCTGTAGTTACAACATCCTCTGTTATTATTACTTTTTGCCCTTTTTCTATAGTGAATCCTCTTCTTAAGGTCATTTCTCCATCTACTCTTTCAGTGAAGATTGCAGGTTTTTCTAATTGTCTTCCTAATTCGTATGCTACTATAACTCCACCCATAGCTGGTCCAACAACTAAGTCAAAATCAATATCCTTTAATTGATCTGCTAAAACTTTTAATACCTTATAAGCTTTATCTGGGTGTTTTAATAATTGTGCACATTGGCAATATCTATTTGAGTGTCTTCCTGATGATAATAAAAAGTGCCCTTCTAATAATGCTCCAACCTCTTTTAATGTATCTATAACCATAATATCTGTATTTTTCATATCTAATTCCTCCAAGACTTCTAATCTTTTATTAAATCTACTTAACTTATAATTGAGTACAATCCCCTTATGTTTTAAAACACAATTACTACTTTATACATCCTACGATTTCGTTTATGCTTTTTAATCCTTCTTTTTTGCAGAAATCTTCTAATCCTTTTATTATTTCTATACCTGCATTTGGATTTACAAAGTTTATACTTCCTATTTGTATAGCTGATGCTCCAGCCATCATAAATTCTATGGCATCATAAGCTGTAGATATTCCACCTAAGCCTATTACTGGGATATCCACTGTTTTAGCTACTTCATGCACCATTCTAAGTGCTATTGGTTTAATTGCTGGACCTGAAAGTCCTGCATATACATTATTAAATACTGGCTTTCTATTTTTTATATCTATAGCCATTCCTTTTAATGTGTTTATTAGTGAGATTGAATCTGCACCAGCCTCTTGGCATCTATAAGCCATATCACAAATATTTTCAGCATTTGGTGATAATTTAACCATAAGTGGTTTATCGCATATTTTTTTTACTTTTGATACAACTTCGTAAGCTACATCTGATTTTATTCCAAAGGCCATTCCACCAGATTTTACATTTGGACATGATATATTAAGTTCTATCATATCTATTGCTTCTTTATTTAAAAGTGAAACTGCTTTTTCATAATCTTCTATAGTAGCTCCCCCTACATTAGCTATTATATTGGTTCCTAATTTTTTCATTTTAGGAAGCTCTATTTCTATAAACTTTTCTATTCCTGGATTTTGAAGTCCTACTGAATTCATAATTCCTTGAGGTGTTTCATATATTCTTATACCTTCATTTCCTTCTCTTCTATTAAGAGTTAGTCCTTTTGAACTTATTCCTCCTAATTGTCCTACATCATAGAAATTGCTATATTCATCCCCAAATCCAAAAATTCCTGATGCTGCTATAACAGGGTTTTTAAATTCTACTCCATTTATAACTGTTTTTAACACATTTAACCCCTCCTATTTTAGAATTCAACTTCTAATCCGTTAAATACTGGACCATCTTTACAAGTTCTTTTATTTCCTGATTTAGTTTTACATGTACAAACCAAGCAAGCTCCTACTCCGCAAGCCATATGTTTTTCCATTGATATATATACATTAACTCCTGCTTTTTTGCACATTTCACATACTTTTTTCATCATAATCTCTGGTCCACAGCATAGTACTGTGTCATATTCATTAAGAGGAAGAATTTCAGTTACAAATCCTTTATGTCCATATTTCCCACTGTTAGTTGAAACTTTAGTCTCTCCAACAAATTTTCTAATTTCATCTACTAAATAAATATCCTCTCTAAATCCACCAAAGAAATCCATTTTCATTTCAGGATTATTTTTCCTAAGTATTTTTGCAAGTTCTAACATTGGAGCAGTTCCAATTCCTCCACTTACTAAGGCTACTTTTCCATATTTCTTATTTACATCAAATCCATTTCCTAAAGGACCTATTATTTCAATTTCATCTCCAGGAACCATTTTCATCATTTCATTAGTTCCTTTTCCAACAGTTGCATATACAAAACGTATATCTTTTCCATTTACTTCGCATACACTTATTGGTCTTCCTAAAAAAGTATTTGAAGTTTTTATCATATAAAACTGTCCTGCATTTACCTTTGTATCATGTTCTACTGTTAGTGAGTATATTCCATCTACTAATTTTACATTTTCTTTTACTTTGCTTTTGAAATATTCCATAGCCATAACTTTTCCTCCCTTATTTTTTCTATTTTAATATTGCTTCTCTTATACCATCTCTCATTGTTATTGCTTCTTTTCTAGAACATTCTGCAAAGTTTTTACTATCTCCCATCTCTTTATATGCTAGTAATATTTTTCTTGATGAATTTACAACTCCACCATTTCCATTATTTAAGTAAGCTGCCACATCATGAGAAGTTCCACCTTGTGCCCCATATCCTGGTATTAAAAATGGCATTGTGTTTAATTTTTTTCTCATTTCCTTAGCTTCTTCCTGGTGAGTACATCCAACAACTCCTCCAATTGAACTATATCCATGTTCTCCTAAGTAGCTTTTACCTAAATCGTGTAATTTTTCTCCAACTACATCATAAACTTTTTTGGAATTTCCAGTATCTAAGTACTCTATATCTTCAGCACCTTTATTTGAAGTTCTTACTAGAACAAAAACTCCTTTTTCATTCTTCTCTATATAAGGTAAGTATGGTTCTATACTATCCATTCCCATGTATGGATTTAGTGTTATAAAGTCGCTTTCAAAATCTCCTTCAAAGTGAGCCTTTGCATACATTTTTGCAGTAGCTTTTATATCTCCTCTTTTTATATCAGCTATTATTAAGGCTTCTCTTTCTCTTAAGTAGCTTAATGTTCTTTTGTAAGCTTCTAATCCCTTAAGTCCTAAGGCTTCGTAGTATGCTATTTGAACTTTGAAACATGCAGATACATCTAATGTTGCGTCTATGATTTCCTTGTTGAAGTTAAATAACATGTCAGATTCATTTGAAAACTTACTTTTAAATTCCTCTGGTATATAATCTAGGCTAGTGTCTAATCCAACACAAACTACTCCGTTTTTTTCTATTTTTTCAAATAATTTATCTGCTATCATCATATACCTCCTAGAATTCACCCTTATAAACTATTTTTCCACCTTTTATTGTTAAAACCACATCTCCATAAAACTCCATTTCATTAAATGGCGTGTTTTTACTCTTAGATACTATACTCTCCTCATTGAAAAATCTTTTCTTATTTAAATCTACAAGAACTAAATCTCCTGAAAATCCTGGTTGAAGTTTTCCTTTATTTATATTTAATAAACTAGCAGCATTTCCACTCATAAGTTGACTCAATTTATTTAAATTAATATGATTTCCTTTTACTAATGTTGTGTAGCATATTGAAAAGGCTTGTTCTATACCTATCATTCCAGGTGCTCCCTTTTCCTTATCTTCCTTTGAATGAGGAGCATGATCTGTTCCTATACAATCAACATAGTTCATTTTTATTGCTTTTATTAAGAAGTTAACATCCTCTTCTTCTCTTATTGGAGGATTAACTCTGTAGTTATTAATCTTTTTATTTAAGGCTAAGTGATGTGGTGTTACCTCACAACTTACATTTACCCCATCATTTTTTCCATCTATTATATACTTCATAGCTTCCTTAGTGCTAACATGAGACATATGAAGCTTACATCCAACAAACTTTGCAAGGGTTATATCTCTCCAAGTCATCATATTCTCAGCTAGACGCATGTCAACTTTTGAAAATTCTGGACTTTCAGCATGTGACATTACAATCCAATTATTTTCTTTGGCAACCTTCATAGCTTCCATCATTATTTTAGAATCTGATACTCCCTTACCATCATCTGTTATTGCCTTAACTTCTTTATTTCCATAAAATTCTTTTAAGTGATTTATTTCTTGTCCACTTAAATCTTTAGTTATAGAAACAGTTTGATATAAATCTACTAGTCCAACTTCTTTTCCTTTATTTATTACATAATCTAAAACTTCCTTTGAACTACATACTGGTTTAGTGTTTGGCATTAATGTAACGGTTGTATAACCTCCTCTTACTGATGCCCTTGAGCCAGTTTCTATATCTTCTTTATATTGAAATCCAGGATCTCTAAAGTGTGCATGGGTGTCTATGAATGCTGGCATAAGAACTAATCCTTTTCCATCTAAAATTTCACATTCTTTATGAAGTTCTGAACCAAGCTCCTTTATTAATCCATTTTCTAGATATATATCCCCAAAGAAATTAATGCTTTCATCTATTAAATTTACATTTTTAATTAATAACTTCATCCTATATACTCCTTAAATTAAAGTTTGGGAAATTGGTTTTCTCCATGACAGTAATCACAGTGATAAATATTATTTTTCTTATCAAATAGTGTGAAACTCTGAGGAACGTATTTTTCAACCTGAGTTATGCATTTAGGATTTTTACATTTTCTTTCTATTTCTTTATTTTTCATATTCTTAAGCCTCCCCTAAAAGTTTTGCCATTAAAGCCATTCGTACATACATTCCGCATTTTGCTTGTTCAAAGTATAATGCTCTCTTATCTTTATCAACTTCATATGCTATTTCATTTACTCTTGGAAGAGGGTGAAGAACTATCATATCTTTTTTAGCTTCACTCATTTTACTTTCATCTAAGACGTAGACATCCTTTAATCTTTCATATTCATTTTGATCTAGGAATCTTTCTCTTTGAATTCTTGTCATGTATAAAATATCAGCTTCTTTAATTCCTTCTTCTAAGCTAGTTATTTCTACATATTCTATATTGTTTTTTTCTAAAACTTGTTCTCTAATATAATTTGGGATTCTAAGTTCTATAGGAGATATTAAGATGAATTTGTTATTCTTATATCTTGAAAGTGCTTTTATAAGAGAATGCACTGTTCTACCGAATTTTAAATCTCCACATAATGCAATTGTATTTCCTTCTAAGTTACCTTTGTACTCTTTGATTGTAAGAAGATCTGTTAAGGTTTGAGTTGGATGTTGGTGACCACCATCCCCAGCATTTATTACTGGAACATCTGAATACATTGATGCAACCTTTGCTGATCCCTCAAGTGGATGTCTCATTGCTATTAAGTCTGCATAGCAACTTACTACTTTTATTGTATCTGCCAAAGTTTCCCCTTTAGATACTGAACTTGAATTTGGCTCTGAGAAACCAACAACTTGTCCCCCTAATCTAAGCATTGCAGTTTCGAAGGATAATCTTGTTCTAGTACTTGGTTCATAGAAAAGTGTTGCTAGAACTCTACCTTTGCATATGTCTTGATATTCTTTTGGATTTGCCATTATTTGATGTGCTAACTTAAAAATTTCATCAAACTCCTCTATTGTGAAGTCTGATGGATCTAGTAAGTTTTTGTTTTTTAACATATTTTTCACTCCTTTTTAACCTCTCTGTGTTAATTTAAAGAAGAAAAGTTATATAATTCTAGTTACGTGTAAAAAAAAGTCTCCCTTGAATAAGGAAGACTTTTATATATAAATCTCTATTTAATCTTAAAAGATTATACTCAAACTATATAACTTCCTTATTGACCTCTCTGGATCAAATTTAAAGGTTATTTATTACTCAGCCTCACTGGACTACTTTCATTGTGCTTATGATATCATATTAAAATTTTTATGTCAATAAAGTTTATATAAATATTTTTTATTTATTAACTAAATATTCTAGTTAAATTTTATATTTGAATGTATAATGTTAATATGAACAAAATGAAAACATGGTAAATTATCTATATAAATTAAATAGAATTTGAAAGGAGGTTAATTATGGAAACTCTAATATCAGTATTATTAGTAGCTTTATGTGTATTCATAATAATAAAGGTTGCAACAAAAATAATAAAAATAATTGCCTTTTGTGCAATAGTATTAATTGTTTGTATTTATTTAAACATTCTTCCTGTTAGCATACTTTCTATTATAGGATTATAGATTTTTTTATATTTGTTTTATTATACTTAATTCTTACTCGTAATTATTTATAATAAAACAACTAAAAAGGTATAGTATCTTTACTATACCTTTTAATTTATCCCTAATAATATACTAAGATTAACTTAGAATATAGTTATAATTTTAAACTAAATGAGTATCCATTAAATAAAATTGTACACTTCTATTTACTACAGAAGCCTAGGACTTAATGCCAATTGTTCATTATATTATCCCACATCATTTTACCTGATTTTGCTAAGGTTACTGTTCCATATACTGAATTAGGTATTCCACTAGACATTACTGTAAATGCAAAGTTCCCTTTATTAGTATGAATTAACTCAGTATCATTTTCTACCCCTTTTTTATCTCCTGTTTTACTTGATATATCAAATTTAAGATTGTCTGGTATATATAAAGCTAGTTTGTTTTTTATTTGTTGTCTTGTCAGTATATCTATAATCATCTGAGAATTTTCTTTACTTAAGTAAATTCCCTTACTTAATTTTTTCCAAGCTAAAGTTAAGTCATAAGCTGTAGCATAATTTTCTATATCTGATTTGAAATTTCTTTCATCAGCAGTCTTTCTATTTAGTACAGTATTTTTCATTCCTAAATCTTTTATTATTTCATTTATTTTATCCATACCAACTAGATCTATTATTTTGTTAGCAGCAGTATTATCACTTTGAATAAGCATAGCTACTAAAAGTTCAAATACAGTATAATCTCTTTCTCCAAATTCGTGTATTATTCCAGTTCCATAAACTTTATCTGAGCTTTCTATCTTAATTTTATCTAAAAAGTCTATCTTACCTTCTTCAACTTGTTTTGTAAGAGCAATAGCTATAGGTAATTTCATACATCCTGCAGAAACCATTTTAACGTTTTCATTATAACCATAAGTATAACCACTCTTTAAATCTTCAAAGAAAAAGCTATACGAACCAATTCTGCTCTCTAAATATTTTTGAACTTCTTTCATAAATACCCACCAGCTTTCTTTTAATGTTGCTTTTATGTTGTTTTAGTTAAATTTTAACATATTTTCTTAAAATTTTAAAGTCTTAATTATAATTTTTTTCCTGTTAACCTTTGAATACTATTTCTTATTTATTTTAAAGTATTAGCAAATTTAATAAATAATATAAGTAAAATTTTACTAAATAAAAAATAAAAGCACTCACTTTTTAAAGTGAGTGCTTTTATTTTAATCAGCAAATGAAATTCCAATACTTTTAGCAGCCTTAACTATTTCTCCTTCAGGATCAACATTTTTTGTATATCCAATTACATTTTCTAAACTTTCATATGAAATATTATTTCCTTTTAATGTAACCATATTACCAAATAAATTGTTATTTATAAGTTCAACAGCTTTAACTCCATATCTAGTAGAAAGTATTCTATCATAAGTTGAAGTATTTCCCCCTCTTTGAAGGTGTCCTAGAACAGTATTTCTAATTTCATGATTTTTAATTAAAACTTCTAAATCATTAGCTAATTTATTTCCTATTCCTCCAAGTCTTATAGGATCTGGACTATCTCCAACTATTTTAGACACAACAACTTCACCATCTTTTGGTTTTGCACCTTCTGCAACAACAATTATTGTGAATTGTTTACCAGCTTCTTCTCTTTCTTTTATTTTATCAACTATTTTATTTATATCATAAGGTATTTCAGGCAATAAGATTACGTCTGCTGAACCTGCTATTCCAGATTCTAAAGCAATCCACCCTGCATTTCTTCCCATAACTTCTAAAAGCATTATTCTATGATGTGATTCTGCAGTAGTATGAAGTCTATCTAATGCTTCAGTAGCAATTTCTATTGCTGTGTTAAAACCAAATGTTACATCTGTAGCAAGTAAGTCATTATCTATTGTTTTAGGAACACCAATAACATTTATCCCTTTTCTAGAAAAGTCTCTTGCTGATGTTAAGGTTCCATCTCCCCCAATGACAACTAGCGCATCAACGCCTTCTTTTTTTAGATTTTCAACCCCTACATCTGATACATCTCTTTTAACAATTTTACCGTTTTCATCCTCAATTTGATAATCAAATAGGTTGTCCTTATTTGAACTGTGAAGAATTGTTCCACCTCTATGAAGTATTCCAGAAACAGAGTTTAAATCTAACTTAACAAAGTCATTATTATATAATCCTCTGTATCCAAATTTATATCCTATAACTTCATATCCGTATTGCAAAATTGCAGTTTTTGTAACGGCTCTTATTACTGCGTTTAAACCTGGACAATCTCCTCCGCCTGTTAGTATAGCGATTTTTTTTATTGGCTGTGTCATATAGAATCCCCCTTTTAAACAATATCACATCTTAATTGTAAAATTATTACAATCAATCTCAAATAAATAATATCATATAAATGTTTTCATGGAAAGTAAAATTAATCTAAATAATTAGAAAAGTTACCATCTTTTATTTAAATTAAGTGAAATAAAAAAATTAAATTGTAAAATCAAAAAAGACAGGAATAAAATTCCTGTCTTTTTAAAATTAACTTATAAAGCCTGCAAATATTAATATTGCTAATATTATACCTGCAAATACTCTATAAACTGCAAACACTCTCATAGGTTTTTTCTTTAAGTAGTTTATGAACTTATCTATAACTACTAATGATACTATAAAAGCAATAATAAATCCTAAAATTAATGCAATCCAATTTGTTGCATTCATTTGAGAATAATCAAATTTTGCTAATTTTAATCCTGATGCGCCAACCATAACTGGTATTCCTAAGAAGAATGTGAATTCAGTTGCAACTGTTGTGCTTAATCCTGAAATCCAACCTCCCATGATAGTTGAAGCACTTCTTGACATACCTGGCCATAAAGAAAGGCATTGAAAACATCCAACTAGTAATGATTGTTTATATGACATCTTGTCTATATCTTTAACAACCTTACTTCTTTTAGCTCTTCTTCTGAAATTATTTTCTATAACTATAAGTAAAATACCACCTACTATAAATCCAACTGCAACTGTTTTTGTTGAAAATAGATACTTGTTAATATCATCATCAAATAAGAATCCTAAAATAGCTGCTGGTATTGTAGCTATAATTACATTTATACCAAATATAAAACCAGTTTTTGATTCAGCAAGTTTCTTCTCATATTTTCTTTTATCATTTGATGTCTTTAAACCAATGAAGGAAAATACATAACTTAAGAATTCAACTACTGAGTCACTGATTTTTTTCCAGTATAAAACTACAACTGCTAAAATGGCACCAAGTTGTATAACAACCTCATACATTTCAGGGAAACCACCTGATTGGGTATTAAAATGTATAAGCTCTCCAACTAGAATCATATGTCCTGTTGATGATACAGGTACAAATTCTGTAAGTCCTTCAACAATTGCAATTATTATGGCCTTAAGTATGAATAAAAAATTAATTCCCATAAACACACTCGCTTTCTTCTTTTTAGTTTTACCTTTTTATTATAATTTCATTGAGAGAATTTGTCCACATTTACTATTTTTTCATTATATAAATGAAAGTGAAGAGGGTTTATATATTTTCAAAAGCAAAAAAAAGCTGTATCAAGATTTATAGCTTAACTAATCTGATACAGCTTCTTAATGATTTAACCTTAAATATAAACATCATATGCTTTTAAATAGATATTATATTTTAATAACTACTCTTTTATTATTGAAAGAATTTCCTCTTCAACTGCACCATTTTTAGGAACATAACTTTTTAATAAAGACATATTTCCTTTTAAAGCATATTTTCCTAATGAAGCAGGTATAAATATGCTATCTCCTTTTTTAATTAATAATTCTCCATTTTCAGAAGTTATTAACCCTTCTCCTTCAACACATGTGAATATGAAGAATCTTTCCTTATCACTTTCTTCTTCACAAAATCCATTTATATCATATTTCTCTAATGAGAAGTATTCACATAATGAAAGATAAGTTTTATCATATTGATCATATGAAACTTTTAACCCTTTAGCTTTTTCACCTGATAATGAGAAATCTATACAATCTAAAGCTTTTTCAACATGAATTTCTCTTCCTCTATTATAATCATAAACTCTATAAGTTGTATCACTATTTTGTTGAATTTCAGCAATTATAACCCCTTCACATATAGCGTGAACTAACCCACTTCTTACAAAAAAAGTATCTCCTTTTTTTACTGGAACTTTATTTAAATATTTATCAAATTCACCAGTTTCAATAGCTTTAACAAATTGCTCTTTTGTACAATCTTTTGTTCCAACTATTAAGTTTGCCCCTTCAAAAGCCTCAACTACATACCAAATTTCAGTTTTACCAAGTTCTCCTTCTACTTTCATTCCATATTCATCATTTGGATGAACTTGTACAGATAATTTATCCTTGGCATTTATTAATTTAACAAGTAGAGGAAATTTCTCTTTTGATATTTCAGTTCCTACTAAATCGCTTCCTAATTTATCTATTAATTCATCTAATCTTAAGCCTTTATATTCTCCATTTTCAACTATGCTCATTCCATTTTTATGACAAGCAACATCCCAAGTTTCTCCTATCATTCCATCTGGCATATTATCTCTAAAAAGTTCGAAATCTCTTCCACCCCAAACCTTATCATAGTATAGATTTTCAAATCTTATTGGATACATTATTATTCCCCCTAGTATAGTTTATTTATAATCATTTGTATAATTAATAGTTTAATTATATCTTTCCTTATATATAATACAATATTTTAAAATATATTGCATTGTAAAATTTCTAGTTAAAACCTAATAAATTATTGATTCTTTTCTTATCTAATTGATTTTTAATTAATTGTTAATTTTTCTAAATAAAATTCTTTAAATTAAACTTATAATTGATTTTTATTAATTTATTTTTGAAAAACTTTATGCTATACTATAATAGTTTAAGAAGATTGACTAAAAAGTACTTGTAAGGTGGTGTTTAAAATAGCTATTAAATCTTATATAAGCATAATCTTATCTAAAATGACACAATTTATTTCAAAGAAAGTTTTTAAAGGTGGAACAAACTTTCCAGGTAAAATAGCTCTAAAAATTGACAGAAACATATTAAAGGTAGTTTCTAAAAATTATAAAGTTATATTAGTTACTGGAACTAACGGAAAGACTACTACTACTTCAATGATATATAATGTCCTTAAAGGTAATGGATTAGATGTTATAACTAATGCTACTGGAGCAAATCTTTATCCAGGAATAGTTAGTACATTCATTTCAAACTACAAATTTTCTTCTAAGAAAGAAAGATATGCAGTTATTGAAGTTGATGAAGCTAACTTAAAATTCATAACTGAATACATAACTCCAGAAATAATAACCATAACTAACCTATTTAGAGATCAGTTAGATAGATACGGCGAAGTATATACTACTCTAAGTAAAATATTAGAAGGAGTTGTAAAAGTACCAACTACTACACTTCTTTTAAATGGAGATGAATCTCTTCTTGGTAAACTTGAAGTTAAAAATCCTAAAGTTTACTACGGTTTTGAAGCTTCTCCAAATACTAATAAGAATATAGATATTAATGCAGATGCTAAGTTCTGTAAATTCTGCAAAAATCCATATTCCTATAACTTTATAACATATAATCACTTAGGAAGTTTCTATTGTCCAAACTGTGGATTCAAAAGAGAAAATTTAAAATATAAAGTTGAAGAAATAGTTAAGCTTACTCCTGAAAGTTCAAAGGTTGTTATAAATGGTTCAATGTTTACAATAACTCAACCAGGTACTTATAACATATATAATGCATTATGTGCCTATTCAGCTGCAAAAGAATTACATATTAATGATGATATAATCCAAAAATCATTTTCTAGTCAAAATTCATCATTTGGTAGACAAGAAACTATTAAAATTGGTGATAAAGAAGCTAGAATAATATTAGTTAAAAATCCAGCTGGATATAACCAAGCTTTAGATACTCTACTTTTAAATTCAGAAAGTTTTTCTGCTGCATTCTTATTAAATGATAACTATGCAGATGGTAAAGATGTATCTTGGATATGGGATGTTGATTTTGAAAAATTAAATACTATGGATTTAAATGAAATCTTCATATCAGGTATAAGAGCTTATGATATGGCTGTAAGATTAAAAATAGCTGATCTTTCAACTGATAAATTTATAATAGAAGAAGAATATGAATGTTTAACAGAAGCTATTAAAAAGTCTAAAGAAAATAAAATCTACATTCTTGCAACTTATACAGCTATGATTAACTACAGAAAATACTTACATTCAAAAGGCTACATTGAAAAGCTTTGGTAATTTAAAGGAGATATTTATATGGAATTAAATATATGTCATCTATATCCTGATCTTTTAAATGTGTATGGGGATGTAGGAAATATTTTAATATTAAAACATAGAGCAAAATTACGTGGAATAAAAGTAAATGTAATGAATGTTTCTATGGGAGATAAATTTGATAAAGATAATTATGATATAGTATTCTTTGGTGGTGGACAGGACTTTGAACAATCAATAGTTTCAGATGACCTAGTAAACCTAAAAAAAGATGCCTTAAAAGAATATGTTGAAGAAGGAAAAGTTCTTTTAGCTATCTGTGGAGGATATCAACTTTTAGGAAATTACTATACTGCTCCAACTGGAGAAAAAATAGATGGTTTAGGAATATTAGATATATATACAGAAGGTGGAAATACAAGATTTATAGGTAATACTGTAATTCATAACGAAGATTACAATGAAACTTATGTTGGTTTTGAAAATCACTCTGGAAGAACATTTATTGGAAACTTAAAACCACTTGGAAAATGTGTTCATGGATATGGAAACAATGGAGAAAGTGGTTATGAAGGTTGCATATATAAAAACACATTTTGTACTTACTTCCATGGGTCATTATTATCTAAAAACCCAGAGCTTGCAGATAGATTATTAAATTTAGCACTTAGTAATAAATATGAAAATGTTCATTTAGAGCCTTTAGATGATACATTTGAAATAAAAGCTAAGAATGCTATGATTAATAGATTAAACGGTGAAAATAAGTAATTTTTATTTTAGAGAACAGAGATTTTATCTCTGTTTTTTCTTTAATATTTTTTTAATTTTAACATTCATTTACGAGTATATTATTTAAGAATAAAAAAGAATATTCTACTATCAAATTGGAATTATAAAAGTAAATACTTTTATAGGAGTGATTTTATTATGAAGACTTACTGGCCAAAACCGACGTTAATTATTAGTAAATGTTTAGGCAACACACCTTGCAGATATAACGGAGAGGCTACACCATGTAAATTTATTGATAAACTAAAAAATTATTCTACAATAATAGAAGTTTGCCCTGAAGAAGGAATTGGATTGCCTACTCCTAGAAATGCCATAAGGCTCATTTCATCAAATAATAACTCTGTAAATTTAATAGATCCTAAAACACTTAAGGATTATACAAAAAACATGTGTGAATTTGCAAATGAAATGTGTGTAGAGTATAAAACACTTTCTCCTCATGCCTTTTTACTAAAAGGTCGTTCACCCTCTTGTGGAATACAGGGTGTTAAAATCTATAAAGGACCTGAAAAAGGAGCAGCATCTAAAAAAGGAAAAGGAATTTTTGCTAATGAAATCCTAAAAAGATTTCCTAATACACCTATTGAAGAAGAAGGAAGATTAAATAATTTTGACATAAGAGAACATTTCTTAATAAGATTATTTCTTTTTGCTAAATTTGATGAAATAAAAAATACAAAAAAGATAAATGATTTAATAAAATTTCATTCTACTAACAAGTTATTATTTATGGCTTATAATCAAGCTGGTTTAAAAAGACTAGGTAACATAGTTGCAAATCATAAGCATAAAAAAATAAATGAAATTTTAAATGAATATCATGTAAATCTAATTATTTTATTAAAGAAACAACCAAAATATACTTCTTTAATAAATACTTATAATCATGCTTTTGGATATTTTTCAAAGAACTTACCCAAAAATGAAAAAGCGTTTTTCCTAGAAACTTTAAATAAGTTTAGGATAGGAAAGGTTCCAAGAAGTGTCATAACGAGTTTATTAAAAAGTTATGCCATAAGATTTAATAATAAATATCTACTTTCTCAAAGTATTCTAGAACCTTACCCTGAAGCTCTATTAGATATAAGTGATTCTGGAAAAGGAATTGTTAGGGATTAATTCTTCAAGCAATTATTTCTACTCATTATTTAAAAGGAATCTACATATAATAAAGATATAATGTTATAAAAGGTGGTGTTTTACTTGAAAAACAATGCAAGAGATAATTTTAGACTAGCTATAGATGAATTATGCGCTTGTCAAAATCATTTGAATACAGCATATATGAACATGGATGAATATGATAATAAAACAGAAGTTCATATAGCCTTAAAAACTGTTGCTTCCGCACTAAATTCAGCTCAACATAATTTTAATAACTATATAGATTAATCTTAGGAGGATTTTTATGGAAAATTCTAAAGTTAACATAAAAAGAGAAAAAGTTAACATAAAAAGAGAATTAGATTTAGCAATGAAAAATGCACTTCATGCACAAGAATATATTAATCTTGCTTTGAATACTGTTGAAAAAAATGATAATAGACAATTAATACAAAATACCTTAAACCAAATAAATAATTCTTTAGAGCTTACTAAAACATCATTCTATGGATATAAGGACTAAATATTTAGTCAAAATATTATCAATATTTACTTTCTATAAATGATTTGCATTTTTAATTTTTTAACTACTCATCAATTAATAAGACTAAAATAGGATATTTTCTCTATTTTAGTCTTATTAAATACTTCTTTTCTAAAAAATCTGGAATATAAGATATTTTAGAACGTCGAAGTCCTTCTATTCCTAAATCCTCTTCTCTATTTACATACTTTATATTTTGATAACATTCTTTTAAGAATTCATTATTTATAAAAGCATATGCACCATTAAATTCCTTTAAACATTTTTCAACATGTATTATACACAAATTCTTATTAAATTGTTCTCCTATAGAAAATCCTATAAGTTTTTCATTTACATAAATCTCTATAAGGTCAAGTCCTAAATATCCAATATTTAAAAGTAAATCCTCTATTGCTTTTATTTCATAATCTAAAAACTTCTTCATATGATTTACGCTATGTTCTTTGCTCCATAAATTTAAAAACTCTCTATACTTAACTAACTCTTCTTCATATAAATTTCTATTTATTATATTTTTTTTATAATCATAAGTGTTTTTAAAGTGATTAATTTTATTTCTTTTATTTCTATAAATGTTTCCTTTTAAATCTATTAATTTTTCACACTTATAAATATAATCAAAATTGTTTTTTTCTTCTTCTATTATTATTTTTTCTCCTATAATTCTTTCTAATCTTTCTTTTCCTTGCCTAGTTACATCTCCTAAAAGCCAAATATTTTTATCTTCTTTCCTTATGTCTTCTAGATAATAAATAATCCTTATAAGCTCATCATCATTAAAATTTCCTAAAGGCTCCATAAAAAAAGTTCCATAATTATCATCACATTTTTTAATAATAAAAATATCCTTAAATAAAGAATATAACAATCTATATGCTCCTCTCCACATATACAATGTTGAAAAAGAATATTCACAACTTATAAAATCATCTTTATTTACTGCCTTATCATAAATCTCTTTAATATGAATACTTAATTTATTAAACATAAATAATCCCCCCTTATTTTTTTCATTAGATATCATATGAAAATTTGCATTAAGTTGTATATTATTTTAAAAATTTATATTATAATTATATTAATTGGAAATAAATCCATAAAAATGTTATAATTTAAATAATGTTTTAAAATGTCTTATTAGGATAAAAAAAGAATAATCTCCATATTTTATTTATATTTATTTGATAGGTTATATGTACATATTTTTATAATATTAATTAAGTATAAGTTGAGGTAGTAAAAGTGAGAAGTAAGAGAATTGACAAATTTAGTCCTAAAAAAATAGGTTTAGGAATTGCTATTGCTGTGTTGATAATAATATTAGCTATATTATCAGTTATAGGTTACACTACCTATTCCTACAAGGACAAAACTTATGATGGAATATTCGTAAGCGATGTTAATGTATCTAATTTAAGTGAAAATGAACTTAAAGAAAAAGTTAGCAATCATTACTCTAATTTATTAGATAATTTTAAGGTTACTTTTACTTATAAAGATATGTTTAACGAAACTTATTCTGCAAAAGATTTAGGTTTTTATTACGATTTCGAAAAGATATCAAATGAAGTATTTTATTTTGGTAAAGGTGGAAATATAATTTCAAACTCAGTAGAAAGATTAAAGTTAAAATCTACACCTTATTATTTTAATTTTAATCCACAATCCAATCCAGAAGCACTTAAAGAAAAGTTAGCTCAAATAAGTGGAAAAATTGATAAGAAAAAAGTAGAGCCTAAACTTTCTTTTTCTGGTAATTCAGTTTCTGCAACTAAAGAAGCTATAGGTTATAAAGTTGATTTAGAAAAACTTACAAAGATCATTGTTAAAGACATAGATGATCATGGACATGATACTAATAGTTGTAAAATAGAAATACCAGTTGAAGAACTTAAGCCTGAATTAACTCAAGCTGAAGTTCAAAAAATGACTATACTTGGAACTTATGAAACTAAACTTCCTAGCTTAGAAGGAGGACGTACTCACAATATACGTACTTATTTAAGCAAACTTAATGGAACTGTTTTAATGCCAGGTGAGATTTTCTCTGCTGATAAAGAAGGAGAAGAAAGAAATGCTAGTAATGGCTACACATATGCACCAGGTTTTATTAACAACAAAGTTGTTGATATAATGGCTGGTGGTATATGTCAAGGAGTAACTACTCTTTACAATGCTGTTCTTTATGCAGATTTAAAGATAGTTGAAAGAGCTCCTCACAGCCTTCCAGTAACTTATGCTCCTATAGGAAGAGATGCAACAATGGCTAGTGGGGTTGTAGATCTTAAATTTAAGAATAATCTTAAAAACCCAGTAATTGTACAAACCTATATAACAAATAATGGACATGTTAAAGCTAATATATGGGGAATAAATGAACAGCCTAACAAAAAGATAGTTATTGCTGTTGACCAACATGGCCCTAAATCAGCAACAACATATAGAGAAATTTATGAAAATGGAGTTTTAGTAAAAAAAGAATTATTATCCAAAGACAATTATCATTAATAAAAAGAAGCCATTTACTGGCTTCTTTTTATTTGTTTAATTTTCTTAATCTTTGCAATATATCATTATGAATTTTATGCTTCATATTAGGGAATGCTTTTAAAAGTCTTCTTTGAATTATTCCACCTTTTCTTAATTCCCTAATTCTACATAATAATTCTTCTCTATTTGATTTTTCACTTTTAAATTTACTAATTGCAAAATCTAAATCTTTTTCTGTTTTTTCTATGAAAGATACTCCAAGTTCTTCAAATTCATAAGCTAAGGCATTTAGTTTCTCAAGTTTAGAATTTAATTTAATCATTGTAGCTACTGTAATTATAAAATCTATTGTTATCATACCTAATAAAATATACGTAACAAAATATATACTTTCTTTTGAAAATTTATGAACAAAACCAACTATTATAGGATTTATAACCTCAATAAGAACAACAGATAATATTCCAAACATTGTAGAATTTAGCAAACATACTCTTCCATGAATATTAAATTTATGATTTGAATAATCCCACCACTTTGTGTGAAAAGAAACCTCTAAAACAACTGATGTAACATATTCTAGCACAGATGTTATTATAATTCCAATTATAAATACTAAAAACACATTGTTTTTATATTGATTTAAAAATGTTAATACAAATATAGCTCCAAATCCATATACAGGACATAAAGGCCCATTTAAAAATCCTCTATTAGTAAACTTATGATCTAATATATAACAATATATAACTTCACATATCCATCCTAAAAAGCTATATATTATTATATACAATGCATTATAAATTAAAACATCCATAAAACACCTCTCTTATTTTCCATTTACATCTTGCTCTGCCTCTGGAGATTCAACTTCAATTCCATAAACCCCTAAGTTGTCTTGAGCTGTTATATTAACATTTATCTTACCCTTTGCACCTTTTTGATAGTATCCTGATAATATCTCTTTATGATAATTTCCTATAATATCAGTATAGTACATAAATAAAGATCCATTAGTATTAGTCTTAATTCGCATACTAACAGATTTGTTAGGGGCTATTGATGGAACATCTAGGTTATAACTATTGTTTCCATAACTTATCTGAAGTCCTGTAATTTCTTTTTTAGTTTTATTAGTTATTGTAAGTGAATATCCACTTTTGTTTTTAACAATATAAGCTGTTATGCCTAAAGCTAAAACAATTATTATCCCTAAGACTATAAAAATCTTCTTTTTCATTTACTTTAGTCCTTTCTATTAAAAATTAATATATTTTTATTATACTATAAAATTTGAAAAAGAATCCATATAAAGAATATATAAGAAAAACAACATCTTAAAGATGTTGTTTTTCTTATAAGTTTATTTTTTATTTTTTGTCTTTTTCTCATAATTATGATAAAGAACAAATGCTATTATGGCAAATATTATAGGTCCAGTTATCTGGAACGCCATAGCTACATAATCCTTATCATCAATTACAGGTTTTATAATTGTGAAGAAGTTTGCAAATCCTATTGTTGCTGTCACTATTACAGACCATATTACTGAAACCTTATATGACTTATACATAACAAATGGTTTTTCAATCTCTTCTTTCTTTTTGAATGAAGGGAAAGCACCTGATAAGAACATATATGGAATTGTCATAGCAACATTACCCATTAATATTAAGTAACCGAAAAATTTGTTTGCAGATTCTCCTCCAAATGAAGCAGTTAATATAAATATAACAACAACTATACATTGTATCCACATAGCATTTACAGGCATGTTATTTTCATTTAGTCTTGTCCATTTTTTAGGCCATATTTCTTTTGGAGTTCCTTCTATTAACTGCTTTATTGGTGCATAACTTAATGTAAAGAATGCTCCCATTAAAGCTAACATCATTGAAAGTCCTATATATCTAGCAAACCACGCACCTAAAGTAAGTGATGCTTCCACACTCATTCCAAAAGTATGTCCAAGTTGAACTCCTAAATTTTGTATAGCTATGTATGCTACGTTAGCTAAGTTTACATTATCTCCTGATAATGTTGCTTGCCAGTTTGTAAATAATCCTATACAAAGTATACCTACAGCATATCCAACAGCTATTATTATTGATGCTATCATTAGTCCTTTAGGGAAGTTTTTCTTAGCGTCCTTAGTTTCATCAACTAATCCACTAATAGCCTCTAATCCACCATAAGCAAATACTGCAAAAACTAAAAATCCTAAAACACCTATTGGTGATTGATATGAAGGATTTGGTGCATGTACAAATGAATGCAGTGTTAATGGTTCCGCTGGTTTAAATCCATTACCTACAAAAACAATTATAGCACCAACTATAAGTACAATATTAGACAATGCAACAACTGTACCTCCTATTGATGTTACCTTTGTTATATTCTCTAATCCTTTAGAGGCTGCATAAGTAATTATTATAACAAGAATTGATCCAAGTACAGCCATAGTCTGAGGAACTGTTAAGCCAAATAAAGACCATGTACTTGTCATATCTTGTCCATAAATTACATTTGAAAAAGGAATCCATATTGATGATGAGTTACTTACCATCCAAATAAGATTTGATGAATACCACATGAAAGTTACAATAAATGCATACTTAGGTCCAACAGACTTAGCCATCCATGAGTATATACCTCCTTTTTCCTTTCTAAAAGCTGCTCCATATTCAGCCATCATAAAAGCATAAGGTATTGAAAATGCTAATGCAGATATTATATACCATGGAATAGCTCCATACCCCATTAAGTAAAATGCCTTTGGCATATTAGCAAAACCATATACTGATGTGAAAATCATTAATATAAGCGCTGTTAAAGTTAATTTACCCTTATTTTCTGAGCCCATATTTTTCCTCCTTGGTTAAACTATTAAATTTTATGTACATTTATATATACTATAATATAATACCATGTTTTTTTATAACTTTAAATAATCAAGTCATATTATTACAATAATTTATTATAATTCAGTTAATTTTTTATTTTTTTATAACTTTAATAGAAAAACATCAATTTTTTTATTAAAGTTATAAAAAAATAAAGAAATCACATCTATATTAGACATGATTTCTTTATTACTATGTTAAATTTAATTTTCTTTCTTTACTCTTCCAAAATAAAATAGCTGATATTAATAAAGCTAAACAGAAGCTAGTATATAATAAGAATAAAGGATTATTCATACTTCCAATTAGTATTATTAAAGAGCCTAAAATAGCTAATATAGGATTTAAAAATCCTCTCCATACTCCTTTTACTTCACCACTTCTTCCCATATTAAACACTTTTAAATATAAAAAAATATATAATACATAGTTTATTGTTATTGATATTTCTGAAATATCTGAATTTGGAAGAATACTATATTTTTGAGTTAAATAATTAATTAAAATCCAGAAAAATATTAAAAACAAAGCTACAAGAGCTGAATTTAATGGTATTTCACCATCTTTATTAATTTTTGATATTTTATGAGATTTAGGAAACATTCCTCTAATTGCTAGTGAATAAGGTAGTCTAATAAGCCCCATAAGAAGCCCATTTACCGTTCCCATAATTGAAATTATAACAAATACAATAAATATTTTAGCTCCCATAGGCCCTAATATTTTATTAGCTGCCATATCAACATGAGCATCTCCAAGGTTTATAACCATCTCTGGACCAATGAAAGTACTTATGCCTACAAAATATGCTATATACATAACTAAAATAAATAAGGGAGCTATAATTAGTGCCTTAGGTAAATTTTTCTTTGGATCTTTAATTTCATGTCCTATTGATGTAGCAACAATCCATCCATCGAATGAGAATGCTATGGGTGTTATAGCAGACAACCATCCTAATGAATGCATACTAGTAACATCTGATGGAACTATGCTTTTAGGATCTCCATAGGCTATTCCTACAAATGCTATAAGAATTAATGGGATTAACTTTATTATTGTTGAAGCATTTTGAAAATATGCTCCTAATCTTGATGATAATATGTTAAATATAAATAAAATTCCTGTTATAGAAGTTCCAATTAAAACTTGAATTTCCAAATTTCCTTTAACACCAAAAAGCATGCATATATATATTCCTACAACCCAAGAAACAACTGATATAAGTGTTGGATAATATAAAAGCGTGTGAAACCATCCAAAAGAACATGCTATAGATTTATTATAAGATTCTTCTGCATAAGTAATAATTCCACCAGCTTTTGAATTACGAGAAGCTAATTCTGAAATTGTAAGACTTCCAAATATTATTCCAATAGCTGCTATAGCAAATACCAAAACACCTAAACTTATGCTTCCTCCAGTTGCTATAAGAATATTATCGCTTTTAAAAAATATTCCAGAACCTATTACAACTCCAACTATCATTCCTATTGCTGTAAATAATCCATATTTATTTTTATTCAAATATACTCCTCCAATCTATGAAATTATTTTCACTTTAGTAAAAACTACTCCCCAAAAAAGATTTTTTATTAATATATCATAAAACATTCCATTTTTCAAATAATATTTTAATAATTTTCATGAAATTTTGAGTATTTTTTATTATTTAAAAATTTTATTAATAAACTAACAAAATATTTTTTAGTGACTATAATTAAATTAATTATGATTATCTTTGTATATTTAAATTTTATATGATTAATATAATAAAGTTCTGTGATATTTCTCCAAAATATGTTATATTATTATTATAAAAAATTTTAGCGGGGTGATACCATGGCATCAGGAAAAACACATGACAAAATTACGGTTATTATGACCCCTTTTGTAGCCTCTTTATTTTTATTTATAAATATGCTTATATTAAATGATTTAGGAAGTAGTTTAGCTTTTTCCATATTAGGCGTATCTATATATATGTTTGGTGGTTATATGTTTTCTGGAGATTTAGATATAAAAAGTAGAGAATTTAGAAGATGGGGTTATTTTAAGTTTATATGGATACCATATCAAAAGATTTTTGAACATAGAAGTGTGTTTACTCACGGATTTGTATTAGGTCCTATTATAAGAATACTTTATGTTTCAATAATTCCTATAACAATTTCATCACTATTATATTCATTCTCTATAACACATCTTTCAACTCCTGAATTACTTAAAATAGTTGGAAGATTCTTAGTTCAGAATAAAATATTGTTTTCAAATATATTACTCGCTTTATTCTTAGGTTCTGGACTTCATACTATTACAGATTTAATTTATAGTTATTTTAAAAAGAAATTTTCTTATAAGAAAAGAAGAAATCGTAAAAATTATAGTAAAAGTAGAAAATCAGTCAGAAAGGCTGCTTAATTTAAAAGGACTAGTTTTTTAAACTAGTCCTTATTTTATTGGTAATTCTATTATAAAATTACATCCATTCAATGGATGATTGCTTAGATATATTCTTCCTCCATGTTTTTCAACTATTTCTTTTGTTATTGTAAGACCAAGACCTGATCCTCCACTTTTAGAGTTTCTTGATTTTTCTCCCCTTACAAATGGATTAAATATATCTTTTTTAATATCCTCACTTAACCCAATTCCATTATCACTTATAATTATTTTAGCAATATTATTTTCTTTATATAATTTTATTAAAAACTCAGTTTCTTCTTTATTATACTTAATACTATTTATTATTAAATTCCCTAAAGCCCTTTCTAACTTTTTAGAATCAAAATCTAAGAAAATTTCCTCTTCACATATATCAAAATCAAACTTAAAATTTTTCTCTTCTAATAAATATAAATAATCAGCTATTAAATTTCTTAAAAACTCACTTAAGTCATGTCTTTTTTTATCTAAGATAAACCCTGAACTTTGTATAGTGTAAAATTCAAAAAGTTCCATTATCATTTCATTAGCTCTTTCCCCATTTTTTTCAATGATTTCTACATACTTAATCAAAGTTTTTTTATCTAAATCTTTAGTATTTTTTATTATATTTGAATATCCAACCACACTAGACAATGGTGTTTTTAAATCATGGGCTATATTTCTAATAAAATCTTTTCTAAGTTTTTCTGACTTTTCTTTTAATTTTCTTTCTTCCTCTATCTTTGAAGCCATATTATTAAAAGCTTCTCCAAGTTCTTCAAATTCATTATTTTTCTCTATTTTTATTCTAGTTGAGTAATCTCCAGATCCTATCTTTCTTACTCCATTCATAAGCTTATCAAGAGGTTTTGTAAATGTCTTAGATGTTAGCCTTGAATAAATAACTAAACTTATAATAAACAAAAATATATAAATAATTATCATACCATAAGAAAACCCCTTAAGGCCTATTCTAGGATTCTTTATGAACATATTTACAAGCTCATCTTTAGGTATTCTTGTTATTACAAAAAACTTTCCTTTTTCGCTATATCCTAAAGACATAAGCTCTCCATCTTCATCATTTCCATTTATTTCGTTTACAAGTATCTTTCCAAATTCCTCAGATGTATATTTTTTTCTCTTTATTTTAGGATTGCCTAAAACTTTAACAACATTTAAATTTGAATCAATAACCTCTATCCATCCATTATTTTGAGTTATATAATTTTCTTTTATACTATTATAATCTTTATTTTCAATATCCCCTAACATAATTGAAGTGGTTTCTTTTTCTAAGGGTGCCTTTTTAACATAAATACTTATTCCAATAATAAATGTAAATGATATTATAATTAC
This sequence comes from Clostridium sp., assembly GCF_029267215.1. Classification (GTDB taxonomy): domain Bacteria; phylum Bacillota; class Clostridia; order Clostridiales; family Clostridiaceae; genus Sarcina. The sequence goes on along the minus strand of NZ_JARIDH010000042.1, from coordinate 25,902 downwards.
TGTTATTAAACTTATAAGAATAAATACTTTCAAGTAATTTCTAAGAAGTATATTAGATACCTTATATCTTCCTTTTTTCATATTAAAATTCCTTTGCTTTATTTATTTTTCTCAAATCTATATCCAATTCCTCTTATTGTTTTAATTTTCAATGGTTTTTTTGGATCTTCTTCTATTTTTTCTCTTAAATGACTTATATGTACCATAATAGTATTATCATCTCCTAAATAGTATTCCTTCCATACATTTTCATATATTTGTTTCTTAGTAAATACTCTCCCTATATTACCCATAAGCATTTCTAATATTTTAAATTCTTTTGCATTTAAAGAAAGTTCCTCACCATTTCTTTTAACTATACAACTATCTTTATATAACTCTAAATCATATATTTTTATTATCTTATTTTCTTCTTCCCCTGAATATTTATAGCATCTTCTTAAATTAGATTTTATCCTAGCCATAAGTTCAACAGGTTTAAATGGTTTTATTACATAATCATCAGCCCCAAGGCCTAATCCTAATATTTTATCATCATCTTCTATTTTGGCAGTTAAAAATATTACAGGTATTTCACTCCACTTTCTAAGTTCCTTTAATAAATTAAATCCATCCATACCCTCCATCATAACATCTAATAATGCTAAATGTATTTTTTCTCTTTTTAATATTTCTAAAGCCTCTAATCCATTTCTTGCTTTAAAAACTTCATACCCATCTTTTAAAAGATGTAATTCTAAAAGTTCTCTTATATCTTGTTCATCTTCAGCAACTAAAATATTCATAAAAAATAGCCTCCTAACATCTTGTTACCTATATTATAATATTAAATTTAATCATTTCTAAAAGTATTTTTCTTATTTAAGATACTTTTAAGATTATATTGAACATAAAATCACTTTAATATAAAAAATCAAATAAAAAGAAGAAGATAAGAATTATTAAACTCTATCTTCTTCTTTTTTATTCAAATTAATTTGAGAGATATTCACTTAATTTTGCATTTGCAAGCATTAATTTTATTCTATTTTCTTGATTTACCTTTGTTGAAGAAGGATCATAATCAACAACTACAATATTAGCTTCTGGATGTTTTTCCATTATTCCTCTAATCATACCTTTACCCACTATATGATTTGGAAGACATCCAAAAGGCTGGGCACAAACTATATTATTCACTCCACTATTTATAAGTTCTAGCATTTCAGCTGTCATAAGCCATCCTTCTCCCATTTTAACTCCTCTTCCAATATATTCTTCAACTGAATTTTTAAGTTCTTTAAAAGGAGTTGGAGCATTAAAATTAGAATAGCTATTTATTGACTTTATCATTAACTTTTGCAAGTGTTCTAAATAAGAATTTGCTATTTTAGTTATCTTACTAGACATTTTTTTCATTCCATAGAGCTTTCTATCAATTTCTGAGTTTGATAGACAATACATAAAGAAATCAGTAACTCCAGACATAACAACCTCTGCATTATCTCCTCTTAAAAACTTTTCTAATTCATTATTGCCAAGAGGTGAATATTTAAGATATATTTCTCCAACTATTCCAACTTTAACTTTCTTTTCTTTTTTTAGCTCTAATTTAAAAAAAGATTCTACTATTTCTTTATATATTTTTCTAACTCTAATATAAGATACTCCCTCAAATTTTTCTTTTAAATATTCTATCTGATTATCTAAAAGAATATCAGTTTCTCCTTTATTTTTCTCATAAGATTTGCATTGGTTATATAACCACATTAACATATCTCCATAAAAAAGAGCATATACACACTTTATTAAAAGTCCAGGATACATCTTAAAACCTTCATGTTTTTCTAAGCCACTAGCATTTAAAGAAATTACAGGAATATTTTCTAATCCATTTTCTTTTAATGCCTTTCTAAGAAGATGGATGTAGTTTGACGCTCTGCATCCCCCACCTGTTTGACTCATTATTAAAGCTATTTTATTTTTATCGTATTTCCCACTTTTTATAGCCTCCATAAGCTGCCCTATTACAATCATAGCTGGATAGCATATATCATTATGGACACTTTTTAATCCTTCTTCAATTGCACTATTTGTGTCACCATTAAAAAATTCTAATTTATATCCATACTTTTTCATTATTCCTGATAAAAGCTTAAAATGTATTGGTAGCATTGTAGGAGCTAAAATTGTATGTGTTTTTTTCATTTCCTTAGTAAACACTGCAAATCCATTATTTTCACTTTTCGTCATATTATCACCTATTTCTGTATTACTGCCTCTAGTAAACTTCTAATTCTTATTTTTGCTGCACCTAAGTTATTTGTTTCATCAATCTTAAGCTGAGTATATATTTTATTATTTCTCTCTAATATGTCTTTAATTTCATCTGATGTTATAGCATCTGTTCCACATCCAAAAGATACTAGTTGTATAAGTTCAATATTTTTATGAGAAGCCACGTAAGCTGCAGCGTTATAAAGTCTTGCTTGATATGTCCATTGATTAAGTATATGAATTTCTGGCTTTTCATCTATAATATCTAAAGAATCCTCTGAAAGAACAACAACTCCAAGACCTGTTAAAAGCTTATCTATTCCATGATTTATTTCAAGGTCCACATGATATGGTCTACCAGCTAATACAATTGAAGTTAAATTGTTTTCTTTTGCATATTTTAAAAATTCTTTTCCTTTTTCCTTTAAATCCTTAGTATATTCATAGTACTCATTAAATGCTATTTCTAAGGCTTTCTTAACTTCTCTTAATTTTATATCTTCTTTTAATTTTTTTAAAATTTCATATAAATTCTTAGCTAATAATTTTCTATTATTTAAACTTAAATAATCCATAATAAAATTAGATTCTTGAAGTCTTTTAACATTTGTTTTTAAAAGTTCAGGATAATATGCAACTACTGGACAATTAAAACAGTTATCAGATATTCCTTCATCAAAATTGTAACTCATACAAGGATAGAATATATTCTTAATTCCTTTATCTAAGAGATTATCTATATGACCATGAGCTAATTTAGCAGGATAACACACAGTATCTGAAGGTATTGTATGTTGCCCCTTTAGATAAATTTTCTTATTAGATTCATCTGATAAGACCACATTAAATCCAAGTTCTTTAAAAAAGGTAGCCCAAAGAGGAATATTTTCATACATATTTAAAACCATAGGTATTCCTATTATTCCTCTTTTTCCTCCTTCTAATGATTCATAACTTCTTATTTTTTTATATTTATATTGATACATATTAGGAAGTTCATCACAAACTTTTTTCCCAGTTGGTCTTTCACATCTATTTCCTGATATATATCTTTCACCTTCATTAAAAATATTTATTGTAAGATTACATCTATTAGTACATAATCCACACTTAGCTATTTTAGATTTATGAGTAAATTTTTCTAATTCCTCACTAGATTTTATCTTACTTATTCCTTTACTTTTCTTTTTAGCATAAAGTGCGCATCCATATGCCCCCATAAGTCCTGATATACTAGGTCTTATAACATTTTTATTAAGTTCTTTTTCAAAAGCTCTTAATATTGCGTCGTTATACATTGTTCCTCCTTGAACAATGATATTATTGCCTAATTCATCTATACTTCTTGCTCTTATAACTTTATACAAAGCATTTTTTACTACACTAACAGAAAGTCCTGCTGAAAGATCTGAAACTGTGGCACCTTCTTTTTGAGCCTGTTTTACAGATGAATTCATAAACACAGTACATCTTGAACCTAAATCAGCACCATTTTTAGCAAACAAACCAAGCTTAGAAAAAGTTTCTACATCATATCCCATTTGATTTGCAAAACTCTCTATAAATGAACCACATCCAGATGAACAAGCTTCGTTAAGCATTATGTTTGCAACTATTCCATTTTTTATTTTAAAACACTTTATATCTTGTCCACCTATATCAAGTATAAAGTCTACATTTGGATTAAAATGACTAGCTGCTATATAATGAGCTACTGTTTCAACAATTCCATAATCTATAGAAAAGGCTTTTTTTACAAGCTCTTCTCCATATCCAGTAACAGCACTACCAACTATTTTAATCTTTTCACCACATATTTTATATATTTTTTTCAACTCTTTTTTTAATACCTCTACAGGATTTCCTTTGTTAGAACCATAATATTCATATAAAATATTATCTTCTTTATCTATTAAAACAACCTTAGTTGTAGTACTACCTGCATCTATACCTATATATGACTCTCCAGTATAGTTTTCTATAGGTTTTGAAAGAACCTTAGCCTTACTATGTCTTTTTAAAAACTCCTCATACTCCTCTTCACTATTAAATAAAGGTTCAATAGTATTCATAGTTTTTATTTCTTTATGATTCTGTTTTATTATTTTTAAAAGTTCATCATATATGTATTCTTTATTTTCTTCTTTAGAATATAAAGCACTTCCTATGGCTACAAAAACCTGAGCATTTTTAGGAGAAACTACATTTTCATCACTTAATTTTAATGTTTCAACAAATCTTTCTCTAAGTCCTTTGCAGAAATAAAGAGGTCCTCCTAAAAACATTACCTTACCTTCTATATTTCTTCCCTGTGCAAGCCCTCCAATAGTCTGATTGACTACTGATTGAAATACACTAGCTGATATATCTTCTTTTCTAGCACCTTGATTTAATAAAGGTTGTATATCAGTTTTTGCAAAAACTCCACATCTTGATGCTATTTCATATATATTTTCATGTTCTAAACTTAAATTATCCATCTCATTAACAGTTAAGCCCATTAAATGAGCCATTTGATCTATAAAAGCTCCTGTACCACCAGCACAACTTGAATTCATTCTTTCTTCAAATCCACCAGTTAAGAATATTATTTTAGCATCTTCTCCTCCAAGTTCTATGGCTACATCAACATCATTATAATCTTTTTTTATAGCAAGTGTTGTTGCAAATACCTCTTGAACAAAAGGCAGATTATATTCAGTAGCTATTCCATATCCAGCAGAACCTGTTATTGCTATTTTAAATTTCTCATCTTTAATTAGATCTTTTATATTCTCAAGTTCTTCTATAAGTTTTTCTCTTACTTTTGAATAATGTCTTTCATAATTTGAATAGATAACATTATCGTCCTTATCTAATACAATACATTTTAGCGTAGTAGAACCTGCATCAATACCTATTTTATAATACAAATTAATGCCACCTCTTTATTATTTATTAATTATTTTTTTAAACGAATAATTTTTTTGGTTTATTATTCATCTTTTGTTAACTCTTTATTAACTATATCATAAATAAATAATTATATCATCAAAAAAAATTTATTATTTCAAGAAATGCTTAAACTTATTTTTTGAGTTTATTTTCAATTATCACAAAAAACTTATTCCTTATATAATACAAAAAATATACAAAAAGATACTAGAATTTGAATAAATCCTAGTATCTTTTTCTTACCTTCTTTTTCCTCTTGAAGAACTTCTTCCAGTTCTTTGTTTCTTACTATGAGAACTCTTTCTCTTTGAAACTTCCCCTTCTTTTCCTCTTCCTTGAGAAGATTTTCTTCCATCTCTTCTTACATTACTATTATTATTTTTTTCATTTTTACTATGATTTCTATGGTAATTATTATATCCTCTACTATTTTTATCTCTTATTAAACATTTAGGACCGTCCCCTATTAAATCTTCTCTTCCAGCTTTAACTAAGGCATCATAAACTATATTATAGTTCTTAGGATTTCTAAATTGAAGTAATGCTCTTTGCATTGCTTTTTCTTCCTTACTTCTTGGAATATAAACTTCTTCCATTGTAAGTGGGTCTAATCCTGTATAGAACATTGTAGTTGATGCTGTTCCTGGTGTTGGATAAAAATCTTGTACTTGTTCTGGTTGATAATTAATATCTCTCAAATATTCTGCAAGCATAACTGCATCTTTTAACTCACAACCTGGATGACTTGACATTAAGTATGGAATTATATATTGTTTCTTTCCTATTTTTTCTGTTATTCTAAAAAATTTCTTTCTAAATTCTTCGTAAGTTTTACCAGCAGGTTTACCCATATATTTTAAAACATTTGGAGACACATGCTCTGGTGCAACCTTTAACTGACCACTTACATGATGTTCAACTAATTCTTTGAAGAATGTATCATCTTTATCAGCCATTATGTAATCATATCTTAATCCTGAACGTATAAATACTTTCTTTATTCCTGGTAATTTTCTAACCCTTCTTAATAAATGTAAGTATTCTTTGTGATCTACCTCCATGTTTTTGCAAATTCCAGGTTCCATACATTTTTTATGTTTACATGCACCTAATGTTAATTGCTTTTTACATGCAGGTTTTCTAAAGTTAGCTGTTGGTCCTCCAATATCATGAATATATCCTTTGAAATCTTTATATTTTGTAATATCTTTAGCTTCTTCTACTATAGAATCCTCACTTCTACTAGTAACAATTCTCCCTTGGTGGAATGTTATAGCACAGAATGAACAGTTACCTGAACATCCTCTTGAACTTACCAAACTAAATTTAACCTCTTCTATAGCTGCAATACCACCATCTTTTTCATATATAGGATGATATGTTTTTTGATATGGAAGTGCATATACTTTATCTAACTCTTCTCTTGATAAAGGTACTTGAGGTTTATTTATAACAACATATTTTCCATTATGTTCTTGAACTAAAGTTCTTCCTCTAATAGGGTCTTGTTCCTCATATTGAGTTCTAAAACATTCTGCATAAGTCCTTTTATCTGCTGCTACTTCTTTAAATGAAGGAAGAACTATATGCTCTTCATATATTTCATCTAAACTATCTGCTATGTAACAAGTTCCTGGTATATGTCTTATGTATTTCCCTTCAAATCCTTGATTTAAAAGATCTGCAACCTCTACTATTTGTTTTTCACTCATTCCATATATTAAAAGGTCTGCTCCACTATCAACCAATATTGATTTTCTTACCTTGTTTTCCCAGTAATCATAGTGAGCAAATCTTCTTAAGCTTGCCTCTATTCCACCAATTACAATATTTACATCTTTATATGCTTCTCTTATTTTATTACAATAAACTATTGTAGCCCTATCTGGTCTCTTACCCATTTCTCCTTTAGGAGTGTATAGATCTTTCTTTCTTAACTTCTTACTTACTGTGTAGTGGTTAACCATAGGATCCATATTTCCCCCATTAACTAAGAAACCTATTCTTGGTCTTCCCAACTTTTTAAAATCATCTACACTTTTCCAATCTGGTTGAGCAATTATACCAACTTTATATCCAGCGTTCTCTAAAATCCTTGATATAATGGCTGCTCCAAAACTGTGGTGGTCTATATATGCGTCTCCTGTTACAAGAACAAAGTCACACTGTTCCCAACCTCTTTCTATCATATCCTCTTTGCAAATTGGCAAAAATTTATTTTCACTCATTTATTCACCTACTTGTCTATTCTTAAGATTATCTATATTTAAATTAACTTCTAAATAAATCTTCATATGATTATAACATTAAAAATGATATAAAACAAAGTTTTATTTTACACCATTTTAATCTAATAACTTAGAATCAAGAATGATACTATTTGTCTATTCTAAATTTTTTGAAAATTATTATTGGTTACCTAAAAACAATATCTTCCTCTGATTTTTTTGAAAGACTTTTCTTATAGAAAACAATAAAACATACTATGGTAGATAGTGAAGCTATTATATCTGCGAAAGGCTCTGCCATAAGAACTCCCTTTAATTTATCTGAAGATAATAATAAAGGAAGTATATATATAAATGGTATTAGTAGCACTATTTTTCTTAGTAATGCTAATATTAAAGAAATTTTAGCTTGTCCTAATGCTAGAAATGTCTGTTGGCATGCTATTTGAGCTCCTAAAAGCAATGCACCTGAAAAGTATATTTTTATACTCCAAGATGTTATTTTCATAAGTTCTTGATTATTATTAAATATTCTTACAAACAATTCAGGTCTAATCATTAAAAAAACCCACACAGTAGTTGTAAATACCATACAAGATATTAAAAGTAATTTAAAGGCCTTTTTAACCCTATTTATTTGTTTAGCACCATAATTATAACTTATAATAGGTTGAGCCCCCTGAGAAAGTCCAACAAGTGGTAATAATACAATTTGCATAAGACTACTCATTATAGTCATTGAACCTACAGCTAAATTCCCACCATATTTAAGCAAACTATTATTCATATTTATAATTACCAAACTCTCAGTTACTTGCATAATAAATGGAGAAATTCCAAGTACTATTACAGAAAACATAATATTAAACTTTGGTACTAAGAATTCTTTTCTTATTCTCAAGGTACTATATTTCCCAAATAAGAAATGTATAACCCATAATGCTGAAACAAATTGTCCAATTATTGTTGCTAAAGCAGCTCCCTTAACTCCCATATTAAATCCAAATATTAAAATTGGATCTAAAACTATATTTATAACAGCCCCTACAATGACTGTGATCATTCCAACCTTTGTAAAGCCCTGAGTATTTATAAAAGGATTCATTCCTAAAGCTATTTGAACAAATAAAGTACCTATCAAATATATTCCTAAATAATCTAAGGCATAGCCAATTGTAGCTTCACTTGCCCCAAAGGCCCACAAAATAGGTTCCTTAAAACCTAAGAAAAATAAGGTTAAAATAACTGCTAACCCAATAAGAGTGGAAAAACTGTTAGTCATAATTTCTTCTGCTTCATGATTTTTCTTTTTACCCATTTTAATAACTGCAAGAGGTGCACCTCCCATCCCAATCAATGCACTAAATGCCGAAACTATCATTATTATTGGAAAGGCAACTCCAATACTAGCCATAGCCATATCTCCACTTGGCAATCTTCCTATAAAAATTCTATCAACTATGTTATAAAGCACATTAACTAACTGAGCTACAATAGCTGGAGTAGCTAATCTAAAAAGTAATTTACCTATACTACCATTTCCTAAATCTGATGACTTTCTACTCATATTAACCCCTTTCTTTTTTATATCTTTAGCCAATTTAAATAGTTTCCTAAATATACCTAAATCAAACTTTTATTCTATTTCTTTAAAAGTACTAGGTTTAAATCCTTACTTAATTTATTATTTAATACTTTAAATATATAAATTAATTTTACTAAGATTCATAATTATATACTTTCATTTTGTAAAAAATTTATAATAATTTAAAATATTATTTTAAATCATTACTTTATAACCTATTTAAATACAATATTTTATATAAATTTTAATATATCCGTATTTTTTCCTTAAAAATCTGTAAGCTAATATAATGAGAAAGGATGTGATTTATTTGTGGTATAAAAAATCTAACGAAGACGTATTAAAAGAATTAGGTGCTGACAAAAATAATGGCCTTACCTCACAAGAAGCCTTAAATAGACTTAATAAATATGGTAAGAATAAAATTTCCTCTAAGAAAAAGAAATCTTTAATTCATCAAATTTTCTCCCAACTTAAGGATGTAATGATATATATTCTTATAGCAGCTGCAATAATTTCAGCTTCTCTAGGAGAAATAAGTGATGCATTAATCATACTTTTAGTAGTATTAATAAATGCAATTATAGGTATTGTTCAAGAATCTAAAGCTGAAAAAGCCTTAGAAGCATTAAAAGAATTATCAACTCCTAAGGCTTTAGTTAAAAGGGATGGTGAATTAAAAGAGATTTTATCAGAAGAAGTTGTTCTAGGTGATATTGTAATCTTAGATGCAGGAAGATATGTTCCTGGTGATTTAAGACTTATAGAAACTGCTAACTTAAAAATAGAGGAATCTGCATTTACAGGAGAATCTATTCCAACTGAAAAAGATTCTTTATTTCTTCCTAAAAAAGATGTACCTATTGGAGATAGAAAGAATATGGCTTTCATGTCAACTCTAACAACCTATGGTCGCGGTACTGGGGTTGTTGTTGGAACAGGTATGAACACAGAAATAGGTAAAATAGCTAAAATGATTGAAAATGAAAAAAATGAAGCTACTCCTCTTCAAAAAAAATTAAGCGAACTTGGTAAAATTCTCGGCATTTTAGCTATTAGTATATGTTTATTAATATTTACAGTTTCATTTTTCCAAGGAAGAAATCTTTTAGAAATGCTTTTAACCTCTATCTCATTGGCAGTTGCAGCAATTCCTGAAGGTTTGCCTGCTATAGTAGCTATTGTTTTGGCTTTAGGTGTTCAAAGAATGGTTAAGAAAAATGCTATTATAAGAAAATTACCTGCCGTAGAAACCTTAGGTTCTGTAAGTATTATATGTTCAGATAAAACTGGAACCCTTACTCAAAATAAAATGACAATAAAAAACCTTTATGTTAATGATTCTTTTTTCAATGATGAAAATTTTCAAAGTAAATCAAAAGAATCAAAACTATTAATAAACTGTATGACCTTATGTAATGATGCAACATATTCAGAAAAGAATCAAACTGGTGATCCTACAGAAATAGGACTTTTAGAATATTCTTTTAAATTAAACATATTTAAAGAAGATTTAGAAAATAAGTATAAAAGAATTGATGAAATTCCTTTTGATTCTCATAGAAAATTAATGACTACTGTAAATATTATAAATGATAAAACAAGAGTATTTACTAAAGGTGCATTAGATTCTATATTGCCTATATGCAATAAAATACAAATAGATGGAAAACTTTTAGAATTTACTAATGAATATAAAAATAAAATTTTAGAAAACTCTAATATAATGTCTGATAAAGCACTTAGAGTTTTAGCTTTTGCATACAAAGATATTTCTAAAGATAATATAATACTAAACTCACTTGAAAATGATTTAATATTTATAGGAATGATTGGAATGATAGACCCTCCTAGGTTAGAAGTTAAAGATTCTATAACACTTTGTAAGAGAGCTGGAATAACTCCTATTATGATTACAGGTGATCATAAAAATACTGCTTTTGCTATAGCACATGAACTTAAAATAGCAGAAGATATTTCTCAATCCTTGACTGGAAAGGAGATAGATAAAATAAACCAGGAAACTTTCAATAAAGAAATAATAAAATATAGAGTTTTTGCAAGAGTATCACCAGAACACAAAGTTAAAATAGTTAAGGCATTTAAATCACATGGAAATATTGTTTCTATGACAGGTGATGGAGTAAATGATGCACCTTCATTAAAAGCTGCAGACATAGGAGTTGCCATGGGTATAACAGGAACTGATGTATCAAAAGGCGCTGCAGATATGATTTTAACTGATGATAATTTTAAAACTATTGTATCTGCTATAGAGGAAGGAAGAAAAATTTATTTAAATATAAAAAAATCTATTGTTTTCCTTCTTTCTTGTAACCTAGGAGAAATAATAACACTATTTACCGCCATTTTGTTAAACTGGAATTCTCCACTTCAGCCTATTCATATACTTTGGATTAACCTTATTACAGATAGTTTTCCTGCTTTAGCTTTAGGTGTTGATGAAACAAAAGAAAATGTAATGGATAAACCACCTAGAAATCCAAAAGAAAGTATATTTACAAAAGTAGATAAATTCCAGCTAGTAATAAATGGACTTTTAATAGGAGGAATAACACTTTTTGCTTTTAAATTAGGTGAAAAATTATATAAAGACTCTTTATTACATGCTCAAACAATGACATTTTTAGTTTTAAGTATATCTCAACTTTTCCTTTCACTTTCTATTAGAAGTAATAAAAAATCTGCTTTTTCACTCGGTTTATTTTCTAATAAATATTTAGTTTACTCAATAATTTTAGGAATAACTCTTCAAGTAATAATAATATCTGTATATCCGATTGCAAGTTTATTTAAAGTAACACCACTTTTGTTATATGACTGGATTGTAATTATATTAACTTCACTTATTCCATTCATGATAAATGAGATGTTAAAATTATTTAAAAAGTAATAAAAAAAATAAGGCCAGTTTAAATACTGACCTTATTTTTTATTTAATATTCTTCTTTAAGAACTTAGGCATAACCTTAAGAAGTTTTGGAGATATTTCTTCAATATCAGCTTTCTTAATTCCACCTAAAACTATAATAGCATGAAGATACATAAATCCACTTATTGCTATTATTACAAGTAATATTGGAATACCAACTAAAGTCCTAACTGAATTTAAATCAATAAAGAATGCTAAAATAAATTTAATAACAAATATTCCAACGCCCATATAAGCTGATGCTAATAAAGGCTTTAATGCATTTCTAAAGATTGATAATTTCATTTTCAAGGTTTTTCTCATTCTAAAATGATTTAATATTAAAGATATTGAAAAAGCAACCATACCTGAAATTACAGCTCCATATATATTTATACTTCTATTGGCAACTAAAGTCATATTAAGTGTAAACTTAACAACTATACTTAAAGCTAGTGTAAATAAAACATAATAAAACTGACTTACACTTTGAAGTATTACATTCTGTATAAGAACTATTCCCATTAAAGGAATTACGGCTGCTCCAATTACCATCATCATATGTCCATTTGTATCTGGGAAAATATAATTATAAATATTTTCACTTAATAAAGCTAATCCAACTGCTGATGGTATTGATACAAGATATGTAACCCTCATTGAAAAATTTATTTTATTCTTTATCTCTTTCTTATCCTTTAGTATGTAAGCTTTAGAAATTGCAGGTAAAGCCATATATCCTAAAGATGTTATAAATACCATAGGTACATTAAATAAAGTCTTATATCTAGTTGAATAATATCCATATAAAGCATTGGCTGCATTTTGTGAATATCCCGCAGCACCAACTAGCCTATTACTTACAGTTAACATGTCTATGATATTTCCAAGATTCTGAAGTCCTGTACTTAAAGTTATAGGAAGTGCATACTTAAATAAAGTTCTTGCTATTTCTTTTCCTCTTAATCTTTTAACTTCTGGATTCTGTTTCTTTTTAGCCTCTTTTTCAACTCCATATAAATTATATATATAAATTAAATATATAACGGCTATTAAGGCTCCAATTGAAGTACCTATAGTTCCACCAGCAACACCTAATGAAACACTATATTTAATAAGAAAATAAGCACATATTAAGCTTAAACCTACATTTACTATCTGCTCTATAATTGTTGCTATAGATATTGGTGTAGCCTGAGATCTTCCTAAAAAATATCCTTTGTAAGTAACTAAAACAGTTGTAACCATTATTGTAGGTGCTAAGAATATTATAGGATAAACCATTTCTGGTGTTTCACTTATTGTGGCTATAAAATTAGCACTTAACATTAATCCAATTGTAAATAAAGTTCCTACTATAAGTAAGAATGTTCTTGAAATCTTAAAACTTCTTAAGGCATCCCTATAATTCCCTACTGCATTTAATTCTGAAACATGCTTTGATATTGCTGTTTGTAATCCTACATTGGTTAATGCATATACAAAAACAAATATATCATAGGTTTTGCCGTATATTCCCATACCAACATCCCCTATAATACTAGTAAGTATTGGTACATAAACTAAAGATAATACCTTAGCAATAATACTTGCAATAGAAATTATTGCAAATCCTTTAGTTATAGACTGCTCTTTCATAAAAATCTCCCATCTTAAAAACTAAATTCTAAATTTAAATACATCTTTCTTTATTTTTTTAAACATTGGAGGTAATCCTTGGGCTATTGTTTTATTTTTTAAATAGCTAAATTTATCTGGAACTTCCTTAAATGTAACTTTGAAAGCATAAAGGAATTGATATGTTAAACCGAATTTGTTTTCAAAGAATGAATTCATTTTATTATCTCCATATTTAAAATCTCCAACTATAGGATTTCCTAAATGAGCTAAATGAGCTCTTAATTGATGACTTCTTCCTGTTATAAGCTCAATTTCAAGTAATGAGAATGCTCCGTTAGTTTGAATAACTTTTACATCCATTGCTATTTTCTTTGTATCTTGTTTTGGTGTATCATAAACTTTTGATTTATTAATTTCATCATCTTTTGATATATAAGCTTCATATTTTCCAGGAGCTATTTTACCTTTTACTAATGCACAGTAATATTTTTTAACTTTTCTTTCTCTTATCATCTCATTTAATAGCTTTAATCCTTCAAAAGTCTTTCCAAAGAATACTATTCCTGAAGTATTTCTATCTAATCTATTACAAGATGCTGGTGTAAAAGTTAATTCATTTTCTGGAACATAATCTCCTTTTTTAAATAAATAAGATAGTACATAATCTGTTAAAGTAGGTTCACCATTTTTCTTATCTGAATGAACTAATACTCCTGGCCATTTTTCAACTAATACCATATTTTCATCTTCATATACAACTTGAAGAGAACCAGAATCAACCATTTGGAAATTCATCTTTCTTTTTTCTTTTGTAACAACACTTTGAAGATATCTTATTTCTATGATGTCTCCCTCTTCAAGAGCATATTTTTCCTTTTGTTTTTTTCCATTTACTCTTATATCGCCTTTTCTTAAAGCTTTAAAAATCGCACTTAAAGGTACATCCTTTAAATATTTTCTTAAAAACTTATCAAGTCTCTGACCTGCTTCATTCGTACCTATTTCTATTTTCAAATTACTTCACTCCTAATAAATCTTTTTCATTATTATAGATTAATATTAAATTACTCCCTTGTCAAATAATTTAATGCAGCACCACTTTGAATGGCAACACCTATTGGTAGTAGGTCTTCATCTATATCAAATAAACTATTATGAGCTGAATGAATTATATCTTTAGTTTCATTTCTAGCACCTAAGAAATAAAATGCTGAGTCTCTTTCTAAGGCAAAGTAAGCAAAACTTTCAACTCCAAGCTTTGGTGCTGGTTGTTCTTTAACATTTTTTTCTCCTATTATTTCCTTAGCAGTTTCTGAAACTAAGTCAACAACCTCATCATTATTATAAAGGCAAGGATAACTTTCTTCTATAATAACTTCACATTCTCCTCTCATAGCAGTACATATTGAAGTTGAAATCTCTTCAAGTCTTTTTTTTGCATAAGCTCTATCTTCTAATGTCATAGTTCTTATAACACCCTTTAAAACAACTTCATCAGGTATTATATTCTGAGCTGTTCCCCCATTTATACTTCCAACAGTAACAACAGCAGGATTTACTGGTTTTATCTCTCTACTTACTATTGTTTGTAATCCTAAAACAACCTGTGAGGCCATAACTATTGGATCTATTGCCATGTGAGGATATGCACCATGACCTCCTCTTCCTTTTATTTTTATTGTGAAAGGATTAGAAGCTGCATTTACAACTCCTTTTTTTATCATTATTTCTCCAACATTTAATGTCTCCTCAACGTGTAAGCCAATAATTTTATCAACTTTTGGATTTTCTAAAACTCCATCTTCTATCATAAGTGGAGCACCACCTGTTGTTTCTTCTGCTGGTTCAAATAACAATTTAACAGTTCCACTAAATTCATCCTTATGCTTATTTAAAAGCTTAGCTGCACCTAATAAAATTGACATGTGAGCATCATGTCCACAAGCATGCATTTTACCACTTACCTTAGATGAATAAGGACATGATTTTTTATCAGTCATAGGAAGACCATCTATATCACTTCTTAAGGCTATGCATCTTTTTTCTTTATTTCTATCTTCTAAAGTTCCTCTTATTATTCCACAAACTCCAGTTTTAGCTGTTTCTAAATATTCTATCCCCTCATTTTTCAGAAATTCTTTTATCTTTCCTGAAGTTCTCCACTCTTCAAATCCCAGTTCTGGATTTTCATGAAAATCTCTTCTTAAATTTATTAAAATATCTTTTATTTCTTTAGCTTCATTTAATAAATCTTTATTCATTTTTCCACCTACTTTTGTATAAATTTTTATTTATATTCAATTTATTTATATTTTTGATTATATATCACTATTTTTTTTTATTCAAATTATTTCTTTTTATATAATCATCATTTACGAGTATATTGTTTAAGATGTAAAATACAAAAAAACAAAGCAAAATTTGCTTTGTTTTTATATTTTATGGTTTATTTTTTCTATTAAATTATTTTGTACTATGGTTTTTAATGAAAATTTTTTACTCTCTCCCTTTATAAATAAAATTTCAACAGTATCTTTTTCTATGGCTATTATTTCTCCTTTGCCAAAATAATTATGTTGTATAACATCCCCCTCCATAATTCCAAAATCTATTTTTTCTATTTCTTCTAGGCCTATATTCTTTAAAAAAATAGATTCCTCTTTAAATTTACCTCTTATATTTTTAGGAGAATATAGATAAACATTATTTATAGCCCTTGTTACCCCAACATAAAATAATCTTCTCTCTTCCTCTAAGTTTTCCATGCTATTTTTATGTGGAATACTCTCATCTACAATATTAACTATATGCACATTTTTAAACTGCATTCCCTTAACACCATGCATAGTACTTAATATAACTTCATCTATATTTCCCTTTGAATTTAAATTTTCTAAATTTTCTTCAACACTTTCTATATGTGTTAAAAACTGAATTATTGTTTTAAAATCACTTGCTGAACTTTTAAACTCTTCAACAATTTCTAAAAGTTCATCCTGATTTTGCTTAAACTTTGTACAATATTCTCTTATATATTGGCTATATTCTAAATCACTTAATATAAAGTCTATGGCACTATTTAATGATAGTTTATTTAAATAGGCGATATCACACTTAAGTTCTTCAAGCTTTCTTTTTTGAAAAGGATGAGTTCCTTTTGATTCCATAAGTATATCAAAAACATTATCCTTTTTTTTAGAAGTTTTAACTTCATAAGCTGCCCCTTTAGAAACGTATCTAAAAGGTTTGTTTATTATTTTTCCAAAGGCCTCCTTATCATAAGGGTCTATAGATAATTTAAGATATGCGATTAAATCCTTACATATAAAGTGATTAAAGAAATTATACTCCTTATCTAGAAGTTTAAAAGGTATCTTTTTTCTAATAAAAGCATCTATAAAACTTCTACTTTCTAGGTTAGTTCTATATAAAATAGCATTATCTGAATATTTTTCTCCTGAATTTTTAGATTCAATTATTCTCTTAACTATTAAATTTGCCTCTTCTGATTCATTAAAAGGTTTTTTAAGATCTATTTTCCCTTCATTACTATTGTTTGAAAGTATTTCTTTTTTATATCTTTCCTTATTATGTTTTATTATCTCCTTTGATAAATCAACAATATTTTTAAGACTTCTATAATTATATTTTAAATAAACATTTTCATTTTCTTCAAAAAGTTCTTTAAAGTTTATCATGCATTTAGGTGAAGCTCCTCTAAAAGAATAAATACTTTGGTCTTCATCTCCAACACAAAAAACATTGTTATTTATAAGCCTTAAAAATTCTAACTGAATTTCATCACAATCTTGAAACTCATCAACTAATATATGTTTTATTAAATTCCTATAATATGCTAAAATGTGAGGTTTACTTTTCAAAAGTTCCAAAGCCTTTATCTGAAGATCATCAAAATCTAAAAGTCCCCTTTGATTTTTAAAGTCCTCATAAGCCTCGTAACATTTTAAAAATATATCATTTGGCATTGACACATCTATTTCATACTTAGATGTCTTAGTTCTTGATATATTATTTAAAACTTCCTTTATTTTATCATCACTTACTTCTTCAGTATAATTACTTAATACTTTCCTTATAACATTATAAGAATCTCTGCTTTCAATAATCCTTATTTCTTCTTTATTCCTAAGAAGTATTTTACAAAAAAGACCATGAAAAGTTCCAAAGAAAGGTATTACTCCTTCTTTATAACTTCCCTTAAATCTTTCTTTCATATTTTCTGCTGCGGCTTTTGTGAATGTTATAACTATAATATTTATTCCACTTACTTTTTTCTCTTCTAACAAATGTTTTATTCTACCTAAAATAACAGTTGTTTTCCCAGCACCTGGTGGTGCAACAACTAAAACACTCTTTCTAGAAGCTTTAACAGCTTCCATTTGAAATTTATCTAATCTAAGCATATACTTCTCCTAGTTTATAAATTAACTTTAATTATTGACTAAAATTATATTATCAAAACATAATTTTAATAACATATATATTGTAATAATTCTTCCAAGTGGTTACAATAGTTAGTGAAACTTATTAAAAGGAGATAATTTTTATATGGATTATAAGTTTGATGTAAAAAACCCTAGAAATCTTACAATGCTAGTGGATTTCTATGAACTTACAATGGCAAATGGTTATTTTAAAAATGGAATAGAAAATAAAATTGCCTATTTTGATATGTATTTTAGAAGAGTGCCAGATGGCGGTGGATATTGTATTATGTCTGGTGTTGAACAATTAATGGAATACTTATCAAACCTAAAATTTTCAGAAGATGACATAGAATACTTAAAATCAAAAAACATGTTTTGTGATGAATTCTTAGAATTTTTAATAAATTTCAAGTTTATTTGTGATGTTTGGGCAATTCCAGAAGGAAATCCAGTCTTCCCTAATGAACCTTTAGTTATAGTAAAAGGTCCTGTAATACAAGCACAATTTGTTGAAACTATGATACTTCTTACTATAAACCACCAAACTCTAATAGCTACAAAGGCTAATAGAATATGTAGGGCTGCAGAAGGTAAAACAGTAATGGAATTTGGTTCTAGAAGAGCTCAAGGATATGATGGAGCTATTTATGGAGCTAGAGCTGCTGCAATAGGCGGATGTCACTCTACAGCTTGTACAATAGCTGACCAAATGTTTAATATTCCAGCCATAGGAACTATGGCTCATAGTTGGATTCAATTGTTTGGTGATGAATATGAAGCATTTAAAGCGTGGGCTGTTGCATATCCTGATAATTGTACATTATTAATAGATACTTACAATGTATTAAAATCTGGAATACCTAATGCAATCAAAGTTTTTGATGAAATATTGAAGCCTATGGGAAAAAGACCAAAAGGAATAAGAATTGATAGTGGAGATATAACTTACCTTTCTAAAAAATGTAGAAAAATGTTAGATGATGCTGGCTATCCTGATTGTAAAATAATAGTTTCAAATTCATTAGATGAACATATCATACGAGATGTTTTAAGCCAAGGTGCTTTTATTGATGTCTTTGGTGTAGGAGAAAGACTTATAACAGCAAGATCCGAGCCTGTTTTTGGTGGAGTTTATAAATTAGTTGCCGTTGAAGATGAAGAAGGAAACATAATTCCAAGAATTAAAATAAGTGAAAATGAAGAAAAAATAACAAACCCAGGCTTTAAAAGATTAGTGAGAATCTTTGATAAAGATAATAATACAGCTTTAGCAGATTTAATATTATTAAATAGCGAAAATATAGACTCAAGTAAACCTTTAGAAATATTTGATCCAATACATGTTTGGAAGAGAAAAACACTTAATAACTATTATATAAAAGATTTACTTGTTAAAATATTT
Organism: Clostridium sp.; assembly: GCF_029267215.1. GTDB lineage: Bacteria > Bacillota > Clostridia > Clostridiales > Clostridiaceae > Sarcina. Next base: position 6,497 of record NZ_JARIDH010000042.1, on the reverse strand, counting down.
GATAAAGGAAAGGTTTGTTATTCAAATCCTTCAGTTATGGAAATAAGAGAATATGCTAAAGAAGAATGTGCTAAGCTTTGGCCTGAAATTTTAAGATTTGAAAATCCTCATACTTATTATGTAGATTTATCAACTGGACTTTGGAATTTAAAACATAACTTACTTCATAGATATTTGAATATCTATAAATAACAAAATAGACGCTTCTAAAATATGAAGCGTCTATTTTTTATTAGTTGGCTTTACAATTTAAAACAAGATTTATATCATCCTCTTGTTCAAAACTCTTATCTAAATACAGAGAAAAAATACACTCTTCACCTGTATTATTCTCATTCATTGGACATTCTTTATAACATCCAACCTTTGCCCTCTCATTGGACCAAAATGGACAATGCGCCATATTATACCCTCAATCCCCTCTTAAAAATTATAACCTAGTGTTTAATCCACTATTTTTAATAACAGTTATATTTGTAAGTTCATTTTGGAAAGCTTTAAGTAAAGCTTTTTCTAAAACTTTTTCATGATCAAAGTTTTCTACATCTTTACATACAGCAAAAACTTTATTTGTTTCACCCATAACATTTCTATAAGTTAATGTAACATTAGGTTTGTCATATTCTACATCTACGATTTTAATTCCCCAAGATAAAGAAGCATAATCCCCTTCTTTCTTTAGAAGACTTAAATCCTTTAATCTCTCTTTTTCTTGATTAGGATCTGTAACAATTATTAATTCATCTCCAACTTTATACTTTGACATAATTAACCTCCTATGTAATTAATTTATATAGTAAAGTTTACCACTTATTGAAACACAAGTAAAGTAATTATACCTTTATATACAACTTATATTACTTCTTATAAAGTCTTTTTTTCTTATTTTTAAGTAATTTACATTTTAAATTACTTAAAAATACACTTCATTTATAACATATTATTATAAAAAAATAATTACTTATGCTTGCAATTATTTTTTTATCGAGTAAAATATTAATAGTGATTTAAAATATTCAACTTAAAATTCTATTGGTTAAGCAAATAATTTTTAGAGGTATTTAAAGTTAACACTTTAATACCTTTTTTTCTTTCAAAGAAAATTTTTATTATACTAAACAAAATGCATGTTGTTATAAATATTTTTATAAAATAAAAAAAAGAACAGTTTTACTGTTCTTAAAGGAAAATGAAATGAACACGGAAAAACTTTGTTAATTAATTAACAACTTTTATATTAATTTTATCATATAATATGTTTTTTTGCAAGTTATTTTTAAAACTTTCAAAAATTATCATTAATATTAAAAGATAATTTTTGACATATAATAATTATTATTATATAATAAGATTAATTATTAATATGATAGGAATGGTGCAAATGGACAATATAACTACTATTTTTAAAGAAAAAAAATTAAAATTAACACCTCAGAGAATCGCTGTTTATAAATACTTAAAAAGTACAAAAGAACATCCTTCAGCTGAGACAATTTACAAAGCTTTACAAGAAGATTACCCTACAATGTCACTTGCTACAGTGTATAAAGCTTTAAAAACCCTTGTAGAAGTAGAACTTATTCAAGAAATAAATGTTGGGGAAGGTAACTTTAGATATGATGGTAATGCTAAAGATCACTGTCATATTCAATGTTTAGCATGCGGTAAGGTTGATGACATAGAACATTTAGATTATACACATTTAAATGAAGAGGCACAGAAACATTCAAATTATAGAGTACTTTCAAATAAAATGTATTTTTATGGAATCTGTGAAGACTGTCAAAATAGACATGAATAAAAGAGTGGAACTCTCCACTCTTTTATTTTTTAAATTTTATTATTTTGCTAATTCATATAGAGCTTTAGCATATATTTTACTTATTAAAACTAAATCCTCAATTTTTATATACTCATTTGGTTTATGTATAACATCTGGTTCTCCAGGAAATATTGGTCCAAATGCAACTATATTAGGCATTTCTTTTGCATAAGTTCCCCCACCAATTGACATTAATTTAGCCTCTTCTCCAGTTTCTTCTTTATAAACTTTTTGAAGTGTTTTAATTAAATCCTCTTCTGGTGAGAAATATAATGGTTTTTGATGTTCAAAGTTTTCAATTTTTATTCCTGTTCCTTGTATTCTATCATTAAATGGATCCATCATATCAGCTAAAGTTTTTGTAACAGGATATCTTAAATTTAAAGTAAGTTTTCCTTCTTTATTATTTAAATCTATAATTCCTACATTAAAGCTTACTTTTCCTGATGCTTCATCTTCTAAGAATATTCCAAACTTTTCTCCATAAACATCTTCGCCTATATTCTTATCTAAAAATACTAAAAACTCTTTTAAATCATCATTTGACAAATCAAGCATTGTCAAAAGCTTAATACTTTGCATAATGGCATTTACTCCTTTTTCAGGAGTACTTCCATGGGCAGATACTCCAAATACCTTTAATAATATTGACTTTTCTTCTAAACTTACTTCTGCTTTTATTCCAAGTTTTTTAATATTTTCTTCTAGTATAGAACATACCTTTTTAGAATCTTTAGCTTTTAACTTACTCTCACATAAACTTGCAACAACATTAGAAGCTACTCCACCTTTTATACTTTCAATAATAACTTCTGCATCTTTATCTATATTTTCAAAAGATTTAACTATATCAAAAATTGTAATTCCTTTTTCTCCATTTATAATTGGAAAATCCGCATCTGGAGTAAATCCTGAAACTGGTGCTTTTTCATGTTCCATATAATATTCAATATCCTTACTTCCTGTTTCCTCATTAGTTCCAAATATTATTCTAATTCTTTTAGATAAAGGTAAGTTTAATTCTTTTATTGCTTTTAAACCATATAAAGATGCCATTATAGGACCTTTATCATCAGTTGTTCCTCTTCCATATATCTTTCCATCATGTATTTCAGCACCATAAGCTGGGTACTTCCATCCATCACCTTCTGGAACAACATCTAAGTGTCCTAAAGATGCAACATATTCTTCTCCATCACCATATTCAGCATATCCAACATTACCATCTAAGTTTACTGTTTTAAATCCTAGTTCCTCTGAAACCTTTAATGCATATTCTAAAGATTTAGAAACTCCTTCTCCAAAAGGCATCCCCTCTTTAGCTTCACCTTCTACACTTTTTATTCTAATAATCCCTTGTACTGATTCAATTAATTCATCTCTTAATTCATCAATTTTACTATTTAAATCCATTATTACACTTCCTTATAACTTAACTTCTTATTAATATTTATTAAAAATATAATATCATATCACTATAAATATTTCCAATTTATTATTTATAAATATAAACTTAAATTTTAACCTAATATTAGTATTCTCTCACAATAACCCATATTAAAATTACAATTTTTAAAAACAAACTCTCTATTTTTATAAAATTTAATTTCTTCTTTATTATATTTCTTTATACAATTTATTTTTTATTTATTCAATATTGTGATATAATTCAATAATATAGTGTTAACTATACTTAAGTTGTGGACATAATAATAAAAGGAGTGTACTTTATTATGAAAAAAAAGATTTTATCAACTTTATTGGTAATTACCATTAGTCTTTCAACTTCTCAAATAGTACTTGCCGATTCAGTTAGTGAAACAAAATCAACAATACAGGAAAACAAAGTAAAGTATGTACAACTAGATAACGAAATTATGTCTCTTAACTCTCAAGTTGCAGAATTAACTACTCAAATAGAAGAATTAAATTCTAAACTTGAAGAAAATAAGACAAAATTTAAAGCTACAGAAGAAAATTTAAAAGAAACTGAAAGTAAGGTTAGTTCTATTAAAGAAAAAATTAATGAAAAACAGAATATTCTAGGCCAAAGATTAAGAGCTATGTACAAAACTAAAGATTCTATGAATCCAATAGTTTTTTTACTTAAATCAGATAATTTAGCAGATTTAATAAACAGAATAGAGGCCTTAGCTAAGGTTACTGCCTTAGATAAAAACCTTATAAATAGCTTAGATTCTCAAAAAGAAAATCTTAATAATGATATTTCCAAATTAGAAAGAGAAAAACTCGAACTTAATGAACTTAAGGTTTCAACAGAAAACTCATTAAAAGAGTTAGATAGTAAAAAGTCTGAAGAACAAGAAAAAGCAAAAGAATTAAACAATCAAAAAGAAGCTGTTTTAGAATTAATAAAAGAAAATGAAAATTCTCTTATTTCTCACTCAGTTTCAACTATTAATTCATCAAATGCTATTAATGAACTTGAAAGTGCTGTAAACACTTTAAATCAATTAATACCACAACTTAATATTGATTCAGTAAAAACTACAGCCACTAATGCTGTACAAGCCGCTAATAGTAAGATAAGCACTTTAAAGGCTGAAAAAGCTAAAGAAGAAGCACAAAAAGCTGAAGAAAAGGCTGCTAAAAATAAAACTTCTAATAATCCATCTAGTGATTCTAATGGTAGTTCAAACCAACCTAGTAGTGGAAGTTATAAAAAGACGCTTTCTGTACAAGCAACAGCTTATTCTGGAGGAACAATCACTAAAATGGGATTAACACCTGTTAGAAATCCTAATGGAATAAGTACCATCGCTGTAGATCCTAGTGTAATACCTTTAGGTTCAAAGGTTTATATACCTGGATACGGATATGCAATTGCATCAGATACAGGTGGAGCTATTAAAGGAAATATAATAGACTTATATATGAATTCTCATGATGAATGTATATCTTGGGGAAGACGTCAAGTTACTCTTAATATAGTAGCATACCCTGGAGAATGGTAAAAAAGATAAGACATTTTGTCTTATCTTTTTTTAATACCTTTATTTTTATTAAAAATTTTAAGAAATAAAAGTATTAACATAAATACAAGAATTGACATTAAAATTATTACTAAAAAAGCTAAAACATCTTTAAAAGTAAGACCAACTTGTTTTAATATATTCTGCATCTTAATATTTATTTTAATAACACCCCAAATCACCAAAGCAGCAACAACACTAAAAGATGCTGCTGTTAAACCTATTTTAGACCTATTTACTATACAGACTATGCCTATGATAGCAAAGGTAATTATTACAAAAATAAATCTCAAATCTAAAATTTCCAAATTATATTTCTCCCTAAAATAATATCACTATTATTTTACTTTTCATGGTGATTAATTATTACTCTCTCTTAATTTAAATAAAAAAAAGAAGTCTTAAAAAAGACTCCTTATATATATGATTAAACAATACTTAATTTGACTAATTTTAATTTCTAATTTAATTTGCATTATGAAAATTTAGGAACTTCAAATGTAAAGTTTTTATCTAAATATAAATCTTCATAACCACTCATTATATTTGCTATACTTGATGCATACCAAGGAGTCGTTGCATATTGATGCCACATATTAGCAATATTAGGATTATACCTCATCTTATAAAGTGTATTTTGTTCATATCTTGAACTATGAACATAATTTAAAGAAACAAACTGTGCTGCTCCTTTTATTGCGTTTTCTACACTTGTCCATCCTTTGTTATATGCATAAGTTGTTCCTAATATCAAAGCTCTGTTAGGGAATACAGATGAATTATCCTTAGCTCCTATTCCAAATAAATTATATACTTTAACTGGACTTGGCAATTTAATCATATGATATCCTATTAATTGACCATAACTATTGTATATAGGTTTACTTTCATCTGCAATTTCAGTTATTGTAACTCCTTTTGCAAGTTTACTTGTGCCATTTCCTGTTTCATGCAAACATTGAGCAACTAAATATATAGGATCTATATTGTACGCTTTAGCACCATTTACAAAAGCTTGGCCTTGCCCAGTTAAAATACCTTTATTAGTTAATCTACTACTTAGTTCTTCTACATTTACTGATCTAAACTTATCAATTCTTAAAAATTGAAGTCTATTTGTAGCCTTTGCAGGATTTATATATTTTTCAAATTCAGAATATGAGTAATTAACAGGATTACTCTTTTGTTGCATTTTTATATATTCTTGCATTGATACACCATATGGAATTGTAGTATGATTTCCTAAATCTAAATTTGGATTAACAGTTGAATCTCCATCAAATATACTTATATATTTAGATGAAGCATAAGCTTCTTTCCCCTTATAATTTATCTTATAGAATCCATTTTCCTCTCCTAATATATCAATACTTTCACCTGAGCTTAAAACACCAAGTATTTGAGAAGAAGTATTAGCTTCTTTTCTTACATTTAATCCATTTGTAGAATTAACAATTCCTACTTTATTTTCAGGTTCTACCGGTTCACTCGGTTCTATTGGCTTTTCTATATCTTTTATATTTGTTATATATTCCTTAGCTACATATCCATGTGATCCTTTATATTCTATCTTATAAAATGCTCCTGACTCTCCAACTATTGTTACTTGTGTTTGTCCTTTTAAACTTCCTATTATTTTACTACTTGTACTAGCTCCCTCTCTTACATTTAATGAGCTAGTT
>NZ_JARIDH010000018.1 GCF_029267215.1 Clostridium sp. | reverse complement strand
TCAGAAATTGTCATTCCGGACTTATATAAATCTGATATCATTTCCTTGTAATCTTCTGTATATTTTTTACCTCTACCCACAGTAGAAACACTTCCTTTCTCTAACTAAGTATTATTTTACCTAGTTCGATAAAACGTGTCCACTATTTTATACTAACACCACATGTTACTGGCTGTGCTACTCGCACTTTGAACGGTCTGCCAACCGCATTTTTTTCACTAACTACCCCTTAAATGTTTTTTTCTTATTTGTTTTTCTTTAGCGGCTCACCCGTAAACGGGTCAATATACTCTTTTAAACCTATTTGTTCATATGCTATATCTTCCTGTATTTGATTTTTAATATATTCTTCTATCGCCTTTTTATTTCTTCCAACTGTATCAACATAATACCATTTGCACCAAAATTGTCTATTCCAACACTTATATTTTAAGTTGGCATGTTTATCAAAAATCATCAAAGAACTTTTTCCTTTCACAAATATCCCATAAATTAAAAAACACTTAGTTTTGCTGGAATACTTACAAGCATATGTATATGATCTTCACATTCATTTGCTTCTATTATTTCTACTCCTTTTTGATCACATAACTTTCTTAATGTTGCTCCTATATCTGATTTTATTTTCCCATAAATTATTTGTCTTCTATACTTTGTTGCAAAAACTATATGGTATTTGCAATTCCACTTGCTATGTGCTAAGCTACTATTGTCCATTTCGGACACCTCCTTGTAAAATTAAGTTTTGGTCGGCAAACCTACTATTATTTTAAATCGGAGGTTTTATTTTTTTCTACTCATAGCTATAAGCTTTTTAGAAGAGGCTGTATCAAAATAAATTTCGATATTAGTCGTGAAAAAGGTGGATTCATAAATTTGAATCCACCTTTTTGCGTATACTATTATTATGAAAAATATTCATCAAATAGTATTACCAATTAATTTAGAAATTATTATTCCTAAAGATGATTCAGTGAGATTGCTATATGAAGTTACGGAGGGATTAAATTATAAAAAATTGTATAGAAACTACTCTACTCTAGGTAGAAATTCAGCAATCGACACGAAAACATTATTTAGAATAGTTGTATATGGATATATGAAAAAATTTTTTCGAGTAGAGATCTTAAAGAGGCTTGTACAAGAGATGTGAATTTTCGTTGGCTTTTGCAAGGGCAAAAGGTTCCGTCACATAATACTATAGCTAGATTTAAAAGTTCTAGAATGAAAGATTGTTTGTAAGATTTATTTAAGCAACTGGTTTTAAAGTTAAATGAAAAAGATGAGATTAAATTTGAAAATCTATTTATTGATGGAACAAAAATCGAAGCTAATGCAAACTGATATACTTTTGTTTGAAAGAAATCTATAAACAAATTTGAAGAGAGATTACAAATTAAAGTTAAGAAACTAATTGAAAATATTAATAAAGACTTAAATATTAATTTTCATAATGAAAAGAAGAGATCTATATCAGAGGCTAATAAATTGCTAACTTATATTATTTTATAAAAAAAGAATTCTGATTTAGAGTTTGTTTATGGAAAAGGAAAAAGAAAGAGCAAAATTCAAAAATATACTGAAGAATTAGAAGATTTCATAGAAAAACAAAGTAAATATGATAATTACAATGAAATCTTTAATGGAAGAAATAGCTTTTCAAAAACAGATAAAGATGCAACTTTTGTGTATATGAAAGAAGATCCTATGAAAAATTGGCAGCTTAAACCAGGTTATACTATTCAAATTGGTGTTGAAGGTGAATATATTGTCGGAGTTGACATATCAAGTGAACGCTCAAATCAATTAACTTTAATCCCATTTTTAGATAAGTTAAAATCAAATTTAAATACTCAATATCAATCCGTTACAGCTGATGCTGGCTACGAAAGTGAAGAAAACTATTTGTACCTACAAAATAATAATTATGAAGCATACATAAAACCACAAAATTATGAAAAATCAAAAACTAAAAAATTTAAGAATAACATTAAAAAAAAGAAAATATGATTTATTTAAGTGATGAGGATTGTTATATTTGTACCAATGGTAAAAAACTGAATGTTAAAGGTATGATTAATAAAAAATCTAAATCTGGATATAAGTCGGAAGTAACCGTATATGAATGTGAATCATGTGAAGGTTGTGAACACAAATCAAACTGTACAAAAGCCAAAGAAAATAAAAAAATTACTGTCTCAAAAAAATTTATGTATTTAAGAGAAAAATCACTAAAAAATCTAAAAACAGATAAAGGAATTTTATTAAGAAAGAATAGATCTATACAAGTAGAAGGTTCTTTTGGAATTATAAAACAAGATTATAGCTTCAGAAGATTTTTGATGATGGGAAGTAAAAATATCATAATAGAATTTCTCTTAATTGCTTTTGGGTATAACATAAATAAATTACATCGTAAAACGCTTGAAAAGCGTAACGGGCAATTACTACATTTAAAAAATATAGATTAAAACCATCTAAACACCATAATTTAGAACAAGGATCACATTCTTCTATTTCTCATGTCCTTTTTTATTAAAATTAGTTAAAAATTTCATTCAATAGTCAAAAAAGAAGGTGTAATCAAAATGATTAATTTAATCATTTTGATACACCCCCTATTCATTAATACAAAAATAGAAGCTAGAATTAAAACTCTAGCTTCTAAATATTATACTTCTATACTTCAATCTAATTTATATTCTACCTTAATTAGAATTTAACACTTCTTACTTTCCAGCAAGTTTTTTGTATCCTTCTAATCTTTCTTTAGCGTCTCTTTCAGTCTTCTCGAATAAAGCTTCAGCAGCTTCTGGGAATGCTTTTGCTAAAGCAGCATATCTAACTTCTCCCATTAAGAATTCTCTAAAGTCAGCAGTTGGCTCTTTAGAATCTAATATGAATGGGTTCTTATCAGTTCCTTTTAACATTGGATTGTATCTGTAAGTAGCCCAGTATCCGCAATCAACAGCTTTTTTCTCTTCTAATTGAGAGTTACCCATACCAATTTTTAATCCGTGGCTGATACATGGAGCATAAGCTATGATTAATGATGGTCCTTTGTATGCCTCAGCTTCAGCTATAGCTTTAAGAGTTTGGTTCTTATCAGCACCCATAGCTATTTGAGCAACATATACATATCCGTAACTCATAGCCATCATTCCTAAATCTTTCTTCTTAGTTCTCTTACCTGCAGCAGCGAACTTAGCAATAGCAGCAGTTGGAGTTGACTTAGAAGCCTGACCACCAGTATTTGAGTAAATTTCTGTATCCATAACAAGTATATTTACATCTTCTCCACTAGCTAAAACGTGGTCAACTCCACCGTAACCGATATCGTAAGCCCATCCGTCTCCACCAAAGATCCATTGTGATCTCTTAACTAAGTAGTCTTGGTCTTTTAATATTTCTTTAGCGAACTCATTAGTTTCATCTTCTAAAGCAGCTATAACAGCATCAGCTCTATCTCTTGATCCTTCTCCGTTATCTACTTCAGCTATCCAAGCTTCTAAAGCTTCTTTAGCTTCTACTTTAACACCAGCTTCTATAGCTTTTCCAGCAAGATCTACTAATCTTTCTCTTATAGCTTTAACTCCTAAGAACATACCTAAACCAAATTCAGCATTATCTTCAAATAATGAGTTAGCCCAAGCTGGTCCATGTCCTCTATGATTAGTTGTGTATGGAGTTGAAGGAGCTGATCCACCCCAGATTGATGAACATCCAGTAGCGTTAGCTATCATCATTCTATCTCCAAATAATTGAGTTATAAGCTTAGCATATGGAGTTTCTCCACATCCAGCACAAGCTCCTGAGAACTCGAATAATGGTTGTTCGAATTGGCTACCTTTAACTGTGTTTTTGTTCATTGGATTTTTCTTAGGTGATACTTCCTCTATACAGTAATCCCAAGCAGCTTCTTGATCAGCTTGAGTGTGTTGTGGTTTCATAACTAAAGCTTTTTCCTTAGCAGGACAAACTTGAGCACAGTTTCCACATCCAGTACAATCAAGTGGGCTTACAGCCATAGTGAATTTCATTGGTTCTTCAGTTTTTAATGCTTTAGCAGCAACTAATTTAGTTGAAGCAGGAGCGTTATTAGCTTCTTCCTCAGTTAGTAAGAATGGTCTTATTGTAGCGTGAGGACAAACGTAAGCACATTGGTTACATTGGATACAATTGTCAGCTATCCATTCTGGTATATTTATACCAATTCCTCTCTTCTCATAAGCAGCAGTACCTGGTTCAAAAGTACCATCTTCCATTCCATTGAATGCAGATACAGGAAGCTTATCTCCTTCTAATCTGTTCATTGGTTCAACTATATTTTTGATGAATGCTGGAACTTCTTTAGCTTCAACAACTTCATCTTGAACATTAGCCCACTCTGCTGGAACGTTTATTTCAACGATAGCATCTATTCCTTTATCTATAGCAGCATGGTTCATATTAACAACTTTTTCACCTTTTTTACCGTATGAAGTTACAACAGCGTCTTTTAAGTATTTAACTGCATCTTCAACTGGTATTATGTTAGCTAGCTTGAAGAATGCTGATTGCATGATCATGTTTATTCTTCCACCTAAACCAACTTCTTGAGCTATTTTAACAGCATTTAAAGTATAGAATTTAATGTTATTTTCAGCTAAGAATCTCTTATAGTTTGCTGGTAAATGCTCAGCAACTTCTTCTGGAGTCCAGATTGTATTTAATAAGAATGTTCCATTTTTCTTTAATCCATCTAAAACGAAGTATTTGTTAACATATGATTGGTTGTGACAAGCAACGAAATCAGCTTTGTTTATTAAATAAGGTGATTTTATTGGTTTCTTACCAAATCTTAAGTGAGAGATTGTAACTCCACCTGATTTTTTAGAGTCATATGCAAAGTATCCTTGAGCATACATATCAGTATGGTCTCCGATAATTTTAATAGCACTCTTGTTAGCTCCAACTGTTCCGTCTGATCCTAATCCCCAGAACTTACAAGCTTTAGTTCCTTCTGGAGTAGTATCAACTTCATGAGCTCCAGCTGGTTCTTCTAATGAAGTATTAGTTACATCATCAACTATAGCTAAAGTGAATCCATTTTTAGGTTCTTCTTTGCTTAAGTTTTCGTAAACAGCAATGATATGAGCAGGGATAGTATCTTTTGATCCTAATCCGAATCTACCACCAACTATTTCAGGAGCATTTTCTAATCCATAGAATGCATTTTTAACTTCTAAGTATAAAGGTTCTCCTGCAGCACCTGGTTCTTTTGTTCTATCTAAAACAGCCACTTTCTTAACAGTCTTTGGCATTGCTTTTATTAATCTTTCATTTGAGAAAGGTCTGAATAATCTTACTTTGATTAAACCAACTTTTTCTCCTTTAGCGTTTAAGTAGTCTACAGTTTCTTCTATTAAGTCAGTAACTGATCCCATAGCTACGATAACTCTTTCAGCATCTGCTGCTCCATAGTAATCGAAGCAGTTGTACTCTCTACCAGTTAACTTAGTGATTTCTTTCATGTAGCTCTCAACTATTTCTGGAACTGCATCGTAGAATTTGTTTACTGCTTCTCTTTCTTGGAAGTAGATGTCTGGGTTTTGAGCTGTACCTCTTGTAACAGGCTTGTTAGGGTTAAGAGCTCTTCTTCTGAACTCTTCTACAGCTTCCATATCTACTAATTCTTTTAATTCATCGTATTGTAAAAGTTCAACTTTTTGTATTTCATGTGATGTTCTGAATCCATCGAAGAAGTTTACGAAAGGTATTCTTGATTTAAGAGATGCTAAATGAGCAACTGCTGATAAATCCATAACCTCTTGAACTGATCCTTCTGCTAACATAGCGAATCCAGTTTGTCTTGCAGCCATAACGTCTTGGTGATCTCCAAAGATGTTTAATGCTGAAGTAGCTAATGCTCTAGCTGATACATGGAATACTGATGGTAATAATTCACCAGCTATTTTGTACATGTTTGGTATCATTAATAATAAACCTTGTGAAGCTGTGTAAGTAGTTGTTAAAGCTCCAGCTTGTAATGAACCGTGAACTGCCCCAGCAGCACCTGCTTCTGATTGCATTTCCATTACTTTTACAGTTTGACCAAATATGTTCTTTAATCCTCTTGCACTATTTTCATCAACCCACTCTGCCATTGGTGATGATGGTGTTATAGGGAATATTGCTGCAACATCAGTGAACGCATATGATATATAAGCGGCAGCTGTGTTACCATCCATAGTTTTCATTTTTCTCATTGCCATTGAGATGACCTCTCTTTCATTAATTTTGTAGATA
>NZ_JARIDH010000080.1 GCF_029267215.1 Clostridium sp. | reverse complement strand
GGCCAAACCACACCACACCTAATACCCCAAATGCTCCAATGTGGTGTTGGTTTGGTTGCTCTCTTGTTAGGGTGTGTATTATATCACACATTCAATAAATCAGGTTACAAATTTATTATAGTTATTTAATGATTTTAAGCAGTTTTAAGCAATGAAAAAACACAGGTTGGTATAAATACCTTACTCTGTGCTCTTTCTTTGCTCTATGGTGTTATTTTGTGTGTTTTAGAGCAACTTTTACTAGTTCTACATTTAGGTGTACTGGATTAGCAGCATCAATTACAATATATTTTATTCCGTAGTTCTTACAAACATTAACCAGGTACTCTTCATATTTGTTTAACAATGTTCTGAAATAGTGCATGTTTTCTTTTAGGTTGTCCATTTCATAGGGTCTTGCTCTCTTTTGTATTCTTTCTATAAACAGGTTTCAATCACCTTTTAGTATTACATATAGTTTAGGTACACCATGGTGATATAATAACTGGTTAACTCTAGCATCTCATAATTTAGAGTAGTAGTTAAATATATGTGGATCATTAATATTGATTTGTGCAAATAGTCAGTCTTCAAAAATTGTACGGTCAAATATTGCAGTCTGTTTATCATTAGAATGTTCTATATATTTGTTGTATCTGGTTAGTAAAAAATAGATTTGAAATAATGGTGCATAAATATTATTACCATCTCTTTTATACATACTTTCTAGTAATAGAGTTGTTAGTGTATCTCTACTGTCTATTTCTCTAATAGGATTAGCACCTATTGCTTCACTTAATGCATCAGTTAGGGTAGATTTTCCTAATGCTACCATTCCACCTATTGCTATAGAATTGTTTACTTTAATCTTTTGAAAATTTGGTTGTATCATTATATATTCTCCTTATTTAATAAATCATAGTTACAACTGTTACAAACATGTTGATTATCACCTGTAATTAGGTTATTGCATCTGGTGCAAATCTTTTTTACATTACCACCCTTTTTTATAATTTTGTATGTGCTAATATCTCTTTTAATTCCATTTTTACCAATAGAATAACCACCAATATATTTTTCTCTACCTTCTTTACCAGTGATATATGCATTAAATTCTCTTAGTGTACACTCTCAATTAATCCCTTTTTTATCTGTTAGATAATATAGGGTTGCTGTGTAGTTTCTATAATATGTTCTTTTATTCATTAGCTACTCCTTACCTAACACATAACCCAATAAAATTTTATCTTTTTTGATATGTACCACATTATTACTATCACCATAGCTAATAACGTAGTCATCACCCAGATTGTATAATCATTGTTCGTAATGCTCTTTTCTTGTTTCAATCTTTGAATTGTTTACTAATTTAAAATAATATTTCATTATTTGCTCTCTTTCTCTTTCTTTTTCTTATCTTCAGCACATACGTCTTCAGGGTATGATTCGTAGAATTCTGGATACTCTATTTTCTTGATAGCATCCAGTAAATTACTTAATACAGGGTCTAACTCAGCAATAAAATCATGTAATGCTGCTGCTAGTTTTTTTATATCTTCCATTATTTATTCTCCTTCTCTTTCTTTAAGTTTGTTATTTCATTCATTAAGTGCTTTATAGTATCTTTTTCTTCTTCTAACTTTAAATTTTTTAACTTAATTTTATTTTTCAAAATTCTAATCTCAATAGTTAGTTCTTCATTTATCCGGTTTCACCTTTTAAGTAATCTATGGTAACGCTCGTACCATTCTTTACAACTTCCGCATTTATTAGTTATTTCCATTACTTGCTCCTAATAATTCTTTACTTCTTTTAACTCTTTCTTCTCAATTGTCTATATTAAAATATTTTTCTCCACATGATCTACACATCACCTGATAATATATATTTCTTTTACTGTAATACCTTAGTGCTATTTTGTAAGCATTGGTATTATTACAATAGATACAACACATTATTCACTTACCTTTAGTTTTAGTAAGTATCTTAAATGTGTTTTTCTGTACTCTTCGTACATGTCTTTAAAATCTACTTTATCATGTACTATTCACATAGCAGTATATTCAGGTGGTACCTTGTCATAGTTAAAATCTGGAATACCCTTTAAATGTAAGTAGCACTGGTTTAAGTACAAATTACATTTCTTTATCATATCAATCAGTAATTCTTCTTCTAAGACATTATCACCTTCCTGTGCTAAAAAAGATACTGTGTTATCTATATACATTTGTAAGTATGATATTAGTGAATGCTGTTTTAATAACATATTCTTTATTAAATATTTCTTTATCATTTGTAGTTATCCTTTTGCTCTTGGTTTCATTCTTTAACTTCTTCTTTAGTTTCTTTTTCTACTTGGTCTAAATATTGTGCTGCTTTCTGTTCTCTTTGTTTGTAGTCATCATGGTTACACTTTTTATTATCTTCTTTAAAATATCATCATCACCACATTTTACACTTCCACTTCCAGACTTCAGTAATATAAAATATTTAACTTATTTACAAATATTTCACATGCTTCATAATCTCTTAAATAATTTTCTCAATGCTCTGTATTAAATCTTGTAATGCTATCAATTCTGTAACACTTTACAAAGTCAGCATTTGGATGATCTAGAAATTTAGGTAAATCTCCATGGTCTTGTAAAAAGACAGTATCACCATTAGTTAACTTTGCAAATCATCAGTTCCTATAAGTTCTTCCCATTATTTATTCTCCTTTAATAATTTCTTTTCTTTTTCAGATTCTCACCTATAATTAATTTCTTTATAAACATATTTATATATTATGTACTCTGTCTTGATTTCAGCATATGCATCAAATCCAATACGTACAATTAATGTTTCTTTGTTATTATAAAAATATTCTTCTTCTTTTACTTCAAACTCTTTACCATTAACCATTACAATAACTCAATGATAAATGTATTTAGGTACTCCATTTAAATATTCATTTCTTTTTCCCTGTCCCATACTTCCATAGGTTATTTCCATTTTCTACTCCTTATACTTTCATAAATCACACATTCAGATAACTCATTTTTCATATCTTTTACGTGCTTTTGTTTTACTTTCATACTGGTAACAATCATTACATAATTCTTGTACATTGTGTTCAAAAAATCAATCAATTATTACTAGTGTTTTTAAACTGTCATAATGTTTTTTACATTTATCACATTTTCTATTTCTTAGTGCTGCTCTGCTGGGTGTTATTGAATGGATTGTTTCTTTACTCATTATTAAACTCCATACTCTCAGAAACATTTAAAACACACTCATTGCTCTTTTCTAATTCATTAATTACATTTTGTAATTCTGCTACTGTTTGTAGTAAAGTATCTATTCTGTCTTTTTGCTTGCTATTAATATTTACTAATTTCCATATTCTATTTTTTAGTTGATCACATGTTTTGCATTTAGGATTTTTGCTTTTTAAATAGTTGTATCTGCTATACATTTGTAGTAATTTACCCATAATGTAATTTAAGCGCTTATATGTTCTTCTGTTCTCTAAATCACGTGCTCTACACCCTTTACATGGTGGTAGTTTCTCATGTGGTAGTAGTCAACTTCTATTAATAAATTTATCACTCATTATTAAACTCCACACTCCCAGAAACATTTAAAACATACTCATTCAGGTTTATTACATATGTCACAGCATTTACTCCTTGGTTGTTTTCAATATACTACTTGGTTTGCTTTTTCGCACCAGTAACATTTAGCAACAATACAAACTTGTTTTTTAATGTATCTATCACTTACTGGTAGTTTTGTTTTTCAATGTCCCCTTTCATAAGGTAAACATGGTTTTAATATGTATTCATAACCAGTGCTTCACCCACCAGGTACTAACTTTTTATAACATGTCTTGCAGTATCATTTTTTAATTCAGTTATCTAATCCCCTGTAATGTGCTCCTTCATCACCTATAAACTCATGTAAAAACAAAGTTGTTTTACTTTTATTACAGTTATCACAATATAAGTTTTCCATTTTACACCCCATAATTTCAGTAACATTTTTTACAATAATAGTAGACAACATCACATGCTTCACAACAGTTGCTGTCATACCCCTTAAAGAAAACTTTTTTATGTTTTAAGCACCCATTACAGGTACCTTGTTTACTATTTAGTATTTTCATTGTAATCATCTCCATATAGTTTTACTTTTAATATTCTTATTTCACTTGCTTGCTTATCATTTTGTTTTCTTAAATCTGCTATACTTTTATTTAGGTCTTCTATTAATTCACCCCTTCATATGTTGTTAATTTGTAGTTCTGCATATTCTGCTTGCAATTTTAATATTTGTGTTTGTAAGTCTATTATTTTATTATCTTTCATTGTGTTTTCTCACTTTCAACTAATATACATAAATGATAATGGTTTTAATTTTATTTGTCAATATGTACGATTTATTTTTTGTAATTTTTTACACAAAATTATAAGAATATAAATTCAGTACACTTGTAACTATTTAAAATTCTTAAATTTGTATCTTTTTGTTAATTTTCTTTTTCACCCTTCTATTGGTTCACCTCAGTGTTCGGTACAGTTTTTACTACACCTGATTACTTTTTTATGTAGTCATTTCTCTAATCTTTCACCATCATAGTATTTTTTAGTCATATCTGTTAAATTTCCTTCTGCACACTTTGCATATATAGTAATCACCCAGATTAGATTTTAAAATATGTTTAGTTGATCTAACCATACAAAAACTACAATGTCTTTTTCTTATCATCCATATTTTTTTATTAATTCTAAACATAGAAATATAAAACTCCTTCCAGAGTATCCAGACAGAAATGAATGCATATTTGCTGCTGCTTCTTTTGCTCTCTCTGCTCAATCAGGGTATATATCACTTACAAAGTCTGCAAAGTAAGCAACTGCTCCGTATTCATCTAATACTGCTTTTATGTCGTTTCAAATCTGTGGTCAATCATTACCACCACTACCATAACCACCTATTCCTTTTTTACCTGCTCTTAGTTTTTTAGGTCTAGGTGCTTTAGTTCTAATTGCTATTAAGTAGTTTGTATCTTCTCTTCTAATGGTTGCTTTCTTTCTTTTGTTTGAAATCTTCCCTGATTTTTTCACACCCATGTACTTTTTAAAGTCTGCTACTAATTCCATTTTAAGTTTTTTACTTAAGTATGGTTTTAATCTACTTTCAAATTGCTTAATTTTGTTTTTCCTGTAGTTACTAGACATTTTATAAATATACCCCTTAGACATATATTTAATAACTTTTTTAACCCCTTTATAGGTGTTTATATTAACAAACTTTAAATCACTGTTATTATCAAAGGTTTTATTTATCCCCTTTGTCTTTTTCTTTCCCATTTCTAACTCCTTTATAATGATGTCTTTTTATTAATTTTATCTATATCTGCTAGTATTATACCACTTGGATATTTCACCCTTGTAGTACTACCCCCTTGTATCTTGATTTCATCCTGCATGTATTCAGTACCATCATCATAAAAGAAACTTGCTAATAATTCTTTTAACTCTGTATCTTCACTAAATCCTGCACTCTTACTTTCTATATGCTCTTTACCTTCTTTATCCTTATAAACAACTGCGTAGTCTTTTGCTTTTCTAACAGTAAATCCTTTTACATATTCTTTTTCAATTTCTCACTGTCCTAACTGGTCACCACACATACTTATAATTTCTTTTCTTTTCTCTGGTGGAAAGTTTGCAAATATAATACTGTCTGTATCACTGTAACAGAAATATTGTGCTCCTATCTTTCTAATGGTACTTCAAATATAAACTCTTTGTAAACTAGTAATAAGAGCAGCACATGCTATATTAAAGTATTTTTTGTCTTCATTTTCTGGTTCAGTAATTCTAATTGCTTTAGTGTCTAAATATGATTTACTGAAACTATCCCCTTTGAATTTAATTTTTGTTTCCCCTGATTTTTTCTTATAGTCTGTAACTTCTACTCAGTCATCAGGATTGTGATTTTTTAAGAATTCATAAGCAGGGTTTGTAGTTTGTATAAGTAGATCAAACAACAGACGTATACCTAAAGACCCATAAGCAGAGTTTGCTAAAATCTTAATTGCTTGTTTAAATGCACCCTTACCTTCTTTACCAAACTTTGTTTTCATGTCTATAACTTCTTCAGCATAACCTTTTAAAAAGGGTGCAGAGAGTTGATAAAAATATTGTATATCAGTATATGTAAAATCACTTCAGTGTTGTAGTTCTTCTCACTCTTGACGTGATAAGTAAGCAGTATAATTTTTCTGTTCATTTGGATTGTATCTATATTTATTTTTCTTTTCATCGTATGCTTTTACAAAGTTAGTAATATTACAACAGTATTTAGCAATTGGTTTAGGTTTAGACCTTGCTACTTTGACAATTAACCATTCTTGGTAATTTACCCCATGTATTCAATTAACCCCTTTGTTTGCTGCTTTAAATGCTTCTCATTCTGCAAAATTCATAATCTCACCATATGGTAAAGAAAATGTCATTTGGTAAGGGTAAGCACTTACAACATCTATTTTAATACCATCTTTAACTCATTTATTATTAGGATTGGTTAGATATTCAGGGTTGTACTGTACAAATCCACCTTTGTAAAAACTTCCTTTATCACTCTTTATAAATTTATGTGTTTTATAACCAATCTTTAAAAGGTCTTTATGACCAAAGAGATTTTCATAATTTTTATGCTCATAAAAGGGTACATATATTTTACTCATTAATACCCTAGATAATCCACCAATGGTAACTGATTTATCTAATGCATGGTATTTTTCCCTTTTGTATCTACTGCTACTTTTTCTTTCCAGATATTGTTTTATTGTGGGTAGTTCATTAATAGCATCCACAAAGTTTTTTAAACTGTCTAATACTATTTTTACGTCCCTTTTACAATATTCTACAAAATCAGGATTTTTAGCATACATACTGTCTAAATCTTCTTCAGGTTCAACAATATAAAATTCTTTAGTATTTTGACCCTCTAAATGTTTATCAATTCCTAATGATTTACCTAATGCTTTTACACTACTAGATAACATTACATAACTACACCTGATATTAATGTTAGTAGCAATTATCTTACCATTTACTCTTCTCTTATGGTACATTTGAATTTCATAAATCTTATTACCATTTACAAAGACAGCAAAGTGTTTACTTTTTAATTTACCTTCACTGGTTAATCCACTGGTTAAATTTAACTGGTTATCTATTAAATCCATTTTTACAACTTGTCACCCGTTCCTTTCTAGAATTGGTATTATGTATGTACCATCAAATGCTAAGTTGTGAAATCATACAGTTGTGTTTTTTGTTAAAGACATTAACCAGTCATAAAATCCAGTACCTGTAACACCTTCTGCAGCATCATTAGGATTGTTTCTATTTTCTGCATATCAATAAATTATTCTGGTGTCTTTTTTGTCTTCTGGTAAGTTTTGAAAATATAGGGTGTCTTTGTGCAATGTTTCAAAGTCAGCAACATATTGTGTATTATGTGTTTTTCTGTTGTTGCTCATTGTCTAACCCTAAATCCTTTATTAAATCTTTTAATATCTCTTTTATATGTTTCATGTCATACTCCAGTAAAAAATCCCCATAAGGGATTATCTTTTATATTCTATTTGTAAATCAAAATCTTTTACTACTGTTTTTATTTGTTTAAATCAATCATTTAATTCATTTACTTCTTTCTCACATCATTTATATTTATAACAATCATTTACTAATTTACTAAAGTTAAATGCATAGTTTTCAATGTATGATCTTATATTATCTGTGCTCTTAAAAAAGTATTTAGCAAAAGGTGTTTTTAATTCAATGTAACACTTACCATCATTATAAAATCATTTATATGACATTTCAGGTTTCATTCTTCTTTTTGTTTCAACTTCTAAAATGTAATGTTTGTTATCTATTATTTGATTTTTAGTTTTCATGTGTGTTTCTCACTTTCAATTAATATACATTAATGATAAACTACCTGTTTTTAAATGTCAATAGTTTTGTGTAAAAAAGAGTGTTTTTTAACACTCCCCTATTATTTCATCTCTAAACATTACACTCATTTTTCTAAAAAGTTTTACTGTTTCACTGATTTCATCAACTGATAGTTTTGCAATATCTCATTCTTTAATGTTTCACCAGATCACATTATATATTACTAGGGTATTATCATTATCACCATTTAATATATTGTTATTTTCTAAGTAGTTGATTGAATTAATAACATCCTGTTGTTTAGTTGTATAATGTGGTTTATTTAATCAACGGGGTGTTTCAAATCTTAACTCTGTTGCTTTTAAAATCTTTAAGATTAATTTAATTTGTTTTTTATTTAGTTTCATGTGTGTTTCTCACTTTCAATAAATCTAACTAAATGATAAACTAATAGTTTAAAAATGTCAACAAAAAGTTAGCAACTAGTGCTAACAGTATAGATTTTAATAAAAAGTATGTTCCTTGCTAACTAATAAATCCTTTCATTTTATATATAAAGTCTATCATAAAATAAAAAAGTTAGCAACTAGTGCTAACCCTGTGAAAATAAAATTTTAATTTAATAAACTTACTATATTTTTGTATGGTACCTGAATTGGTTGTTTTAAATCTAGATCAAACACATTTAAAACTGCATCAGGTTTATTAGAGTAGATAAAGTAGTTACCTTCAACTCTTAAGTAGTCTAAGTATGCTTTGATATAACCTATTCTTTTATATCCATCATTAGTTATGTATGCTACTTTAATATTAAATCAGTTGCTACCTGCATTATTAAACTCAGCAGGTGTTTTACCTATAAAAGTAATTTCTGCAACTGTAAACTTAAATGTTTTGTACTCTACTTGTGGTGCTTGTACCACTGGTTGCACAGACTTTTGATTAGTATTTTGGATTGATTGTTTGTTAGGGTTTCTAAATGTTTTGTTCATTGTTTTGTTCCTTTGAATAAAAATATTTGTCGTAATAATTAGGGTACACATATGAATGAAAAAGTGAAAACACAAATTGAAAACTTAAAATAGGAATATGTATTTTATGTGCACCCTGTATATAGTATAGCATAAAAAAGAGAGAGTTTTATTTTTTACTCTCCCTATAAATATTTTATAGTTACTGATGTTGGTGTTTGTAGATCAAAATAATTTCGCTCTGATAAAACAACACAGGTACCATTAGATGTATTAATAAAATATTTAATTGGTACAAAATTTAAATTAGTAACAGTATTAAAAATTATACCTAATATCTGATTTATTCCCCTAGTATCAACAGTAAAGGTAATTAAATATTGATTACTTGTTATTGTGGTAGTTCTAAAACTAGAAATAGACCTAGAAATAGACCTGATACCTAGACCTGGTTTATTATCTACATAACTTTTATTTACAGCATCATTAGCACCTGTAGGGGTTGGAATATCTCCCCTTCTGTAATATCTATTATCACATTCACTTTTAGTATAAACTTGTGATTTATTATAAACATTTACATTATCTGCTTTGTTTCTTAATCCATCATCAACGTATTTTTTATTAGCAATCATTAAATCAACAGTGGGTGTTCTTGCTACTCTACAGACCCCATTGAATCTTTTTTCACCTTCTATATTTTGATTAGTAGTTAAATCAACAAATTTTTCATTAGTTTGTTGTTTAGTATAATAATTACTTAAATCAACACTTGGTATATTTGCTATAGCATCATCAACATATTTTTTATTTGCTGCTTCTCCTTCTCTTTCAGGGTACTTAACTGCTCTTATTGGGTTATCATTCATTGTTAAAGTGGAATTTATAGAAACATCATTTTCAAATGTTTTATTACCTCTTATAGTTTGATTTCCTGTTAACTTGACTGCTTCCCTTTCAAAATCAGACCTTGTAAAAACATTTTTTAATTTAAGTTTTAGATTACTTCAAAATACCATATTTTAACCTGCACTTGAAATTCTTACTTGTGTTAAGTTTCTTTTTGCTATAAAGTCTGATTTTTGTGTAGCATCTTTAAATGGTGGTAATGCTAATATTATAAATCTGCTGCTATCATCTATAACATTATAATTATTAATTATTAATTTAGATGCTCCCATTCAAAAATGGAAAGTCATATTTTTAAATCTTTGTCTTCCATTTTCCCATATAAAACTTTTAACCTGTTCATTATTACATTCTCACTTTATAAAATTACCGTTATTATCTTGTGCACCTACATCATTAACTCTTGTAAATGTAATTTCATTTTGGGGTACAGTAATTAACTTATTTGCTATACTATCAACATAGTTTTTATTAGCAGCATCTGTACCATTAGCAGGATTTGCTACCTCTCTAACTCTTCTATTACTAAATGAAAATGATTTACTGCTTGGTACAAAAAATGTTAAATCACCACCCATATTTTTAATATGTGAATTGTGGTTTGCAGTGTCTGGTTCTAATACCAGTTTTTGCTCTGTTTTTCACCCTAAAACAATTTTATGGTTGTCGTCATTGTTAACATCCATTTTTATATATTTTTTATCACCTTCATTTATAAATCTTTTTAATTCATTACTTCAATGTACCATTTTAGTTTTTCTCCTTTTTATTTTTTAATTCTTTTGTTTGTTTTTCTATTTCTTTAATCTTTTCTTCTAGATACATTATAACTTCTTGAATGTATTTTTTTCTTTGTTTGCAAAATACAACTAAAAACTTGTAAAATGCAATCTTTATTTTTAGTCAGGATTTACGCACTCAATGCTTGACCCTTCCTATAATTATTTTAAAAATTAATTTCATTGTATTTTATCCTTTCATTAAAAAAGAGCACCCATTAGGTACTCATTATTACCTATATTAAGGTAAAGTATTTAAATTTGCATTAGTATAAACAAATGCTTGTGATCATGGTAATCAGTCAATTGCACCTCATTTATGTTTAACAATTAATGTACTTAAGTTTTCAGCAAAAAATTGTGTTTCTACAGTATCAACTTGACTGAAATGTTTAATAGCATCTTTAGCAATAACAATTACTGTATTATCATTTACATATTCTTCATTTTCAGTAGTTACTTTTTGACTTGTTGTACCTAATGTTAGTTTCTTACCTAGGTTAATAAAGTTTTCAGCATCTACTAACCCTTTGATATCTAGAAACTGTACATTAAATAATTGTGATTTAATCCCTGATTGCAATGTTTGGATTGTTTTACTAGATGCAAATACTAACAGGTCTTTAGGTTCAGTTGCTAGTAAGTTTGTATTGCTTTGGTTATAGTTGTAATCTTTACTTAATCTAGTCATTTTTCTAATCTCTGGTAATATTTCTGTACTTCATGCATCAAATGCATTAGTAGCAGTCCCATTTATTACTTTCCCTGGTCTTTTATTACTGTCAGTAATTAATCTAGCAATTTTATCATACATATACCAGTAATATGCTCTATCAATACTTGCTGCTAGTTGTTGTATAAATGCACTTAAATTACCTGCTCTAAAGTATGGTATTCATCTTTTTTCTTGGTATACTATAGGTTTTTTAAATTGGTAACCCTGTGTAGTTAGTTGTCCATTACTTTGATACATTGTTATTTTAAATTCATCTACATCTTCACTAGTGAATGCATCAGGTATAAATATGTCAGCATTTCATGTATCAACACCCATAGTATTGTTAAAGTCGTACACTTTCCCGTTACCCTCATTAACTACTCCATTATCAAACATGTCAACAAACTTAGTAATGTAGTCATGTGTTTTGTTTGTGTATAATTCTTGTCTAAGTAATAACTGTGTTAATTGTGCTACTACTTTACGACCTTCTTTTACTGCTAAATTCTTTGCTACACCATCCCTAGAATTTAACCCTGCTTTAATAGGTTCTATTATTTCAGGTAAAGTTTTCCCTTGACTTGCAGCATACTGTTCAGCAATTTTAGTTGCTTCTAATTTATCATTCATATGTTACTTGCTCCTTTTTCTCTTCCTTTACTTCTTCTTTTTTATCTTCTACTTTATCATTATTCTTTATTAGGTTAGTTAACTGCTCTATGATTGTTTTATTGATTAGATCATTAACTTCATTTTTTGTGTAATAGTCTTTTTCTACCTTTACAGGTTCAACTACTGTTTCCTTTTTAATTTCATTACTCATTTTATACTCCTTCTTTAAATCTACCTAATGCTTTAATTATATCATAATTGTGATATTGAATTTAAAACATCATCTTTAAAACTAGTTGCTCATTTTTTGAATTCTTGTTCTAAATACACCATATATTGCAGTGTCTGGTTTCCCTTTGTTTTTGTGGTAGTATTTGTTCTTTCAAAGTCACCTTCTTGGTTACTAGTGCTAAATCCTTTATAACCATATTGTGCACTACCTTCTTGTATCACTGCACCACTTGTACCATCTTCATTTAAAAAGATTGAATTAAACTTTTGTTTATCAACTCTTAACCTTGTTATTAACTCTGGTAGATTTTCATACAATTTAGCATTAAACATATCTGTAGCAACTTCTATATTGTATAAAAGTTCATTATTAAAATATGGTCTAAATGCATTGTAAATTCTATTAGTTAATCAGGTACTTAATGTTTCATCTGCTCTAAAAAGGTATTCTAGGTTTTCTTTAATTATCCTTGTTATGTTCTCTTTCACTATCACTTGTTGTACTGTGCTCATTTTCTTGTTCTTCCTTTCTCTCTTCTGGTTTAGATAAGTTTTTAACTTTTGCTTCAGGGATTAGTTTATTTAGGTCTGTAATGAAGATATCAAAATAAGTTAATCAATCACTTTGTATTATGTCGTAATTCTCTTGTGATGCATCTACTTCATTACTTACATTTCTTTCCTTCTTAACATCATTATTTATTCTTCTACCTATTAGGTGGTAAAAAGAGTAAATAGTTTTTTCATAGTATTCAATTAAATCACTACCCTTAAAATCAACATCCATACCTTCAGCAACTATTCTATTTGAAATATCCCTTGTCATATTACTAGTAACTATAAAGGGGTTTGCTTCATCAAAGAATAATTCTAACTCTTTAAGGATTGCATCTTTGTTTTCTGCTCTATATCCTAACTTTTTAAGGTATACATAGGTTTGTGTAATAATCATTTGTAATAATCCATATTGCAGTTTAATGAATGGTCAAATAGTTATTCATGCAGAAAATCCCATTACACCCCATTGAAACACTGCTAGATTTTTACACTCTTCTTTATTTAGTTGTTGTAATGTTAAGTCTTTATCCTGTATCTGTGTTTGTGTTTTATTCATGTTTGTAATCATTAGATCTAAAGAATAAATCTTAGCACCATTTAAAGTACCTGTAATGTCATAATCCATGCTAGTGATATAAACAGGTCTAACATTCCCTAAACTGTCTTTATAGATACCTGCAGTACCATACATGAATGCACCCCTGATTACTAGCATTAATAACCTTTTAATAAAACTGTTTTCTGTTTCAAATTTACACGTACCACAAAAGTATGATGCTTGGTAATTTAGTAAAACATATTCACTGAATAATTTACTTTTAATTTTTCTGTTGCTAATGTCTTGTAATGCACTTTCAACAGCACCCTGTAACTCTACTGCTTTAACTCCTGCATCTGTAGTTCTTAAATCTCTTTCTGTTTGTGCTTCTAATTCTTTATGTATTTCATAAGAGTTACCATTACTAATTAAACTTGGTTTACTTGTACTGATAAACTCTTTAAGTCTTTGTAGTTTCTTTCCCATTGATTCCTCCTGTTCTTAACTAGTTTATTAAACTTGTATATTTTATAATGAATCTTTCCAAATTGTTTTTTGTAGCAAAACTTGAAAAGAATAATTCTTTATTTTTAAATGCATGTGCTAAATTCTCTGCTAATTCTTGGTAGTCTTTTTTAGTGTGTAATGCTCTACCTTCAGAATAGTACATATCACCTATAACATCTAAACTTAGCACTCTGTAATTTTTAGCATCATAATCAACTACCTTATGAAAGTATAACCCCCTCTCAAAGGTTCCATATTCATAAATATCCTCACCTCATGACATATAAAAACGTATGTGTCTACTTGGTAAAATTCTAGTTCTGTAAATTATTACATTATCATGTTGTTCACTTAAATATCCACCTTCATTTAAAAATCTATTAGTTGTTTCATTAAATGCTGCTCATGCATTAGCACTTTTACCCTTTTGGTTTAAATGGTCAAATGTAGCATCTGCTATGTCTATAAAATAAATCATGTCTTCACCAGTAAAAGGATGTTGCTTAACTAGTAAGTAGTCTTCTTTCTGGTTTAGGTGGTTTGGTATCTCTATTTCTAGATTTACTAATATGTCATTATTTGCATTTATTTTATTCCCTACTAGGATTGATATAAAGTTTGGGGTCATTCTTTCAATTGTTTTAAAAAGATTAACCCAGTGTGTATAAATATCATTATAAACAGTAGTTTCATTATACTCATCTCAAAATATCATTCTGTAGTTTGCAAATTCACCAGACCTGAAATTTTCTTCATTCATAACACCTATTACAGCACCTATTTCAATACGGTTTTCTTTTATCTCTTTACCCTTTTCATCCAATTCAATTTTTCAAATGTGTGTATCAGTCATGTAATACTTCCCTTTGTACTTAGAATTAAAAAAGGATTTAACAGGTTTAAGTTTGGTTAGGTTAGTTCTTAAGTATGCTATTCTTTCTGTATAGTTTGACTTAATCCAAATTTCATTTTCTATAAATTCCCATGTACCATAACTTTTACCCATGTTACGGGTTGCTTGAATGATCATATTAAAGGGTCTTTCTCTTCAGTCTTCACCCACTGCTGCTTCAATGTAACCTGTTAAGTTAAAAAATCCATTTTCTGTATAGGGGTAATTATCTTTAAAGTACTTTAATTGTTCTTTAGTATATTTTGGTTTTATCATCTTGGTTGCTCATTTCACAGTCTTAACCCAGCAGTTAAGTAGTTATAAACTGTACTGTAGTACTCTCTTTGTAGTGGTACCCCATTTGCTGCTCTAATTGTAGTAGCAAATATATTACTTAAGTATTCACTGTCTAACATGATATAGTCAAAACTACTACCAGAATACATATAATCACCTATAGCACCTATTCTAGGGTTATATTGACCATAAAGATATAATACATTGTTTAATGCTTTGATTGTATCAGTTGTGAATTCATCACATTGGTAAAAATCACCCCTGCTTGCATTATCCATATAGTAATTTCTGTTTTCAGGTATCTTTTTAGAGTTCATAATAACACCAACTGCTCCAGCATCAGAAACATTACCACTTCTTATTTCAGTATTTAGGGACATTCTTTTATCTTTTAAGTCTGCTTCTACCATGTTTTTTTTATTAACATAACCTAAAACAGACTGTATAATACCAAATCCACTATCAATTACACCCTTTGCTCCTGCATTCATTTGCTCAGGATTAAAAGACATAGCACCAGATACAAAACTATTACCACTAAATACACCATTAACATAATTTTTAGCAATACCTAACCCCATTTGTTGCGCTGCTATATTTAACCCTGTATCTCTAGTATTTCTAGTGTTTTGTACATACTCTTGGTATTTATCAAAATAAAGGGGTAAGTATCCAATGTATGACATTATTTCATCACCTACTCCATAATATCTACTCTGATTGATAAAAAATATATCACTAGTGTAATTAAATCAGCATCCTCCACCTAATCCAGCATATAGTTTAGTTCCTAATGGTCTATCACTACTGTTAGCATCAATGTATTTAAAGTATTTAGTGTCTTTATCATTGATTTTAAAGTTAATTACATTACTAGCATAAATACTTAGTTTATCACTCTTGTTTAGTCTATCTGGTGCGCTTGTGTCTATATAATCAATTCCACTAGTCATAAAATAATGGTTTGCAGTATTTACTAGTGGTACCCCTTCCTGTTTCATTTGTACATAAATTGAATATTGTTTAGTTTTGTCTTTATTTTCAATATAAAACACATTTAAATATTTAGGTTGAATAAATCAAAAAGGTGGACCTAGAAATAGACCTGTACATTTAGAAGGGTATGTTTTCATTACAGTATTCACTAAATGCTTATAATCATTATGTAAATTTACAACTTCTTGTTTTTGGTCTTTCTTTGCTGCTATGTATCATGCTGGTTGATTATCTTCAGGAAATACTGATAGATCTAATTTACTAGATGCATTATAACTAAGAATTGGTACTAGGTTAATTTTATATTCTTGTGATACTTCAGGATTTGTTGCAGGGGTTAGGTCACTAAATGCTAAATAAACTACTGGTCTAACAAAAGGTGGTAATTTAACAAATTGTGGTACTTCTGAAAAAAATTTACCACCTCTTCTACCTCATGTTCATTCATTTAATTGTATCTCTTCAACTCATCATTTATCACCAGTAATTGGTGTTGTTTTTTCATAGACACGTGCTTTTAAATTGTCACCATATCATTGTTTTTTACTTTTAACAATTTTAGGTATTGCATTTAGCATTTCATCTTCATAAGTTAGTGCTGTTAATGTAAAGTCTTTATGTCTATTGATTTTAACTGTAGTTCTATTTCTTTTTAAATGGTCTAGATAAGGTAATGTAAATGTAGTAAAAACATCTAATACATACTCCACTAAGTAAAGGTTATTCATTACCTTAACAATTCTATTGTAGTAGTAGTAATAGTTGTATTTACCATCATTAATTCAAATGTATGTTATGTTTGTGTTATCTTGCAGTACTTCAATAATACTGTATCCTTTCTGGTTAACTTTTAAATCTCTGGTAAACATTGTACCTTTGAAACTTTCAAAGTAATTAACACTAGGTTTATTATCTCCTGCATCATCTCATCATATATGCGTTGTTGATACCTTAACAGTCATATTTTACCCCTTTTACTATGATTATACCACAAACAAAAGAGAGAGCACCAAAACAACACCACATTGTGAGGTTTAGGGGTATTAGGTGTGGTGTGGTTTGGCCTT
>NZ_JARIDH010000077.1 GCF_029267215.1 Clostridium sp. | reverse complement strand
TATTTCTTAAAGTTTTCTTTTCAGTAACTTTTATTCTTTTCTTTGCTGATTTAATATTTGCCATTCTAGTTCACCCCCTTCAACTTTTATAGCGTATCTGCAGTTTTGGGGAATCTGCGTACGAGTTTTCGTTATTTAACAAAGGTAATTATAACATCATAAATATATAAGTTCAAGTGTTTTTTAATGTTTATCGACATAATTATCATTTTTAAGGAAATTATATATAATATATAAATTTAAATTAAAAAGAGGTGGAAAAATGTACAATGTAAGAACTGATTTAGCTGTTGAAAGTAGAGAAATGTATAAACATAGGTACAATAGAGAAATTGAAGGGGTTGTTTTTGAGGAAAAAATGGTAGATGAAGATATTAAGGTTACTAATGTTGATATAACCAATATAGAGGGAGCAAAAGCTATGGGCAAACCTATTGGAAGATATGTAACAATAGATATTCCAGAGTTTACTCATTATGATGGTGGAATTATGGATCAAGTTTCTCATGTACTTGCTAGTTCTTTAGAAGAGCTTATTAAATTACCAGAGGAAAGAACAGCATTAGTTGTTGGACTTGGAAATTGGAATGTTACACCTGATGCCATAGGACCAAAAGTTGTAGGAAAGTTAATGGTTACTAGACATTTAAAAAAAGTTATGCCAGATCTTATTGATAATTCAGTTAGACCAGTGTGTGCAATCGCACCAGGAGTATTAGGAATAACGGGGATTGAAACAGGAGAAATAATAAAATCTTTAGTTGATAGAATAAAGCCAGATTTAGTTGTGTGTATTGATGCACTTGCTTCAAGAAGACTTGAGAGAGTTGTTAGGACAATTCAAATAAGTAACACAGGTATATCACCAGGGGCTGGAGTTGGAAATCATAGAATGCAAATTAATGAAGAAAGCTTAGGAATACCTGTTTTGGCAATTGGTGTGCCAACTGTGGTTGATGCAGCCACCATTGCTAATGATGCCATGGATTTAGTATTAGATGAAATGGTGAAACAATCTGAAAAAGGAAAAGAATTTTATAATTTATTAAATAACATTGATAAAAATGAAAAGAGTGTTATGATAAAAAGTCTTTTAAATCCATATGTAGGAGATTTAATGGTAACACCTAAGGAAATTGATGATGTCATAGAATCAGTTTCTAAAATAATTGCAAACGGAATAAATATAGCCCTTCAACCTAATAGGGTTTTAGAGGATATAAATAAATTTTTAAATTAAATAGGGCTTAAGGAACAGCTAAAATTAATGTTCTCTAAAACAGAGTAATAAATTTAAATATTATTAGAGTAACATAATATTTATTCTTCACTCATATAAATAAAAATATGAGGAGGGGATGATGTGAGAGGTATTAATAAAAGAGAAATACCAATAGGAATACTTGTACTTTTGATTTTATTAGTTGTATTTATGTTTAGATTTATGAAGATTGCTGCAAGTAAAGATGTGAGAGAAAACTTATCATACATACAACTTTTAAATGCAGGTATGCCTGTGGCAAAGGGAAGTTACTATGATGAGGATGCTTATTTAGAAAGTAATATAACTTTACAAAGTATAACTCTTGAAACTTTAAATATAAAACCTTTTAATCCAATAGAATTGGTTATGAATGGAATTCCATATTTTGGAGTGGTTAATGAAAGGGTTTCAGCTGATGGCAATTTAGGAGTAGTGGTGGCTGAAAATGTGGATTCATTTAATTTAGATAATGAAAGCATAGATAAATTGTCAGAGGAAGAAACAAATAATGAAGCAACACTTAAAGTAAGTAAAGATACTTTGGTTTATGATCCTAGCTTAAAAAAAGAATTAGACCAATCTAAGCCAGAGGTACTTATCTATCATACACATGATTCTGAAGGATATAGTGAAGAGAGAACTTCAAATAATGAATCTTATAATGTTATTGGGGTTGGAAATTTAGTGACCAAGGAACTTCAAGAAAATTATGGTATTTCAGTTATTCATGACAAAACAATACATTCAGCATCTTATGAGCAATCTTATAATAAATCAAGAGAAACTGTTAAAAAGTATATTAATGAATATGATGATTTTAAGCTTATATTAGATCTTCATAGAGATTCTGTTGGAGATCATAATAGAAAACATCTTGTAGCAAATGTTAATAATGAATCAATTGCAAAAATTATGTTTGTAACAACTAAAAACAATAGATATTTTAATGATTCAGAGGCATTAGCCTATAATTTTATAAATAAAGCTAATGAACTTTTCCCAGAAATATTAAGAAGACAAGAAACTTTTAAGTATAATAGGGGACAAAATGCATTTAATCAAGATTTTAGTAAAAGATCAATGCTAATTGAAGTTGGTGCTGAAGTTAATACCTCAGCTGAAGCTCAAGCCAGTGCAAAATATATAGCAAGACTTATAGCAGAAGAAATAAATAGAAAAAATGAATAAAAACATAGTTTTTTGAACATCCTTATAGATATTAATTCTATGGGGGTGTTTTCTTTTGAGAAAATTTAAGACATTAATAATACCATTAATCATATTTTATTTCATAGTATCATGGGGAATAGTTGGTGTTAATCTAGAAAATACAGAGGCCTTTAATAATCAAGAAATAGAGAAAAGTGAACATATAGATTATGAGAGAATAAAAGAAAAGACAGGGATGGATTTAACTATATTTAGTGAGGATAACAGTCCGGTGAAAATATATGAAAATAAAGATGAATTTTATTTAGTTATTAATGAACATAAGTTTGATTTAAAGAAAGGTATAGTTGGCAACTTATTAATAGGAAGTTTTAATTTAATGAACTTACTTATAAATAATATAAATAAATTACTTTGAAATAATATAATAATGTAAAGCAAGTATATTGACAGTTTTGTGGCATATTATGATATAATGTAACTTGACTTATTTTACAATGTGGGGGTGAAAACTGTTCAAAAACCTTAAACAAGTTTGGAGAGCAGATTTAGATATGGATAAAAAGAAATATATAAGAAACTTTTCAATCGTAGCACACATAGATCACGGTAAATCAACATTAGCAGATAGACTTTTAGAGAAAACTGGAACATTAACTCAGAGAGAAATGGAACAGCAAGTATTAGATACTATGGAGTTAGAAAAAGAAAGAGGAATCACAATAAAGTCTCAGGCAGCTAGACTTATCTATAAGAGAGAGAACGGAGAAGAATATATATTAAATCTTATAGATACTCCAGGTCACGTAGACTTTACATATGAGGTTTCAAGAAGTTTAGCAGCTTGTGAAGGGGCTATACTTGTTGTAGATGCTACTCAAGGAATACAAGCACAGACTTTAGCTAACTGTTATTTAGCATTAGATAATGATTTAGAAATAGTACCAGTTATAAATAAAGTTGACTTAGCAAGTGCAAGACCAGATGAAATAAAACAGGAAATAGAGGATGTTATTGGAATAGAGGCAGAAAACGCACCTCTAGTATCAGCTAAGACTGGATTAAATATAGAAGATGTTTTAGAAGAAATAGTTGAAAAGGTTCCAGCACCATCAGGAGATGAAAATGCTCCACTTAAAGCCTTAATATTTGATTCATACTATGATAGTTACAAGGGTGTTGTATGTCATATTAGAGTTATGGATGGAAAGGTTAAGCCTGGTACAAAGATAAAATTAATGTCAACAGGAAAAATTTACGAAATAGTTGAAACAGGAGTGTTTACACCAGCATTAATGCCTTTAAAAGAAGGATTAAGTGCGGGGGAAGTTGGATATATAACAGCTTCAATTAAAAACGTAAGAGATGCCAGAGTTGGAGATACTGTAACAGAGGCAGCTAGACCAACGGAGGAAGCATTACCAGGATATAAGCCAGCTATACCAATGGTTTACTCAGGTATATATCCAGTTGATGGAGCAAAATATGAAGAATTAAAAGAGGCTTTAGAAAAACTTCAAATAAATGATGCTGCATTATCATTTGAACCAGAAACTTCTGTAGCTTTAGGCTTTGGATTTAGATGTGGATTCTTAGGATTATTACATATGGAAATAATTCAAGAGAGAGTTGAAAGAGAATTTAACTTAGATATAATCACAACTGCACCATCAGTTATATATAAGGTTACTAAAACAAATGGAGAATCATTTGATTTAACAAACCCAACAAATCTTCCTCCTATGACAGAAGTTGATTATATGGAAGAACCTGTTGTTAAGGCGTCTATTATTACACCAACTGATTACACAGGGGCTGTAATGGAATTGTGCCAAGATAGAAGAGGTAGATTCATAGATATGCAATATTTAGAGGAAACAAGAGTTGTTATTCATTATGATATTCCACTAAATGAAATTGTTTATGATTTCTTCGATACATTGAAATCTAAAACAAGAGGATATGCTTCATTAGATTACGAACTAAAAGGATATGAGAAATCAAATCTTGTTAAGTTAGATATCTTATTAAATGGAGACAATGTAGATGCTTTATCTATGATAGTTCCAGAGGTTAAAGCTTATCAAAGAGGTAGAGGAATAGCTGAAAAACTTAAAGAAATTATTCCAAGACATATGTTTGAGATTCCAATACAAGCTGCTGTAGGTTCAAAAATTATAGCTAGAGAGACTGTTAAGGCTATGAGAAAAGACGTATTAGCTAAGTGTTATGGTGGAGATATATCAAGAAAGAAAAAACTTCTAGAAAAACAAAAAGAAGGTAAGAAGAGGATGAGACAATTAGGAACAGTTGAAGTTCCTCAAGAAGCATTCATGTCAGTATTAAAAGTTGACTAATTAACTTCTTAAAATATAAAATGTGCATCAAAATATATAATAAAACTTCTAAAATGGTATGAGTTTTATTAAGAGTGTTTTGATGTACTTTTTTTATATATCAAAATTATCTTTGTGATTCAAATAAATTTAGCGTATATAATTGAATTGTTTAAAATTAGCATCTTAAAGAGCTATTTACATACATCTATGTTAATAAATATATAATTAAACTATTTTAAATTAGCATGGTATTAAAATTTTCTAAAATAAATATTTTTTAGTCATTAAATGAAACCTTGCTCAATATATTTAAAGTAAATAAGAAAACTTATGTTGAGAAGGGGAGTTTAGTATATGTTAAGTGCAAATCTTAGAGATGTTAAAATTAAATGTAGAAAATTTAGAAATGCAGGCTATGCAACAGGCATGATAAATAGAAAAAATGGAGAAAATATTGCTATTAGTATAAAAATATCAGAGGTAGATAAATTCTTAGCTAAAAATGGGGAGTATTGTGAAATTGATATAAATTTAGAGAACGAGATTATAAAAACTTCAATTACAGAAGTTCAAAGACATAATATAGTTCATAATGTTATAAACATAGATTTAAGAGAAATCTAAAAGTATAAAGTCATGGGTGAATTTAGCCTATGACTTTATATTTTTTAATTGTATTATTTTAATTATTCCATATTCAATGAAACTCTAAAATGTTTATTAAGATGGTTCAAAAGTTCTATTTAAAATAAACACTAGTTTAAAACAGAGCTAAATAAAATATTAAAGCTTAAAAATATAGTGTTATATATATTTAAAATTAGTAGAGATTTAAAAGGTAATTCTATTAAAAATAAAGTTTAATAGGTTTAAGGATTTGTTTTTTTAGTGTACTATTAAACAAAGATTAGTTTAGATGTGTAAACAAAATTTAGTTTGAACATAGGAGGATTAGATATGAAAAAAATATCTTTATATATACATATACCATTTTGTGCACAGAAGTGTTTTTACTGTGATTTCCCTTCTTTTGCAAGAATAGATGATTTAAGAGGAGATTATATAGAAGCTTTATGCAAAGAAATTAGAGGTTTTAAAGAAAAATATAAGGAGTATGAAATAGATACTATTTTCATGGGGGGAGGAACACCCAGTGTTTTAGAAGCTAATGAGTTAGAAATTATTTTAAGAGAAATAAGTACCCTTAATATATCTGAAAATGTAGAATTTTCTATGGAGTGTAACCCTGGAAATTTAACAGAGGATAAATTAAGAGTAATGAAAGAAAATGGAGTTAATAGAATAAGTATGGGACTTCAAGCTAAGCAGAATAGTCTTTTAAAAACCTTAGGAAGAATTCATGATTATGATACTTTTAAAGAAAATTTTCTTTTAGCTAAGAAAAATGGATTTAATAATATAAACGTGGATTTAATGTTTGGACTTCCTAATCAAAAGGTTAGTGATTTTGAGGAAACTTTGAAAGAAATAATTTCATTAAATCCAAGTCATATATCAGCATATAGTTTAATAATAGAAGAAGGAACTGCCTTTTATAGATTATATGAAGATGATAAATTAAATCTTCCAAGTGAGGAAGAGGAAAGAAAAATGTATCATTTAGCTAAAAATATCTTGGAGGAAGCTGGTTTTAAACAATATGAAATTTCTAATTATTCTAAAGAGGGGTTAGAGTGTAGGCATAATTTAGCTTACTGGAATATGGATAATTGGATTGGATTAGGGTCAGCAGCAGCTTCATATATTGATGGAGTTAGAATTAAAAACTTTAGCAATGTAAAAGAGTATATAAATAATATGAATGAAAGTGGAATGGCCATAGAAGAAACCTTAAATAACACGAAAAATGATAATATGGAAGAATTCATGTTTATGGGGCTTAGAAAAATAAGTGGAATAAGTGAGAAAGATTTTGAAGAGAGATTTGATATAAACATTGATAAGGTATATGGGGAAATATTTAATAAGTATGAAAAACAAAATTTATTAATTAGAAAAAATGGCAGAGTATATTTGACTGAAAAGGGAATAGAAGTTTCAAATATAATAATGGCGGATCTTCTTCTTTAATTTAGTTTCTATCTAAAATCAAGCACTAGTTTAAAACAGAGTCTTAATCTAAAATATGTTATCCTATAAGGATAAATGTGGTTCATACAAAAAAACAGTTAAGTCGTAACTTAATATACGTTATCTTATAACATAATAATAAATCATAAAAAACTACCTAAAATTATAATTAGGGTAGTTTCTTATATTATTATGTTATTTAAAATTCAGATTGGCGAAATAATAATGCTAAATTGGCATAAGTTTTTTATATTATTATGTCATTTAAAATTTATCTGGAGAATTTGATAAAATGGATGCTTAAGAAAAAGGAATTTAAAAGCTTAAATAACATTATTAAACTTATGGAATAATATTTGGCATAGAGTGATTAGCAGTTAAAAAAACGTAAATAAAATTATTAAATTTATGACTAATATGTATAAGTTATATTGGTTAAAATAAAAAATGTAATATAAAATGTGAAAAATAAATTTGTATGTAAAAATGAGAATTATAAAGAAAATAAGAGGAAATAAAGAATAAAATAGCTTAAATCATTTCTTTTGAATAAAAATGATAAAATTTGGAATTGACAAAAAACTTTATAAATAATATATTAATAGTGTACTAGTTAGCACTCGTTGTTAGTGAGTGCTAATAAAGAGGTGAGATTAGTGATAGATGATAGAAAGCTTCAAATTTTAAGAGCTATAATTCAAGACTATATATCTACTGGAGAGCCAGTTGGTTCAAGAACTATCGCTAAGAAGTATAATCTTGGAGTAAGTTCAGCTACTATTAGAAATGAGATGGCTGACTTAGAGGATATGGGATTTTTAGAACAACCTCATACTTCGTCAGGAAGAATTCCATCAAGCAGAGGATATAGATTATATGTTGATAGAATGGTTGAATTTGAAAGATTATCTTCTGAAGAGGAATTGCTTATAAGGAACTCAATAATAAATGGGACTCTGTACGAAGTAGATAAAATAATAAAACATACTAGTTCTCTTCTATCGGAACTTACACAGATGACATGTATAGTAAAAGCTCCATCATTGCATAAAAGTTTTGTAAAATCTATTCAACTTTTAAAAGTTGATGATGAAGGAATTTTATGTGTACTTGTTACAGATAATGGAGTTATAAAAAATACAGTTATAAAGGTAAAAGAAGTTCCTTTGTCTGAAGAACTTATTAAAATTAGTAAGATAATAACTGAAAGGCTTAAAAACCTTACTATTAAGCAAATAAATCTAGAAGTTATAAGTAATCTTAATAAAGCTTTAGAGGGATATGAAGAAATTATATCTGCTGTACTTTCAGCACTTTATGAAAGTTTAAAAGATGATGTAAGCACAGAGGTTTTCTTAGAGGGAGCAGTTAATATATTTAACTATCCTGAATATAATAATATTTCTAAAGCTAAAGAGATTTTAGAACTTTTACATGATAAAAAATGTGTTTCTGAACTTATAGAAGATAGTGAGGATGATGTGACTATTAAAATAGGTGATGAAATAATTATGCCAGAGGCTAAGGAATGTTCAATAATTTCAGCTGGTTACCATGTAGGGGATAAGGCACTAGGTACAATTGCTTTAATAGGTCCTAGAAGAATAAATTATTCTAAAGTATTATCAATCATGACTGAGGTTATGAAAGAATTAAATGAAACTTTAAGGAATAAATAAAGTATAAAAGAGAAGAGGTGTAGATGTTCATGGATGATAACAAAGATTTTGACGAAAAGTTAAAAGAAGATATCAAAAAAGACTTTGAAAAAGAAAATCCTACGTTTGAAGATGAGGCAGAGGTAGTTTCAGAAGCAATCAAAGATGATGAAAAAGAAGATGAAATAGCAGAGGAAGCAGAAAAGTCTACTGAAAATGTTATTGATTTTGAAGAATTAAAGGCTTTAAAGGAAGAAAATAATATGTTCAAGAGTAAAACTAAGAAATTAGAAAATGAATTAGAGGCCTTAAAAGATAGATTATTAAGAATTTCTGCAGAATATGAAAACTACAGAAAAAGAACAGATAAAGAAAAAGAAAGAATTTACACTGATGCTTGTGAAGATGTTTTAATAAAAATGCTTCCAGTATTAGATAATCTTGAAAGAGCTTTAGCTGTAGATGGTTCAGTAGAAGATCTTAAAAAAGGTGTAGAAATGACTGTAAGACAATTTGAAGATGCTTTAGAAAAACTTCAAGTTGAAGAAATAAGTTCAGATGGAGCTTTTGATCCAGAATTACACCAAGCAATGATGGTTGTTGAAAAAGAAGGTTCAGAATCAAATCAAATAGATCAAGTATTCCAAAAGGGATATAAAAGAGGAGAAAAAGTTATCAGACATTCAATGGTAACTGTAACAAAATAATTAGCATTTAACAAATTTAAATATAGAAGAAAATTGTTAGAGGAGGAATTAACAATGAGTAAAATAATCGGTATAGATTTAGGAACAACAAATTCATGTGTATCAGTTATGGAAGGTGGAGAACCAGTAGTTATCACAAATTCAGAGGGTGCTAGAACAACTCCATCAGTAGTTTCATTCCAAGCAAATGGAGAAAGATTAGTAGGACAGGTTGCTAAAAGACAAGCAATTACAAACCCAGACAAAACAATAATGTCAATAAAAAGACATATGGGAACTGACTACAAAGTTAATATAGATGGAAAAGATTATACACCACAAGAAATATCAGCAATGATACTTCAAAAATTAAAAGCAGATGCTGAAGCTTACTTAGGAGAAAAAGTAACAGAGGCTGTTATCACAGTTCCAGCATACTTCAATGATGCTGAAAGACAAGCGACTAAAGATGCTGGTAGAATAGCTGGTTTAGATGTTAAGAGAATCATAAACGAACCAACAGCTGCATCATTAGCTTATGGATTAGATAAAATGGATGATGCTCATAAAATATTAGTATATGACCTAGGTGGTGGTACTTTCGACGTATCAATCTTAGATTTAGGTGATGGAGTATTTGAAGTTATATCTACAAATGGAGATGCTAGATTAGGTGGAGATGACTTTGACCAAAGAATCATGGATTATATAGCTGAAGATTTTAAATCACAATATGGTGTTGATTTAAGACAAGATAAGATGGCACTTCAAAGATTAAAAGAAGCTGCTGAAAAAGCTAAAATTGAGTTATCATCATCAACTCAAACAATAATAAACTTACCATTCATCACTGCTGATGCAACTGGTCCAAAACATATAGATATGACATTAACAAGAGCTAAATTCAATGAATTAACTCATGATTTAGTTGAAAGAACAATAGATATAATGAAAGGTGCTTTAAGCTCAGGAAATGTATCATTAAATGACATAGATAAAATAATCTTAGTTGGTGGATCAACTAGAATACCTGCAGTTCAAGAGGCTGTTAAAAACTTCACTGGAAAAGAACCTTCAAAAGGAGTTAACCCAGATGAGTGCGTAGCAATGGGTGCTGCTATCCAAGCTGGTGTATTAACAGGGGATGTTAAAGACGTATTATTATTAGATGTTACACCATTAACATTAGGAATTGAGACTTTAGGAGGAGTTGCTACTCCATTAATCGAAAGAAACTCAACAATCCCAACTAAGAAGAGTCAAATATTCTCAACAGCTGCTGATAACCAAACTTCAGTTGAAATTCACGTAGTACAAGGTGAAAGACAAATGGCTGCTGATAATAAGAGTTTAGGAAGATTTAACTTATCAGGAATAGCTCCAGCACCAAGAGGAATCCCTCAAATCGAAGTTACTTTTGATATAGATGCTAATGGTATAGTTAAAGTTTCAGCTACTGATAAAGCAACTGGAAAAGAAGCTAATATCACAATCACTGCTTCAACTAATTTAAGTGATGCTGAAATAGATAAAGCTGTAAAAGAAGCTGAGCAATTCGCTGAAGAAGATAAGAAAAGAAAAGAATCAATAGAAGTTAAAAATACTGCTGAGCAAACAGTTTACCAAACTGAAAAAACTTTAAATGAACTTGGAGATAAAGTTTCAGCTGAAGAAAAATCAGAAATAGAAGCTAAAATCGAAGAAGTTAAAAAAGTTAAAGATGGTGACGACATAGAAGCTATCAAAAAAGCTATGGAAGATTTAACTCAAGCATTCTATAAAGTATCAGAAAAATTATATCAACAAAATGGAGGAGCTCAAGGACAAGGATTTGATCCAAACAACATGGGTGGTACAAATGCTGGAGCTTCAACAAATAATGATGATAATGTAGTAGATGCAGACTTCGAAGTTCAAGACGATAAATAAGAATTAAAACTATCACAAGACTTAAAGCTTTGATATAATATAAAAGAATTAGAAGAGGGAAGGCTCAACAGTCTTCCCTTTTTATAAGTAAACTTATAGTAGGTGGTGAAAACTGTGGCTAAGAGAGATTATTATGAAGTACTTGGTCTTCAAAAGGGTGCTTCAGATGATGAGATAAAAAGAGCTTTTAGAAAAATGGCTATGAAATATCATCCAGATAGAAATCCTGATGATAAAGAAGCAGAAGAAAAGTTTAAAGAAGTAAATGAAGCTTATGATGTATTAAAAGATCCAGATAAAAAAGCTAAATATGATCAATTTGGTCATGCGGCCTTTGATGGAAGTGCAGGATTTGGTGGCGGAGGATTTGATGCTGGTGGATTCGACTTCTCAGAAATGGGTGGATTTGGAGATATATTTGAATCATTTTTTGGTGGCGGATTTGGTGGAGGTGGTTCTTCAAGAAGAAGAAATGCTCCACAAAGAGGTGCTGACTTAGAATACAGATTAAATATAACTTTTGAAGAAGCTGTATTTGGTTGTGAAAAAGAAATATCTGTAACAAGAACTGAAACTTGTGAAACATGTCATGGAAGTGGTGCTAAAGCTGGTACAACTCCTAAGACTTGTACTAAGTGTAATGGTTCAGGACAAATCAGAGTTCAAAGACAAACTCCACTTGGAAGCTTTGTTTCAACTGCTACTTGTGATCAATGTCATGGAGCAGGTAAGATAATAGATGATCCATGTCCAGATTGTAAAGGAAAAGGAACTGTTAGAAAGAATAGAAAAATAACAGTTAAGATACCAGCAGGGGTAGACACTGGTAATATAATTCCTTTAAGAGGACAAGGAGAACATGGGGCTAATAATGGTCCTGCAGGAGATTTATATATAAGAGTAAATGTTGCTCCATCTAAAATATTTAGAAGAGAAGGATCAGATATTTACTATGATTATAAAATAAGTATGGCTAAGGCGGCTTTAGGTGCTGAGATAACTGTACCAACAGTAGATGGAAATGTTAAATATAAAGTTCCAGCTGGTACTCAACCAGGAACTAAGTTTAGATTAAAAGGAAAAGGTGTTCCTCATGTTAATGGTGGTGGAAGAGGAAATCAATACGTTCATATGGTAGTAGAGGTTCCAAAACACTTAAATAAAGAACAAGAGGAAGCATTAAAAGCCTTTATGAGAGCTTCTGGAGAGTTAGTTGATGAAGTGGAAGAAAAAGAAGAAGGTTTCTTTTCAAAATTAAAAAAGAAAAAATAAAGTGATTTTTAAACATCCTAGTTTTTAAACTGGGATGTTTTTTTATGCTTTTCTTATGTAAGATTTTAGCAATAAATTTAATAATAGCAACTATGTATGTTTTTTTATGCTTGGCTTTTAAGAAAATGTTTAAAATTATATATTTTTATTTGAATTTATGGAAAAAAATATTAAGTTAAATATTTACAAGAAGATGTACTAATGCTATAATACACATAGGGTTAGTGTATTAATAATATAATACATGAGTACATCAAAATTTGGTTAATTAAGTTTAGGGGTGAAAATATGATAGAAGTCAGTGAGATCAGCAAGAGTTTTAGAAGAAAAAAAGTCTTAAATGGAGTTTCTTTCAAATTAAATAAAGGAGAAATTACTGCTTTGTTGGGAATAAACGGAGTTGGTAAATCAACTACTTTAAAAATTATTATGGGACTTATTAAACAAGATAGGGGGAAAGTTTTAATAGATGGAGAAGAGTTGACTTATAAAAATTTAGATAAATTAGCTTTTGTTCCTGACATTAAAAATACTTTTAGAGGAATGAAAGTTAAAGAGAGTTTTGAGTATATGGAATCTTTTTATGATAAGTGGGATAGTAATAAAGCTTATGAAATGCTTGAAAATTTTGAGCTGAATAAAGAAGATAAGTTAGATAAGTTGTCAAAGGGAAGTTTGGCAAAGGTAAAAATTATTTTAGGGTTTGCACAGAATGCTGAGTATATTCTTATGGATGAACCTTTCTCAGGAATTGATATTTTTACAAGGGAAGATATTTTGAAGTCATTAATAAATTACATTGATGAGGAGAGGGGAATACTTTTAACTACTCATGAAATTTTAGAGATAGATGGGGTGGCAGACAGGGTTTTACTTCTTAATGAAGGAGAAATAAAATCTGATTTCTATATTGAGGATATGAAGTGTGAAGAGGGTGTTTCATTAATTGATAAGATGAGAGAGGTGTTTTTAGATGAGTAAGAAAAATAAATTTCTTTCTTTGCTTCAATATGAAGCTAATAGAAATTTTACTATTATAATGATTAATGTTTTAGTTACAGTAATTTTAACAGTATTACTCTATTATGAGAGAATTTTAAGGTTTATTTATATGCATAGAAGTAATGAATATTTGGATCAAGTTATAAATGGAATGGCAATACAAACATTAGGAATAAATGAAGGTGCTATGTATATTTTCTTTTTAGAAGGATTGTTAGTGGTTATTTTTTCTATTTTTATTTGGGCTAGAGAATTTTCTTTTGAACATAAAACAAGCTACAGAACTTTGAGTCTACCAATTAAGAGATGGAAAATTATTTTAAGTAAAAGCTTAGTGGTAATGCTTTTTTACGGGATGTTTTGGTTAGGACAATTTTTATCAATAATTATTAAATGGTTTATATTGAGGATTAAGGTTAGAAGTGTTTATGATATTGGATTTAATTATTTAATTGAGGGACTTTTTAAAATTAATAATAATGGATTTGTTTCAATTGAATTTTCTACTGTAATAATCACAATTTTTATGATATTTACAGCTTCTTTAGTTGGAGGGTTAGCTGTCTTATTAAAACAAAGTTTTGGCTTAAAAGGGGTTTTTTATTGGATTTTATATGGAATATCTGCAGTTTTAATATTTTTCTACATTCCTATATTTAAAATGCATTTTTTTTCAGTGGAATTTCTTTTATTGTATACAGTTGGAATTTTAATTTTTATTGGGATTACCTTTGTAATGAATAATTACTTAATAAATAAAAAGGTTAGTGTTTAAAGTGGAGGTAAGGAATATGAGTAAAAAATTTTCAAATATAATTTTTATAGGAGCTTTAGTTATACTTGCCTTACTTATGGGGGTGAACATGGTTAATAATTTTAAAAATATAGAAATTAAAAATTTATATGGGGATAGAAGTAAATTGGGAGATGTTGATTTTTCTGTAAAGAAA
Organism: Clostridium sp.; assembly: GCF_029267215.1. Classification (GTDB taxonomy): domain Bacteria; phylum Bacillota; class Clostridia; order Clostridiales; family Clostridiaceae; genus Sarcina. Next base: position 8,676 of record NZ_JARIDH010000077.1, on the reverse strand, counting down.
AACTTAGGAGCTTTTTTTGAGAGTCAGTATAAAGTGGGAAAGGATTCAATAAATTCTAAAATAAACTTTGTTGGAGAGGGTGAAAATAAAGTAATTTATAAAAATAGAGATGTTTTAAGAGGGGCATATGTTGATGGGGCAAATTTTTATGATAGCAAAGACTATATGGCTGTTATAAATTCTGAGTATGGAAAGAAACGGGTTGATTTAATTCTTAAAGATAAAAAAAGTGAAGAAGTTAAAAAAACTTCAATTAAATTAGATGAAGCTCCAAGAATTTTAGGGGTTTTTGGGGAGAATAATAAGATTAAATTTATAACAGAAGAAAGAGAAAACGAGTTTTCAAATTTGATAATTATAAAAGAATATAATTTTGAAACAAATACATTAAAAAATGTAGCTAATGTGGGCTCTTATTCTCAAAAAATTGAGTTTAATTGTAGAGAGGGAGAGGATTACTATATTTCAAAAATAACAAGCGATTATGATGAAAGTAAAGCTGTTGATGAAATGAAAAATTTAAATATATATAAGATTAATTTAAAGGATAACACTTTTAAGGAGTATGATATTAGAAAAATATTAGAGGAAAATAATATAGATTTAAAAGGTAAATATTTTTATTCCTTAGATATAAGTGATGGTGTAGCTTATATAAAAATATCAGATTCAATAGATTGGAGTAATATACCTGAAGATGAAAAGATAAGAATGAATCATAAATATGAAATGGATAATATGCCTAAGGTTTATTCTATAGCTACTTTAAATCTTAAGGGTGGAAAAGTAGATTTTTATAAAGATTGTCTAAACATAAAAGAAGTGGATAAGTATATTAAAAATATATCTCAGCCAATGAATTTAAAGATTTTAAATGGCAAATTATATTTTTCAGTTTATGTAGGAGAAAGTAATAGGGTTTCAATTGGAGTTGTAGATTTAAAAAGTAATAAGCTTATTTATTTAGGTGAAATTAAAAATGTAAGAATGAATGGTGGATTTCATAATAAAGAATAATCTAAAATGAGGTGATAATATGCTTGAGGTTATGGGTTTAAAAAAGAAATTTAGAAGAAAACAGGTTCTAAATGATGTATCATTTAAGGCTAAAAAAGGGGAAATAACTGCTCTTCTTGGAATAAATGGAGTTGGAAAATCAACAATTTTAAAGATAATAATGGGACTTGTTAAAGAAAATCAAGGGGAAGTTCTCTTTGATGGAGATAAGAGAAGTTATAAAACTTATGAAAAAATAGCTTTTGTGCCAGATGTAATAAACACATATGGGGGTATGAGTATAAAGGATTCTTTTGAATATATGAATGAAATGTATGAAAGATGGGATATGAATAAGGCTTATGAAATGCTTAAGAACTTTAAGCTAAATGAAAATGAGAGAATTAATAATCTTTCAAAGGGAAATTTAGCAAGGGTTAAACTTATTCTAGGTTTTGCAAGAAATCCAGATTACCTACTATTAGATGAGCCTTTCTCAGGAATAGATGTATTTACAAGGGAAAAATTTATTGCATCTTTAATTTCTTATATGGATGAAAATACGGGAATATTATTAACTACCCATGAGATAAAGGAAGTTGAAAATGTGGTTGATAAGGTAGTATTTCTAAGTGATGGAAAAATTAAAAATGAATTTTATGTAGAAGATGTTAAGGCTCAAGGGTTGTCTTTGGTAGATAAAATAAGGGAGGTGCATAAAGATGGAAAAAAGTAGTGTGAAAAAATTTTTCTATCTTTTAAATTCTCAGATAATAAGAGATTTTAAAATAACCTTAGGAACATCTATTTTGTTAATGGGTATAAATATAATTTGGTTTACTTATGAAGTTAATAAATATATAAATGATGGATATTTAAATAAGCTTGTTGAAAATAGTAAAGATGGAATGTTTGTTGAATTTATTGAGTTTTATGTTAATAATTTAGGGATACAAAGGCTTATAAATTTAGCTTTTCTAATGTGTATTTGTTTATACTGTTGCTACTTATGGTTTGGAGAATTCTTAGGTGAAAATAAAAGTGCATATACACTTTTAAATTTACCTATATCAGAAAAATTTATTGTTTTATATAAATTCTTAGCTGCAATATTCTTCTATGTTTCATTAGTATTTTTCAGCTTGATTGGAACTTTAGTAAATAAATTTATTTTTCATGCAGTGTTTCCTGAGGAGGGTGTTTTAAAAGAAAGTTTAAGAGAATTTATAATAGAAACTGAATATATCTTTAGACATATTCTACCTAGTGATTACTTATATGGAATTTTAGGGCTTTTAAGTATATTTGCATTAATATTAGTAGTTTTTTTATTTTCTCTTTTAGAAAGAAGTTTTGGAATACTAGGAGGATTTTTAGGTGTTTTAATTGGAGGATCTTTAATATTTATATATGTTATATTACCTTCAATTTTAAGATTATATGAGTCAGAAAGATTTTTCTGGATGATAGGAACAAGCATTGTTTATATATTACTTGGATGGTTTGGTTCTACTTATTTATTAAAAAATAAAGTTCATGTTTAAAAGGGGGGAGTAAATTGAAAAAGAAAATGCCACTTATATTAAGCTTAATATTTGTAGTTTTTATAGGAGCATGGTCTAGTGTTATAATAAAAGCTAGAGAGGGAAATATTAAATTTACAGATTTATATGGAAATAGAAGCGAACTTCAAAATGTTCAATTTGATTTAGAAAGAGTAAAAGGTATAAGAAGAGAGAATGTTTATATAAACAAAGATGGAGTAGAAGATAAAACGACATTTAATGATGATATTTTAGGAAAAGATTTTGGAGAAAATGCAACCTTTGATAAGAAATTTTTTAGAGGTTTATTTCCAACGAAAGAAACTTTTTTTGAAGATAAATATGTAATGGTGGATGTATCAAATAGATTATATGAATTAAAACCTCATTTTGAAGTTAGAATTAAAAATAAAAAAGATAATACTTATGATAAGTTCAATGTTAATGTTAATTTAAAAATAACAGAAAACTATAGAATTAACGGAATAGCCTATAAAGACGGGAAAATAAATATTTTATTTTTAAGTAATTATGAGTTGCAACCTCCTTTTATTGGTGAGATTGATGTTGAATCTAGAAGTTTTAGTATTTCAAAGATTATGAAATTAGATGAAAAAAATAAAGATATCAGAGCAGATTTTTTTAGAGGTATTTCATATATTTGTGGGGATAAAGTTTACTTTTTGATGAATGAAGATAATGGAATAGATGACCTTCCACTAAGAGGTATTTTAGAGGTGGATTTAAATTCTAAGAGTGTAAATTTATATAAGGTTAATGAAGATGTTTTAAAAGAAATTAAAGAAATGAAAGAGTCTAATTATAGGGGAAGTAGTTATTTTAAAGCTGGGAAAATATATATTAAAATACAAAGTATTAAGGGAGAAAATCAATCCTTATTAACATTTAATATAGATACAAAGAAATATAAATTTTATAAAAATATTATAGAGAAAGAAAGGGTTGAAAGATATGGAATTAAGTTTGATGATATAGAAAGCATCTTTATTCATGATGGAAAAGCTTATTTAAATTTAGTTGATTTTAATAAAAAAGATAATTTTTATTATGAAGGATATTTAGTTGTAGTTGATATAAATAGTAAAAATCCAGTTTATATTGGAAAATATACAGGTGGAGATTTAAAAGATATTAAGATTATAGGAGGTAATTAAAATGTTTTTTGAAGTAAATGATAGGGAACCAATTTATCTCCAAATAATAAGACATATAAAACAATCTTTAGTTATAGGAAATTTAAAACCTGGTGATCACATACCATCAAGAAGGGAGCTTGCAGAGATGCTAAAAGTAAATCCAAATACAGTTCAGAGGGCTTATAGGGATATGGAGAATATGGGGCTTATAGAAACAGTAAGAAATAAGCCAAGTACAATAACACAGGAAGAAAAAATATTAAGTAACATAAGAAAAGAACTTGTAGATGATGCTTTAGATGGATTTATAGAAAGTATGAAAGCCATAAAATTAACTAAAGAGGAAGTAATAGAGATTATTAGTGAGCGATATTAAATAGTTAGAATTAATGAGTTATATCAAGCTAAAAATAAAACTTATAAATATATTTCAAGAATTAATATTTATAAGTTTTATCTAAAAGTTTTGATATAACTTTTTTATTAGAAGTTATGTTATATTAGATTTATAGTATTAATTAGTTTTAATAAGAGGGTGGATTTTTTGTGGAAGAGAATTGTTAATGGGTTGTTTTTTATAAGTTTTATTTTCTATGGTTTATTTTTATTATGGACCATTTTATTTAAGTATGTTGCTCCTTTGAATGTTTTTAGTAGTAGTAGGGAAATATTTTTTAGAGGGGTTAACTTTATTCCTTTTAATGATATTTTAAATGGAAATTATAATAAATTTGATATTATAGGAAATGTAATTCTGTTTATTCCATTTGGAATATATATTCCTATGCTCTTTAGAATAAGTAGTATTTATAAAAATATAGTGATATTTGCTTTAATATCATTATTTTTTGAAGTTAGCCAGTATGTTTTTTATTTAGGAGCAAGTGATGTGACTGATATAATTACTAATACTATTGGGGGAATTTTAGGATTAGGAATATATTTAATTCTAAAAAAGATATTTAAAGATGAAGGTCGAATAAAATTTTTTGTGGCTATTTGTAGCATTTTAGTTATGATCTTTGTTGGCTTTTATTTGATTATGATTATTTTAAATAATTAAAATAAGAATCTCTTATTAAGAGAAAATCTTATCTCTCTACATATAAATAAAAATGGTTAAAAAAGATTTTAACTTTTAAGGAGTATTATATTGGTATAAACTAGACAGATACTACACTAAAGTGTAAAATAAATTATTAGTCAAAGTAGCAAAGAAGAAAGGATTGATATATAAATGGAAGGAACTTGGATTGAAGTTAGAGTTATAACTAAGAGTGAGGCGTTAGAACCTATATCAGGAATATTCTACGGATTAGACTGTAAAGGGGTTGCTATAGAGGATCCAAATGATATATTAGGAAGAGAACAAGGCCCTTTAACTTGGGATTTTGCAGATATAAATATATTAGAACATAAGGGAAAATTTGCTGTTGTTAAAGGATATTTCACAGAGGAAGATAATATAGATGAAATAGTTTCTTATGTTAAGGAGAAGGTTTCAGAGCTTAAAGAATCAGGATTAGATGTTGGAGAAGGAAAAGTTGAAGCTGAGAAAATGTTTGAAGAAGACTGGGCTAACAACTGGAAAAAATACTATAAGCCAATAAAAATTGGAGAAAAAATAGTTATAAAACCAATATGGGAAGAGTATGAAGCGAAGGATTTAGAAATGGTAGTTGAATTAGACCCAGGTATGGCTTTTGGTACTGGAGATCATGAAACTACAAGAATGTGTGTAGAAGCTTTAGATAAATATGTTAAAGAGGATACTACTGTATTTGATATTGGAACAGGTTCAGGAATATTAGCTTTAGTTGCCTCAAAATTAGGTGCTAAGCATGTTATAGGTGTTGATTTAGACCCAGTAGCTGTAGATTCAGCAAAAGAAAATATATCATTTAATAATGTTGATAATATAGAAGTATTATACGGAAATCTTTTAGATGTTGTAGATGGAAAAGCTGATATAGTTGTTGCTAACATAATAGCTGAAGTAATCTGCATATTAGTTGATGATGTTAAGAAAGCTTTAAATAAAGATGGTTTATTCATAACTTCAGGTATAATACATGAGAGAAGACAAATGGTTATAGACAAATTAGAAAAAGAAGGCTTTGAAGTTATTGAAGCTAACAAAGATGGAGAATGGAACTGTATAGTTGCTAAGTTAAAATAATTTAGTAAGGGAGTATGAAGTTATGCATAAGTTTTTTACACCAAATCACATGTTTTCAGATAGTCATGCTGTAATAACAGGGGAAGATGTAAAACATATATATAAGGTTTTGAGGGTAAAACCTGGTGAAAAGGTTGTTGTAAATAATCTTCAAAGTGAAGAGTTTTTAGGAGAGGTAGAAGAGGTTAATAAACAAGAGGTTTCTATCAAAATCTTAGAGAAACTTGATGTAAATAATGAAAGTAATTTACATATAACATTATTTCAAGGAATGCCAAAGGCTGCAAAAATGGATTTAATTGTTCAAAAATGTGTAGAACTTGGTGTTTGTGAGATAATTCCAACAATAACTGACAGAGTAGATGTTAAGTTAAAAGGTGAATTCAAAAAATTAGACAGATTAAATAAAATAGCTTTAGAAGCTTGTAAGCAAAGTAAGAGAACTATAATACCTAAAGTTTTAGAGCCTATGAGTTTTGAAGATATTTTAAATAAAATAGATGAATTAGATCTTATGGTTATTCCTTATGAAAATGCTACTGGATACGGAGTTAGAGCTATGGTTAATTCTATAGAGAATAAGAGAATTATAAAAAATATAGGAATAATGGTTGGACCAGAAGGTGGATTTGAAGAAAGTGAAATAGAAGCCCTAAAAGAAAAAGGAGCTCATATTGTGACTTTAGGACCAAGAATTTTAAGAACGGAGACTGCAGGATTTACATGCCTTTCTCTTCTTCAATATGAGCTTGGTGATTTAGGAGGAAATATTTAATGAAAGTTGCATTTGCTACACTAGGATGTAGAGTTAATACATACGAATCAGAGGCTATGACTGAAAAATTCGTTAGAGAAGGATATGAAGTTGTAGACTTTAATGAAATAGCAGACGTATATGTAGTTAATACTTGTAGTGTGACTAATATGGGAGACAAGAAGTCTAGACAAATAGTAGGAAGAGCAAGAAGACAAAATCCAGAGGCTATAATAGCTGTGGTTGGATGCTATGCTCAGATTGCTCCAAAAGAAGTTTCAGGAATAGAAGGCGTTGATGTTGTTTTAGGTTCAAGAAATAAAGGTGATGTAGTTTATTATGTAAACAAAGCCAAGGATGAAGGAAAACAACAAGTTAAAGTTGGAGCAGTTTTAAAAAATAAAGTTTTTGAAGATTTAAAAATTGAAGACTATAAAGATAAAACAAGAGCATTCTTAAAAATTCAAGATGGATGTAATAGATTCTGTGCATACTGTTTAATTCCTTATACAAGAGGAGCTGTTTGTTCAAAAGATCCTAAGAAAATTTTAGAGGAAGTAAGAAGTTTAGCAGAACATGGATTCAAAGAAATAATATTATCAGGAATTCATACAGCATCATATGGTGTTGACTTAGATGAAAAAGTAACATTAGTTGATATCTTAGAAGAGATAGAAAAGATTGATGGTATAGAGAGAGTAAGAATAGGGTCAATAGAGCCTAATTTCTTCTCAGAAGATGTTGTTAAGAGAATATTAAATCTTAAAAAGTTATGTCCTCAATTCCATTTATCACTTCAAAGTGGATGTGATGCTACTTTAAAGAGAATGAATAGAAGATATTCAGCTAAAGAATATGAGGATATAGTGAATCTTTTAAGAGATAAAATAAAAGATGTTTCAATAACAACTGATGTTATTGTTGGATTCCCAGGAGAAACTGATGAGGAGTTTAATGAAACGTATGAATTCTTAAAAAGAATAGCACTTACAAAGACTCATGTATTTAAATATAGTCCAAGAAAAGGTACTAGAGCTGAAAATATGCCAAACCAAGTTGATGGAACTAAGAAAGATGAGAGAAGTAAAAAGCTTATAGAATTAAATAAAATTAATGAAGAAGCTTTTGGCAGAAAATATATAGATGAAACATTAGATGTTTTATTTGAAGAGGAAGTTAAAGAAGGTACAGGATTATATACTGGGTATACTAGAAACTATGTAAAAGTAAATGCTAAGGCAGATTGCAATGTTTCAGGTAAAATATTAAATGTTAAAATTAAAGATTTTGAAGGTGAAATAGCAACTGGAGAAATAGATTTATAATTAAAAAAATGAAATTATACTCTTTAAATGAGGTATAATATATAAGAATGGTTTTGGGAGGTGAAAATGATGTCAGATTGTATTTTTTGTAAAATAATTCGTGGAGAAATTCCAAGCAAGAAGATTTATGAAGATGATAAAGTTTTAGCTTTTCATGATATAAGTCCAGAAGCTCCAGTACATTTCTTAGTTATACCTAAGAAACATATAGCTAGTTTAAATGAAGTTAATGAAGAAAATGCAGAGGTTTTTGCACATATCTTCAAGACAATTAATAAACTAGTTAAAGAACAAGGAATATCAGAAGATGGATACAGAGTTGTTACTAATTGTGGAGAACAGGGAGGTCAAACTGTAGGACATATTCATTTCCATGTTCTTGGAGGAAGAAATCTTAAGTGGCCACCAGGCTAAAAATTAGATTTATCTTCTTGACATTAAAGAAGCCTATGTTGTATAATATAGCGTGTGTTATTTAGCCCATGGCTGTGAATTACATTAAATAATTTACGCTAGCGGAGGGAGGGATAAAGAATGTCAGAAATCAGAGTAAAAGAAAATGAATCATTAGAGCAAGCATTAAGAAGATTTAAAAGACAATGCGCTAGAGCTGGAGTTCTTTCAGAAGTAAGAAAAAGAGAACACTACGAAAAGCCAAGCGTAAAGAGAAAGAAAAAATCAGAAGCTGCAAGAAAGAGAAAATTCAAATAGTTTTTGGTTT
>NZ_JARIDH010000076.1 GCF_029267215.1 Clostridium sp. | reverse complement strand
ATCAAACGCTTTTAATCTTATTCTTATTTTTTGTTTTGACATTTGGTTTCCCTCCTTTTCATGTACGCTTTACTTCTAACGCACAACAGTAAGCATTGTGTAAACTGTCCCTGGTGTTTCACACTTTGTACGAGTCCACACACTTCTGTCGTTGGATTCTAGACCCTAACATGCTCATCAAGAATTACCCGGAAGTCCGGCAACCTCTTGATTCATCGCTGTTCGCTTTACAACTTCTTCATTATACTATGTATATTATGTTTTTTCAAGTATTTTTTTAGAAGTTTTAGCATATACATTTTACTATTAATTTTACCTTATAACCGTTCAAAAAAATAAAGCACTAATATTAATAATATACTATTTTCAAATTTTTTCAACAAGAATTTTATTCCTAACAAAAAAATTTATATTGTCTAGCTTTACCACAAAAATATAATAATTGTACATAATATAACTTTCTATAATATTCTTAATAAAAATATTATAGAATCTTAACTTTGCATATTAATTTAATAATATACTATATATAATAATCAATATTCCTTTAATATATAAAATTTTACTTATAATAAAATAATTTTAATCAAATTATTTTAATTAATTTCTATTCCTAAATTGCAATATCAAATTGAACTAGTCCTTAATTATGATTTAAAAACTAATTATTATAATAAATATATTTTATCTAAGTGTATTTCGAATAACTCTTCTGGAGTCTTGTAATCAAGAAGCTTTCTTGGAAGAGTATTCATCCAATTTTCTATGAAAGATATAGTTTCAAGTGAGTAATCTGAAATTCGTTTTCCTTTCGGGATAAAATGCCTAATCAGTCCATTATGACGCTCATTTGTACCTTTTTCAAATGAAGAATATGGATGAATGAAATACACTTTTGTTTTAGTTTCAGTTTTTTGTTCAAGTTATGATAAATTTGCAAATTCAGAGCCATTATCAGCAATTATACTCTTAAATACTTCACTAAATTTACTTCCAAAAAAATCTTTAATCTTATCAAGAGCCTTTGTAACAGCTATTACTGAATAGGAAGACATTTCACAGATATTATAGCATACCTAGTTTTACGCTCGACAAGTCTTAGCAAAACCTTATCCTTATTAGATTTTTCACCTAATACACAGTCTATTTCCCAATGTCCAAATTCTTCATGGTTTTCAATATAATTAGGACGATCTGAAATGCTAGTACCAAGCCTTTTCTTATTATGTCTTACTCTATTATACTTTGTATTTCTATTAAGTTTAGCTGGTAAATCTATATTTTTTATAGGTAATAAGCCAAGGTCTACATAATTATACAGCGTTTTTGTCGAAATAATTTGAGAAGGACTAAATCTAGATGAATGGAGAGCTTCACTAACACATGCATCTAAAGACCAGTAATCATTCTTAACTTTATCAACCACATATTTGATAAAATCACTACATTCTAATAGTTTGTATTTACGACTGGATTTTAAGCGATTCTTTTTATAAATAGCTTCTCCAGTATCAGCAAAATACACATTAAATTCCTTACCTTGCTTAATTTGCTTAGTAGTACCACGGCGTATTTCGTTTAAAACGGTATTTATAGTTCTATTTAGTTTTTTTGCTATTTTGTAAGCAGAAAATCCATCTTTAAGATGTTATTTCAACTATCATATGCTCTTTCATATTTAAGTATTTATTTTTTCTTGACTCTGTGTTATGATTTTGATAGTCAATGGTGATTATCCCCCCGTGTTTTGTATTTTGTTTCGTGATTAAATCATAACACAGGTTAATCAACCATGGATTTTTTATTTAGTTCAATTTCATTTTACAATTAAGCAATTATATTTAGCAAATTAAATATGAAAAAATTATTAATATTTTATAAAGGAATTTAAATATTAATGTGGAATATAGAAAATATATGCTTATTTAAAATTTTAAATTACGAGAAAGTTTTTATAAATAAATTGATTTTAGATAATTAAATTAATATATAAAGATTAATTTATGTATTATCAAATAAATTTAAAATTTTATTTAATATATATGAATATTAATTTGTGTATTTATATAAATTTTTATTTTAAGTAATATTTTTATGAAAAGATAGTTACTTTTACAAATAAAATAATAATTTTAAAGTAATTAGAATATATTTACTTATATAAGATTCTTATCAAATTTAAGTTAATTGTATAGTAATAACTAATAAATAGTAAAGTTTAGTTATTGTCTTACTATTATCTTAACCTTTAATTATAAAATTAAATAATAATATATTTATAAATTTAATAAATTGTTCAAAGCACTATTTAAAGACCAAATAAGTATAAGGATAATACTAATTTTTTCTAGAAAGGTGGTGGATGCTACTTATATATTGTTATGTAAACGATATTAGAAGGTGGCAAGAATTATGAAAGAGTATAAGATTGAGAATTTAAGAAATGTATGTATTATAGGACATAGTGATTCAGGTAAAACTGCATTAACAGAAGCTTTACTTTATTATACAAACACTACTGATAGATTAGGAACTTGTGAAGATGGAAATACAACAAGTGACTATGATCAAGAAGAAAAGAGAAGAAGAATATCATTATCATTATCTGTTGTTCCTTTTGAGTGGAATGGAATTAAGGTTAATTTATTAGATACTCCAGGATATTTTGATTTTGTTGGAGAACAAATTGAAGGAATTAAAGCTGCTGATTCTGCTATTATAACAGTATGTGGTGTTACTGGAATTCAAGTTGGGACTGAAAAAGCCTGGGAGTGCTGTGAAAAAGAAAAATTGCCAAGAGCATTTTTTATAAATAAGTTAGACAGAGAAAATTCGAATTTTGATAAAATTTTAGAGAGTATTAGAAATACTTTTGGAAATGGAGCAATACCAACTCAATATCCAATTGGATTAGAGAAAAATTTTAATGGAATAGTAAATTTAATAACTCAAGAAGCATTTAAATATGAATTTAAGAGTGGAAATATAATGAAAATAGATATTCCTGATGAAATTAAAGATAAAGTTGAAGAATATAGGACTTATGTAATGGAAGCTGTTGCAGAAACTCATGAAGAGCTTTTAGATAAGTATTTTTCAGAGGGGGAACTTACTGTTGAGGAGATTTATAGAGGGCTTTCAATTGGGTTTGAAAATGGAGATATAGCTCCTGTTATGTGTGGAAGTTCTTATTCAATAGTTGGGATGCAAAGCTTATTATCATCAATTAAAGGGTATTTTCCAGCTCCTAATTTTAGTGAGCCTAGAGTTGCAAGAGATAAAGAAGGTGATGAGATAGCTGTTAAAGTTGATAAGGATAAGCCATTTTCTGCTTTTGTATTTAAAACAATTGCAGATCCATTCGTTGGTAGATTATCTATGTTTAAGGTTCAAACTGGAGAGTTAACTAGTGATAAAATTATTATAAATTCTAAAAATGATAAGGTTGAGAAAGTTGGTTCTTTATGTTTCTTAAGAGGAAAGGATCAAATTCAAACTAAGAAAATTCAAGCCGGGGATATTGGAGCTATTACAAAACTTCAATATACTATTACTGGTGATACTCTTTGTGAAAATAATTTTAAAGTTCAATATGAAAACTTTGATTTCCCAGAGCCAGTTATGACAATGGCTGTTTTGCCTAAGAGTAAGGGAGATGAGGAAAAAATTTCTCAAGGTCTTTCAAAGTTGTTAGATGAGGATCCAACATTTAAAGTTTTAAGAGATAAAGAAAATGCTGAAACTTTAATTTCTGGCATTGGAGAAACTCATATAGAGGTATTAGCTAGCAAATTAAAGAGTAAATTTGGAGTAGATTTAAATCTTCAAGATCCTAAGGTTCCATATAGAGAAACTATAAAAGGTAATTCTGATGTCCAAGGAAAGCATAAGAAACAATCAGGTGGCCATGGTCAATATGGTGATGTAAAAATAAAATTTGAGCCAAGAAGAGATGGCGAATTTGATTTAGATTTTGTTGATAAGGTTGTAGGGGGAGTTGTCCCTAGAAATTATATACCTGCAGTTGAAAAAGGATTGAAGGATTGTCTAAAGAAAGGAGTATTAGCTGGTTATCCTGTAATAGGAATTAAAGCTACACTTCATGATGGATCATATCATCCTGTAGATTCATCAGAAATGGCATTTAAGGTTGCAGCATCCATTGCTTATAAGAAAGGGATGGAGAGCGCTAAACCTGTTATATTAGAGCCTATTATGAGAGCAGATATTTTTATTCCTGATGAATATATGGGAGATGTTATTGGAGATATAAATAAGAAGAGAGGTAGAGTAGTTGGAATGGAACCTTATGGAAAGAATCAAAGGGTAATTGCAGAAGTTCCATTATCAGAAATGTTTAAATATGCTACTGATTTACGTTCAATAACTCAGGCGAGAGGAAGTTTTTCTATGGTTTTTGAAAAATATGAAGAAGTTCCATCAACTGAAACTGCTAAAATAATTGAGGCTGCTAAAAAATTAAAATAAGCTTAATTTTAAAAAAATATCATAAAAAAGTACCATCTTTATAATAAGATGGTACTTTTTATGTATACTAGAAAAAAATGTGGTTAAATTAAATAATAGTAGAGAGGTTGTTTTTATAAAATTAAGTTGATTTTATTTAAAATAAATTTTGGAATTATTTAAGGAATTTGCTTTGTATTTGTGAATTAGATTTTGCATATGTTTTAATTATTTATAACTTTTATATAAATTAAAAATAAATTTTTAGTTTTATATATAATTATATTTTAGAGATAATATCTTAAATGAGGTGTAATTAATGTGTAATTATAGAATGGATATAAAGGGGAAAATAGGATTAAGTGATTATAGTAATATTTTTGATTATATAAATATTGTTAAGAGTTGTGATAAGTTTATAATCTATATGGAATCATTAGACGAGGATAATATTGGAATAGTTTGTTCTATGCTTAAGGATAATAATTTTAATATAAATAACCAAGGTTATGATAATAAGGAAATTTACTATATAAATGCCAAGAAAATGGGATGAATAATTGATATAAAATAGTATTTTTTATATAAATAATTGTAAAAGTATATAATTTGAAAAGGTTATAATTTTAACTGTGCAAAGGTACATATATTTATGTTATAATTTACTTTGTGTTAAATAATCAATTATTAATAAGCTAGGATTCAAGCTATCATATAATAATAATAATAAGTATTAAATTAATCCATAAGAAACATGGGGGAGGATTCTTTAAAATGAAAAATTATGTTATTGGAATAGATCTAGGAGGAACAAAAATAAGCTGTGCTCTTGCAGATCTAGAAGGAAATGTTATATCTCAACACACAACTCCAACTAATGCTCACGAAGGAGAACAGGCTGTTTTAGACAGAATAATAGGTTGTGTTGAAACTGTAATATGTGAAGGAAAGGTTACTATAGATGAGGTAGAAGCTATAGGTATTGGATCACCAGGACCATTAGATGCTAAAACTGGTATAATAATAACTACTCCAAATTTACCTTTCAAAAACTTTAATTTAGTTGCACCATTAAAAGAGAAGTTTGGCATATCTGTATACTTAGATAATGATGCTAACGTAGCTGCTATAGGAGAATTCATGCTAGGTGCTGGTAAAGGTACTGAGAATATGGTATATGTTACTGTAAGTACTGGTGTAGGTGGAGGAGCAATCCTTAATGGTAAAATATACAGAGGAAGTACTTCAAATGCTTTAGAAATGGGACATACTACTGTAGCTCCTGGAACTGTTAGATGTAACTGTGGTAATATGGGATGTTTAGAGGCTGTATCATCAGGAACAGCTATTGGAAAAAGAGGAAAAGAAGCTGTAGCTACAAACGTAGAAACAAGCTTAAAGCAATATGAAAATGTAACTTCATATGAAGTATTCGTTGAGGCTGCTAAAGGTGATAAAGTAGCTAAGAAGATAATAGATGAAGCATTAAATTACTTAGGAATTGGTATTGCAAATGCAGTGGCAACTTTCGATCCTGATATGGTTGTTATCGGTGGAGGAGTTTCAAAAGCTGGAGAAATAGTTTTTGAAAAAGTTCAAGAAGTTGTTAATGAAAGATGCTTCAAAGCTATGGCTGATCACTGTAAAATAGTACCTGCTGGATTAGGAACTGATGCAGGGGTTGTTGGTGCTGTAGCATTAGCATTATTAGAGTGTAAATAATATTTTATATATAAAGTTAGAAGTTTTTATACTTCTAACTTTTTTGCTTTAAATAATATATTTTTTAGCTTAAGATTAAATAATGATATATTATCATATATAAAGTAAAGACTGTTTAGTTGTAGTTAATATTAATTAGGATTAAAATGTTATTTATTTATGAAATTAGCAGATTTAAATGGATAAAAGGTAGAAAAAAGTATATTTTTATGTTAAAACTATATTAAAAAAATGAATTTTGGTCATAACCACATATATTGTGATTACTTATATTTTAGGAGTAGCTAAAAGCTACTCTTTTTATTTATACTAAATAAAACCACTTGATATTCAGGTGACAGATAAATACTATGTAACTAAGAAAAATCTTTAGCTTTAAGAAATAGTTTTAAATTAAAAAAATTAAAAAATAATTTAAATAACTATTGCTAAATAATAATTATTATTATATAATAATACCATAAGGTTGAGGGAAATAAAAAATCAACTAATAAATGACTAGAGATTAAGACTTTAAAAGATTATATAAATTGAAATTAGATAAAGAAATTGTTTGTAGGAGGAATATATTATGAAAAAATTTGTTTGTACAGTATGTGGATATGTTTATGAAGGAGAAAAAGCACCTGAAAAATGCCCAGTATGTGGTGTTGGAGCTGATAAATTCATAGAGCAAAGCGGAGAATTAAACTTTGCTGATGAGCACAGAATCGGAGTAGCTAAAGGTGTTGATGAGAGAATAATCGAAGGATTAC
>NZ_JARIDH010000052.1 GCF_029267215.1 Clostridium sp. | reverse complement strand
TTGATCCTGTAACGTCTGTTGTTCTGAAGTAGAATTGTGGTCTGTATCCATCGAAGAATGGAGTATGTCTTCCACCTTCTTCTTTTTTAAGTACGTATACTTGACCTACGAATTTTTTGTGTGGGTTTATTGTTCCAGTTTGAGCTAAAACTTGACCTCTTTCGATGTCAGTTCTTTGGATCCCTCTTAATAATGCTCCTATGTTATCTCCAGCTTGTGCTTCATCTAATAACTTTCTGAACATTTCGATTCCTGTAACAACAGTTTTTCTTCTCTCTTCAGTTAATCCGATTATCTCTACTTCGTCTCCAACGTGTAGAATTCCTCTTTCAACTCTTCCTGTTGCAACTGTTCCTCTACCAGTGATTGTGAATACGTCCTCTACTGGCATTAAGAATGGCTTATCTGTTGCTCTTTCTGGTGTTGGAATGTAGCTATCTACTGCTTCCATTAACTCTCTGATACAAGCTGTTGCAGCTTCATCAGTTGGGTTTTCTAATGCTACTAAAGCTGATCCTTTTATTACTGGGATATCGTCTCCTGGGAAGTTGTACTCGCTTAATAACTCTCTAACTTCCATTTCAACTAACTCTAATAACTCTTCATCGTCAACCATATCAGCTTTGTTTAAGAATACTACTATATGGTCAACTCCAACTCTTGATGATAATAAGATGTGCTCTCTTGTTTGAGGCATTGGACCATCAGCAGCTGAACATACTAATATAGCTCCATCCATTTGTGCAGCACCAGTAATCATGTTTTTAACGTAGTCTGCGTGTCCTGGACAGTCAACGTGAGCGTAGTGTCTGTTAGCAGTCTCATACTCAACGTGAGCTGTATTGATTGTGATTCCTCTTTCTTTTTCCTCTGGAGCTTTATCTATTTCATCGTACTTGAATGCTTCTGCTCCACCAGCTTGTGCTAAAACAGTTGTTATAGCAGCTGTTAATGTTGTTTTACCGTGGTCTACGTGACCGATTGTTCCAATGTTAACGTGTGGTTTGCTTCTTTCAAATTTTGCTTTTGACATTGCAAATTCCTCCTTTTA
>NZ_JARIDH010000022.1 GCF_029267215.1 Clostridium sp. | reverse complement strand
CAAAACTTCTTTATAATCCTAAAGAAGTGAATAAAGATAATCTGGAAATATATCTTGTTAATAAAAATACTAATGAAGAAGTTAAAATAAATTAATATACTAATAATTTAAAAGGTTCGCAATAGCTATTGTTGTGAATCTTTTTTTATAAAATTATACAAATAAAGCTGGTAAAATGGAAAAGTGTTTATTAAGTGAAGAAGAAGTATTGAGGTGGGGATTAGATAAAGGTAAGTATCTAGTTATAAGCAGTGAGTGTGATGGTTCGTTAAGTGTTATTGATTTAGAAAAGAGTGGTATAAACATGGATTGGGTCAAGTTACTTGAGCACTTAATAGAACCGATTATATAGTATAATTTATATAAATGATTGTCTTGAAAATACTGTTAATATTTTGAAACTAAATTTTTAAGACAATCTTTTAAATATTAATACTATTTATAGGAGGATCTGTGGATATAAAGATAAAAATATTTTGGATAATATCTATTTTAACTGGTCTTTTTTTTCATGTCTACTTTAAAGGGAGCAGTTCAATCCTTACTTTTTTATTTTATTCAATGAAAATTTGTAAAAATGAGAATAACATACTGCAAATCCACAACCAAGTAATATCATGCCTAAAGGAATAATAAAATCTTGATTTAAATTTAATTTAGATATAAATAATCCTAAAAAAGTACCTAAAAATATTAAGCTGTATTTAGGAGAATTTTTTAAAATTTTATTTTGGTAAACTTTAGAGCTATAAAAATTTTTCATATGATTTATTGATAGTATAATTATTAAAATATATATTGATATAAATAAAATAGATATTTTAATAAAGTGAGATGTAGAAAGCATTTCATTTAACTTATATATCCCAGATAAAAATAAAAAAAGTGAAAAAGTTGACATTGAAATAGCAGAGTATAAGTATATAAATTTAGATAATTTTTTAATAAATATTAAATTTATTAAAGAAAAAATGTTAAATGTTATTATATATGTGTAAATAAAAATATTAAAGTTATGTATAAATAGAATAAATATAAAAAAATCTACAAGAAACATTATAGCTAATATAAGTGGGCGATCAGATTCTAAATTTTTTTCTTTAACCATAAAATAATAAACTTCCTTTCATATAAATTAAAATAATATATATGTTATTTTAACATATATATATATAATAATTTGTATAAAAACTAATCTATTAGGCTAGTTTTGTTTGTTATTTAATAAATAAGAATGAAGATTCTAATAGTAAATAAGAATTTAATAATAGTTAATAATATTGAAAGTATAATATGATTTTATTAGTTTTGCTTAAAACATTGATTACATTTGTATTGAAAAATATTTTGAAGAGTTATAATTTATTTACAGTTTTTTTTATTTATAATGAAAAGTAAAATTTAATATACCTGAATATATTAATTAAAAAGACTTATTTAGAGTTTGTGATACATTAGTATTACATAAATTTTGATAGATTAGGGCGGAATAAAAATAAAAAATTAGAAAAACAGAGAAAATAGATTAAATTAGGGTATTATTTAGTATAGTGAAAAGATAAGAAAAAGGTCATGAATTTAGATGATTAATTCATGACCTTTTATGTTATAAATTTTTTAATTACATACTTTGTATAGAAACTCCACTTTTTAGGGAAGATTTTTCTTCAAGTTCATCAATAAATTCTTCTACCACTTCTTCTGCATTAAGGTTTTCATTCTTATATTCGTATATGAAACCTATTAATTTACCACTTATGATTACAGCTATTATTGAAAATAAAATCTGTTTTAAATCTAGGTAAACTAAAGATAAACCTAATATTATGGCATCTGTTAGCATATAAATATGGTTTACTTTAAGTTTTGTAAATTTATTTCCTAATAAGGCAATAACATCATCGCCTCCAGAGGCTGCTCCACATCTTACAACAATACCAGCTCCAACTCCTACACCAATACCTGATAATATACTTGCAATTAGCATATTATTTGAAAAGTTTGGTGTTATAAAACCTATGCTTTCCCATATTTTATAGGAAGTTGAGAAACAAAGGGTAGCAAATATTGAATATGCTAAAAATCTTTTTCCAAAGAATTTAGCACCTAATGAAAATAGAGTAAAGTCTACTATTAAGCTAGTATATGATGGTGAAACATCAAAAACATTTTTTATAAGAAGCAAAAGTCCTATAACTCCGCCTTCTGTTACATTGTTTTGATAATTAAAGTTATAACTACCAAAGGCTAAGATACATGAACCAAGTGCAATGATTGCTGCGGTTTTCAATATCTTTTTACTGGAATCCAAAATACCACTCTCCAATTTTTTTTATGTTATTTTAAAATTTATAATAAAGAAATAGTAGACTAAATGTCTCCTACTAAGTTAAATAAAATTTTATTTACGTGAAATCATCTTATTTAATTATAGATATAGTAAAGCTTAAGGGCAAACTAGTTTAAATGAGAGCAACAGGTATTAATCACTACTATTCTTCTTAGGATGCAATAATCTCTATGGTCATCAGTTTTACTAATGAATGGGTAATTTTTCTATATAAACTGGTAATTTATTAAATGTTTGGTAATTAAATATTAATATTAAGTTCAAAGTTTTATAATATCTTTAATATAGGATTAGTTTATAGAAATTTAGTATTAAAAGTCCTCTTATTTTGGAATAATAAAATAAGAAGAAAAAAACTTTGTTTTAAAGAGATATTAATTTATCTATATGGATAGAAATTATATTAAAGGGAGTCTTTTTTTAAACAGAGGAAAATAAAAATTAAGTAGGTGATTTTATGAAAGTTATTATAAGAAAAGAAACAGAAAATGATTATAAAACAGTTGAACTTTTAATTGAGGAAGCATTTAAAAATGAGGAAAATAGTGATCATATGGAGCATGTGCTTGTTAGCAAACTTAGAGAGGGAGAAAACTTTATAAATGGACTTTCTCTAGTTGCTGAAAGAGAGGGAGAGGTAGTAGGTCACATACTTCTTACTAAGGCAAAAATAGAAAATGAAAGTGATAAATACGAAACTTTGGCATTAGCACCAGTTTCAGTTTTACCTAAGTATCAAGGGATTGGAATTGGAAGTGAACTTATAAAAGAGGGAATGAGAATAGGAAGAGAGTTAGGATATGATTCCATAGTTGTTTTAGGACATGATAAGTATTATCCAAGGTTTGGTTTTAAAAAGGCTAGTTTATGGGGTATAAAAGCTCCCTTTGATGTTCCAGATGAAAATTACATGGCAATAGAGCTAAATGAAGAGTCCTTAAAAAATATAAGTGGTGTAGTTAGATATGCCAATGAGTTTTTAGAATAATAAATTCTTTGAAGAAAAACTTGTTAGATATTATTCAAAGAATAAACTTAACCTCTTAGCTTTAAAGAAAACCCTGTTAAATACAGTGTTTTATACTGTATTTAATAGGGTTTTTTCTAGTTATTTTATTAATAGTTTTCACAGTTTATAAAAAAATATCTGCTTCGATTGATTTAGTTATTTTTTATTACTTTATTAATAGCTTCCAAAGGTATAGGTATTTACATTTAATATTCCAAAGTAAATATAAATTATTGAAACTAAAAAACTAAGTGGTGTTGAGAGCATCATATTTATATCTAGTAAATTTAATATGGCTATTATTACTAAACAAGGGGTAATGCCATAAATACTAAGTTTATAAGAAGAACCAAAGCTTAAATTTATATTTTTTACCTTTGCTATTATTTTTCCTATTATGGCTAATATAAATGAGGATACAAAAGCAAAAATCATAAATGATAACACCATGAAAGTTAGATAGGTATTTCCAAGAGTATTATCTAATGCTTCTAGGTAATCTTTAAGTTTTTGATCTGTTAATGAAAGATTCATAGAGGAATAATCTGTTGTTCCAAGGTTTGTATTGTTATATTTTAAGGTTAGGGAATCTTTTCCTAAGGCTATACCAGAGGCATATTCATCTAACAAAGTAGAGGAACTTTCCTTGTCATTTAATATAAAGGTACAATTTTCTTCTTGGAAAACAACAAAATTTGCTCCTTTTAAGTTTAAAACACCATCTTTAATTTCAAATTGAGGTATTTTTTTTTCAATTACTTCTTTTCTTGCATAAAAAAATTTATTTAAGTTTGTATAGTTTCTACTAAAGGCTAAGAGTCCAATAATAAATGAAAAAATAATTAAGTATAACAATGTAGAAAAACCAGAAGAATTTAAAAGTTCTTTGTATCTTTTAGGTTTAAACAAACTTATATAAAATCTTTTGAAGATATTCATAAAATCACCCTTTCTTCTTTTATTTTGTGCATTTTACAGATTATTATTAATATAAATTGAAAATAAAGAAGATTAAGTTATAAGAATTTAAAGAGTAGATTCTGTTTTAAGAGAGTGTTGGTTTTAGCTATCTCATAAGATCTACTTAATTTTGCAGAGGGTTTCTATTTAACACTTCCATAATAATAATAGCTAAATTTAAAAAACTCCCATAGGACAAATAACTTAGATTCTTATATTATTCTTCTACATTCAATGAAGCTTTTAATATGGTAAAAAAGTCCTATCAAAATCAACACTAATTTTAAAATAGAGTAAAAGATTATAAAGCTTTTTAGTGGATAGATACAATGGGAGCTTAGGTGAATTAAGTTGATTATAATTAAAAAGTAAAGAACTTTAAAAAAGGTAGTAATAGGACAACTTACTACCTTTTAATAGGGGGATATTTATTATATAAAATTAAAGGAGGATAAGGGTTTTAATTTAACCTATCCCAATTTTATTATTTACTTAAATCATAAAATTATTAGTATTTTTTTTATTTGTAAATTACTGCTGTTCCATAAGCTACCATTTCAGCAGCACCAGCCGTAACAGAAGAGGACATAAGTCTCATTCCTATTATTGCATTGGCACCAAGTGATTCTGCTTCATGAACCATTCTTTCAATGGCTATTTGTCTAGCTTCAATAAGCATATCATTATAAGACTTCATTTCTCCACCAACTAAGTTTTTAAAGCTTGATGCAAAATCTCTTCCTATATTTTTACATCTTATAGTACTTCCTTTTACAAGACCTTTAACTTCTTTGATTCCTTTTCCAGGGATTGATTCAGTTGTTAATATTAGCATAAAGATACCTCCTAAAGTATTTTTTATAGTTTATGCATTTTAAAAAAATTTTAATTGTTTGTGATATTTTATAATGTGAGTTTTAAATTTAGAACTATGCTTTTTTCTTTGTGTATTTATTTTCTATTTTATTTTCCTTAGCTTAAGTACTAATGTATAAATTTAAATTACTTCTATTTAAGTTATTGAAATGATAATAACATAAGTTAAATAATAAATCAATAAGTAGTATTAAAAAACTTATTAAGTAATATATTAATATTCTTTAAAGGGGGATTATAATCGTTTATTAAGAAATTTGTATGAATTAAAGGAGAAATTTAACAATTTATTAGTGTAATTAGGAGCTTTAAAAAGGATTTATCAATGAAATTAATAAAATAGAATATTTTTCTAAAAATATGAAGTTTGTGTAAACTAAATTTATACGGTAAAATAAAGCACATAATGTGAGATTTATCCAAAACATTTTAGGGGGGTTAAAAGTAGTAATAAAGATTATTAGTTAAGTTTTAATTTTATAGATTTTTAAGGCTTACATAAATAATAATTGTTAATTTACGTATTTTAAGGAATGTTTGCAAATAAATAGATTTTTTAGAGCTTTCTTTTAGGTAATTAGTGTGTTTATGAATTAAGTTTTTAATATATGACTTATTTTTAAGAATGATTATGTAAAAGAAGGCTCTATTTTTATATTTATTTAAGCTTTGGTTAGTGAATGAAAAAAGTTTTTTAAAATATTGGAAAGGATTTGTGGTTGTATATGGAAAGTATGAATGGAGAAATTTATATGGTTAATAATAGGGAAAGAGAGGAAAAACAATTTTATAAAGAAGATAGCATTATAAAAATAAGAGATTTAAGAATGAATTTTGGAAGTAAGGAAGTCTTAAAGGGAATAAATCTTGATATACATAAGGGGGAAATTATAGGGTATATAGGAAGTAATGGTGCTGGAAAGAGTACTACAGTTAAAATAATGCTTGGACTTATAGAAGGATATAAGGGTAGTATTGAGATATTTGGAAAGGATATTAGCTTAGGCGATGAAAGTTATAAAAGAAGAATAGGCTATGTTCCAGAAATGGCTGATATTTATGATACACTTACTGCCAAAGAATATTTAACTTTTATTGGACAACTTTATGGTATGAAGTTTAATGATGTTTTGTATAAGAGTAAGCAGCTTATGAGAATTTTAGGCATAGAAAATGCTTTTAATTCAAGAATTTCAAGCTTTTCTAAGGGGATGAAACAAAAGGTTCTTTTAATTTCAGCCTTAATTCATAATCCAGACATTTTATTTTTAGACGAGCCTTTAAATGGATTAGATGCAAATAGTGTTATGGTAATTAAGGAAATTATGGAGGAGCTTGCTAGGGAAGGAAAGACTATTTTCTATTCTTCTCACATAATTGATGTTGTTGAGAAAATAAGTCATAGAATAATTCTTTTAAATGATGGGGTAGTTAAAGCAGATGGAAGCTTTGAGGATCTTAAAAATAGTTGTAATGAAAGATCCTTAGAAGAGATATTTAATAATTTAACTGGATTTAATAATCATAGAAAGCTTGCAGAGGAATTTACTTCTCTTATAAATGAGGTGTAGCATATGAAAAAGAATATGAATACATCTAAAAAAGAAAAAAGTATTAAAATTGTTGAAAAGTTTAAATGGCTTTATGAGAAAGCTGGAGTAGACTATGATATGATGATGCTTATTTTAGAGCATAAACTTATGATGGATAAGAGAAGAAATCCTTCTATTATGAATGGAAATATGAATACTACCAAAAATGATGGGAATAGGTTTAAATCAGCCTTACTTTTATATGGAGTTTTAGGACTTTTTATAGCACCTGTAGTTGTTTTAAATTTTAACATTATGTTTCAGATGACAATGTTCTTTGGAATATTTATGTTTTTAATTGGAACAAGCTTCATAGCTGATTTTGCCTTTGTTTTATTAGATGTTAAGGATAAAAATTTACTTGGAGTAACTGGGGTTAGTTCTAAGACAATAAATGCAGCAAAGCTTACGAATATACTTATTTATATGACTAGCATAAGTATTTATTTTTCATTACCTTCATTACTCTTATCTTTTAGACATGGAATATTTTTTGCTTTAGTATTTTTGCTTGAGATTATACTTATTAATATTTTTATGATTTTAGTAACTTGTTTTATTTATTATTTAATTCTTAAGTTTTTTGATGGAGAAAAGCTTAAGGATGTTATAAATGGAATTCAAATAGTTTTATCAGTTGGAATAATGATAATTTATCAAGTTATAGGAAGAGTATTTGGAAGCTTAAAAGGGGTAAGTAGTGGCTTTTCTGTAACTAGATGGTTTCAATGGATTTTGCCACCTTTATGGTTTGGGGCACCACTTCAAATTATAGGAAGTGGAGAAGTTAATATAAGTTTAATAATATTATCAGTTTTAGCTATTATACTTCCCTTAATATCTATAGGTATTTATTTTAAAATAGCTAAAAAGTTTGAAGAGAATATACAAAAACTCAATGATAATTCATATAGAGGAAAAGATAAAACCACTATTTCATTTAGAGTAGGGAATGTATTATGTAGAAATAATTGTGAAAGAAGTTTCTTTAATTTCACAATTAATATTATAAAGAGTGAGAGAAATTTTAAGCTTAAAACTTATCCGAGTTTGGCTATGGGGTTTATATTTCCATTTATATTCTTATTAATTGATATTAGTGATTTTAATAGCTTTTGGGCTTGGAAGGAGATGCTTCCAAATACAAAACTTTATTATACTATTTATATGTCAGTATTTTGTTTAGCACCAATTGTCATGATGGTTAAGTATTCAGACCAGTGTAAGGATGCTTGGATATATAAGGCTGTACCAATAGAGGATATGGCATCAATATTTAAGGGAGTTACTAAAGCTATTATATATAAGATGGTTTGTCCAATATACATTTTATTATCACTTATATATGTTTGGTTATTTGGATTTAAAGTGATTCTAAATCTTATAGCAATATTTTTAGTGGCAATAGCTTTATCTTTAATATCAGTTAAAGCCATGGATAAACATTTTCCTTTCTCAGTAAGTTTTAAGGATGGGGAGAAAATGGATGACTTAGGAAATACATTTCTTATTATACTTTTAAGTGGTATATTTTTTGGATTCCAATTAGCTATGGATGTTTATATTAACTATGGAGTTTATTATTTCATTGGTCTTATGATTATTTTAATAGGCTTACTTTGGTACAGAATATGTAAAGGAAGCTACAATAAGATTAAATTTTAGATGAACTTTTTTAATTTAAGTTTTAAATTTATATTTTCTAGAGAGGATTTCATGTGTTTTTTTAGTAAATACAGGTATATAATAAAATATGTTAGATGGTACCTAAGAACAGACATTAAAAAATTTGTTTATGGAATAGGAAGTAATTTTCTTTGGAGGAATGATAGAATGAACAGAATAACTAGCATAGTAGTATTAATTAGTTTTATGCTAATAAGCATGGGGCTTTACTCATTTATTGATAATAAATTTTCCATAACATATAGGATAGCTGATAAAGTTAAAGTTCCAAATAAGTGGAAGACTCTTGTTATAATAACATCTTTTATTTTGATTGGAGCAGTTATTATGGTTTTTATTAATAGATATGTGGATACTTCAAAGATAACTTCAAATATATTTACTGGTATTTTAAGTGGCTTTTTAGTTAGTATGGCTAATAAGCTGGATAAAAAATATAAAAGACATTTTAATATTTAGCTTTATTTTAAGTTTTCAGAAAAAAATAATTAACTAGAGAATAGAATAAATATGAGGCTATATTAATTTTTCTTAATATAGCCTTTATTATTTTGAATTACTCACTACTTGTAGAAAGAGAGGAGAATTCTAAAAAAATTAGCTAACTAAATTTTTGGTAAGAAAATTTCTTCTCCTAAAGGTAGTATTTCTTTTGAGAATGGATTTACATCCATTAAGAACTCTATAACAACTTCGTGGTTATACTTAGGATAGTGTTTTCTAGCTAGGTTATACCAAGTATCTCCTTCTTTTACCTTATAGTTAGTTCCTTCCTTAAGTGCTTTTACTGGCACTAAGATTGTATCCCCAGTTTTTAAAGCTGAAACATTATTTACTTGGTTGAGAGATTTTAATATGTTTAAGCTTGAATTTACAGCACAAGTACCTTTAAACTTTTTAGCAACATCATTTAAACTTTCATCTTCTTTAAGGGTATATTTTTCAGTTTCTATATCCTTTAAATAAGTAGAAAATGTTGGTACTTCTTTTTTGCTTGAAGAAGTTAAATTTTTATTAGAAGAGTCTTTTTTTGATGAAGAATTTTCTTCCTCATTTTCTTTTGAGTTTTCTATTTTTTTATCTTTACTTTGGCTTTCTTTACTTTCTTCTTTGGATTTTATATTTTTTTCATTATCATTAGAACTTTCTTTTTCAGTGGTTATTTTTTGAGAGTTTTTATCATTTGTTTTTTCTTTAGAACTTTCTTTTTCATCTTCTTTAGAATTTTGAGAGGAGTTATCTTTTGTGTTGCACTCTTTAGAATCTTTTTCATTTGAACTATTTGAAGCATCTTCTAACCTAGAATTTAGGCTTTCTTGTTTATTAGAATTTTTATCATTACTCTCTTCAGTAGTATCTTCATTTTTGTTTTGATCTTGAGATATTACTTTTTGAGAGGTTGCTTTGCTTTTCAATACTGTAGATACTGTGGAATATGTAAAATAACCAAGTAAGGCTACACATACAAGTGATCCACTTAAAATTGCTACATCTTTTTTATTCATTTTTTAAATCCTCCTAATTAATTTCTATCTGAATTATTGACAGCTTTTTAGAAAATATACAGAGGATATAAAAAAAGTAGTATATTATATGAGTTTTTTTATGGAATATGTTAAGAGATGTTTATTTTTAGTAAAATAAAAAAACAAATACTAATTAAAGTATTTGTTTTTTTATATCACATTCAATAATAAGTAAATAACACAAAAGTGCACTAAAAATGAAAAAATTGTTTTTACCAAGGTATTAAGAAAAGAGGGACCTTGGTAAAACCTTTACATTAATTATAAAACTAATTTTAATAAAAATCAAGAAAATGTTTTCAAATAAGGAAATTTTTTTGGAAAAGGAAAGAGCTTATTAAAAAAACAAGCTCTTTCTTTTGACTATTAAGTTGGTTAGGTTAATACTAGAATGATCAGAGTATGATGAATAATGGTTTGGTGGGTAGTTTCTTTTTTTAGGTAACTTCGAAGAAGCGTATAAAAGTTACTATATTATCAAAAAATGCCCACTCTATGATATATATATGATGAAAGTTTTCTAATTATTCCTAAATTTTAAAAATAGATTTTGTTTTAAGAGAATATTGATTTTAGCTAGATCTTTAACTTATTTATTTAAAATCAAAACCAATTTAAAATAAAGCTGGGAGCCTAAGATTTGCTACTATTAAAATTAATACTAATTTAAAATAGAGTTTTAAAATATATTTTTTATGGATAGTGATTTTTCTAGCTTATATATGAAAAGTTATGGGTGAAAAATAGTGAGTTAATATTTCCACTTTGTTATAATAAGAGAAGAGATTTTTATTAGGTATTTTGTTTTGACTGATTTTGTGAGAGTGGGTTCATAGAAAATAGCTAATAAAAGTTTCTATTTTAAAGAGATTTTAATTAACAGAGTGAGGAAGAATATGAAGTTAAGAAGACCAAATTATTTTAATGAGTTTAAATGTATTGCATCAGAGTGTGAGGATACTTGTTGTGCTGGTTGGGAGATTGTTATAGATGATGAAAGCTATGATAAGTATATGAAGGTTTCTGGAGAGTTTGGAGATGTTTTAAGAAGTAGGATTGTGAAAAATGATGGAGAAAATATTTTTCTTCTTAATAATGGGAATTGTTCCTTTTTAAATGATAAAAAGATGTGTGAGCTTTATATTAATCTTGGAGAGGAGAGTCTTTGTTATACTTGTCAGCAGTTCCCTAGATATACAGAGGAGTTTTTGGATTTAAGGGAGGTTGGACTTTCTTTATCATGTCCTGAGGCTGCAAGAATTATTTTAAGAAAGCCTGAGAATGTTACCTTTGAATTAAGTGATTTGGAGGAAGATTATGAGGAGTATGACTCTGGAATTTCAAAAGAGGTTTTAGAAGACTTTTTGGAGTGTAGAAATCTTATTTTTCAGTTAGCTAATAAGAAAAATCTTGATTTTGGAAGTAAGTTGTCTTTAATCCTTAAGTTTACTAAGGAGATTCAAAATAAGATTGATTTAGGTGATATGGATGAAATAGGAGAGGTTATTTCTGATTATAAGGATGAAAGAATCTTAGAGGAAATCATGGAGGAGATACTTGAAGCTAAGAATAAGTGGAGTGAAAAGTATAATTTACTTTCTAAGTATTTTAAGGTTTATAAGGAAATTAAGCATATAAATCCTAATGATCCACTTGGTCTAAAAAATGGATTTAAATATTTAGAGGGGAATGAGGAATTATATTTTAATAAACATAGGGAGTTTAATAAATATTATGAGAAAAATTCTTATAAGTTTTTGAATATATTTGTTTACTTTGTCTTTAGATATTTTATGAAAGGTATTTTTGATTATGATTTGTCTGCTAAAATTAAACTTGCTATTATAAGTACCCTTATGATTAAGGAGCTTTCAGTTGTAAGATTTATGGACAAAGGGGAGTTTTCTGAAGAGGATATGGTGGAAGTTAGCCGTATTTATTCTAAGGATATAGAACATTCAGATGAGAATGTGGAAAACCTTCAAGAAATTTTTGAAACTAATGAATTATTTGAGGTGGATGAAATTTTAGTTGTGCTTATGAATGAGTTTTAATATATTTGTTAAACCAAAATTACATTATAGAATGGGTAAGGAGAGAATTGATAAGATAATTTTAAATACTAAGGAGTGACTTTAAATGTGATATACATTGTTTTTATTTGTACTTATAATTAGTGGAATTGCAATTATTTATGGAGTTAAGAAAAAAGATAAGTTATCTAAATACATTGGGATTGATATGATATCTCTAGTTTTACTGTCTAATATCATAGATAATCTTAATTTTTAAAATAAAACAAATGAGGTAAGTTAGAAGAATGATTAAGAAAGTTAAAAAGTTGGTAGTTATAGTTTTATTATTTATGGTGATTTTATTACCAGCTAATATTGCATATGCAAGAGCAGGTGGAGGGCATGGAGGAGGACATGGTGGTTCTTATGGTAGTTCAGGAAGTTCAGGTGGAAGTGATTTTAAAATATTTGATTTTCTGTTTTTAGGAGGTTTTACATCCTTAATGGCATATGGTTTAGTATCTTTAAGAAAAGAGAAAAGAAAATATAAAGAGGAGTTAGATGAAATAGGAAAAAGTGACTCTAATTGGGAGTTTGATAATATTAATTTAATGATTGAAGAGACTTTTTATAAGGTTCAGAAAGCTTGGAAAAATGACAAATATGAAGAAGTCTTAAACTTGCTTACAGATGAATTATATACTGAACATACTAATCTTTTGGAGGATATGAGAAATAAAAATAGAAGAAACATATTAAAAAACATAAAGTTTGGTTATGGAATAATACAATCCTATTTTAAAGGAAATGAAGAATTTGAGGGCTTTTTATGGGTTAAGATTAATTTCTCCATGAAAGATTACATAATAGAATTAAGAGGAAATAAAAAAGTTGTTGTTGAAGGAAGTAAATCCATAGAGGATGGAAATGAGTATTGGAAATTTGTATATAGAAATAATAAATGGTTACTAGCAGAGATACTTCAAAATGAGCCACAATATAATTCAGAGTATTTTAAAAAGGAAGTTAGAAGAGTGGAACATAAGATTAATAATAAGAAAAATAAGTTGAAATAAATTTGAAGTGGCAGTTTGAAACTGAATTATAAGATTTAGTTTTAGGCTGCTTATTTTTTTTTTTTTTTTTTGGAAGGTTATGGTTTGATTTTAAAGTTATGTTAAAATTAAATGAGATTGGGAGTGGTTTTATGTTAGAAGAATTAAAGAAAATATTATCTGAAAGTGAACTAGAAGGATTATTTTTACATAATAGAACAGATGATAATAGGGATAGAGATATTCCTTATGTTTCATATAGAGTAAAATCAAATAAGTATAGAATTAGAGCCTTTGAAATATGGGGAGCAAATAAAGAGGATTCTTTTTTTAGAATTTATCATAGTAATAAAATAAATGAAAATTTAAAGAAAAAGTTTATGAATATTGGTAATTTGAAAAAGCTTACAAAGAAAACCATTGATTATAAAAATGATGATTATTTAAGTTTATGTAAGGAAATAAAAAGTATTTTGTTAAATCGAGACATAACAAAAGAGTGTGAGAAAAATAGTAGCTTTGCAAGAACTTCTAAGTTTCAAGGCCTTGATTTACCTGATGTAGATGTTGGTCAGGAGGATGTTTTTGGACAAACTTTTACTTGGAGAGAGATAATAAGTATTTGGGAAGATGGTTCTGAAGATAATGTACTTAAAGAGAAACTTAAAAAGAATGGGATATATCTTCAAAGATCTTTAGATGGGAAAAGTAGGTATGTTGGAAGTGCTTATGGAAGTGATGGAATAATTGGAAGATGGATGAAACATTTAAATTCTAATGGAGATGCTCAACACTTGAATCTTTTTATCTTAGAAAATGGATATAATGAAGTGGTGTTTTCAGTTCTTGAGTTTTGTCATGAAGATGATATTCTTAAGAGAGAGAATAAGTGGAAGGAAATCTTAGGTACTGTTAATTATGGACCGTATAATGGGATTCAACTTAATAATAATTAGGAGAGTTGAATATGGAAATAAACAGACCTCTTGGAAAATAAAAATATGATTTACTTAATGAATTTGGAGTAATTAAAAAATAATTTGTTCTAATAAAAATAAAAGAGGGTTGGACGCATCCAATCCTCTTAGGTGTAGTCCGAAGACAACCACCGCAATTCAATAAATCTATTATATTATTTATCATTATTATATGCAATAAGTTTATTTTGATATAAATTATTTCAATACATTAAATTTAATGATTTAGAAACTTTTTATTATTGAGTGATTTAGGTAGTTACAAAATTACTAAATTCAAATAAGATAAGTATTTCAAATATAGCCTATAGATTTATTTGAAAATGGATTAATTTATAAAAAGATTGGTGTGTATCTTAAAAGGTCTTTAGAGGAGAAAAGTAGGTATGTTGGAAGGAAATCTTGGGTACTATTAATTAATGGGATTCAACTTAATAATAATTAGAAATAAATTGAATAAAAGTGAAAATAAGATTATTTGTCTAAGTATGATATTTGTATAATAATTTTTTTAAAACTACAAAATGTAAAAATATTAAATAATATATAGAGTTATCTGATGCTTATAGTTTGTGTAATATTAGCATAAGTAGTTAAGAGTTTTAAGAAGAAATACAAATAATTTAAACATAATGAAATAGGAGAATATAGAATATTAAACTACATAAATAATTCTATATTCTGCTATATTATAAATAATAAAGAAAAAAATACTAATATTTTAAATTTATTAGAATTTATACTATATTATATTTAAAAACTAAAAAATTAAACTTTTTATAATTTCTTTTCTTTTTTCTAAACTTACTTTATTAGCTATATCGAATTTTAATATTTTCCCATATCTAACATTATATAGAGCAACACTAGAGAAATCAAATACTGTTATATTATTATTATTTTTGTTAAATTCATTAAGCATATAATATGTGGTGATTTGGCATGCGTCTTTACCTTCATATTTATAGTTTTTACTTACTTTAAAATCTATTAAGCATCCATCTATAATTACATCTCCATCAGCTTTAAAACCTGAAGATTTGCTCCCAAAATTAGGGTTGAGAATTATTTTACTATTTTTATTTATATTTAAAACTTGTATGAAATTTTCTATGAAATTTTTACCAAGATTTTTTAAGTCATAGATTACATTGTCATATTTCATTAAAAGTGTTTTTTCGTATCCTTCTAAATCAGATATACCACTTCTGTAAGCATTTTCTAACCTTGATAAAATACAAATGCCTTCTAGCATAGAATCTGAGAATATATCATTATCACTTTCCATGTAAGATTCAATATTTAACTCTAATTCATCCATTAAAATTTTAGTTTTTATAAGTAACTCTTTATTTATTATACTGAAAGAATCTATACTATGCTGTAGCCAATAATATCCTTTTGTTTCGTTTAATTTGAATTTACAATTAGAATATTTACATAGAACAATTCTAGCTAAATAATCAAATGATGTACCTGCTAACATTGCTCTTCCTTTTTCTTTTATATCATAAATATATGGAACTTTAATATTAGATGTTTTATCAAATGGAATTCCACCACCGATAACCTTATATTCATTTTTACTTGGTTTTATTTTCATTATATGTTCTCTGAATTTTTTATAGCATCCAATTTCAGGAGTACTACTAAATTTAGTTACTGTAATTGATGGTCTTAATGGAATATATTTAGTATTGTTTGGATTTTTATATAAATCATAACAATAATTATAAAAAAAATAAATTTCTTCATCATAATGTACTCCTTCAATCATTAATGAATTAAATTGTTTTCTACTTTTAATATATTTCATTTAATAGCCTCCTAATTTAAAAAACTTAATGAAGTTATATTCTTCATATAACTTCATATCTTTAATTATAAATTAAAGATATGAATAGAGTATTTAAAAGAAATAAATTTAAAATGAAATTTTGGTACTATTTTAATTGGGGAATTATAGAAATTAATGAATATATAATTGTATAATATTTATGTTTTATATATTATTATATATTTTAGAAATGAAATTTAAAATTTAATTAAGATAAAGAAATGAGGAAAGAAATATGCCTAATTGGTGTGATAATTACATAAAAATAGAAGGAGAAGTTCAAGAGATAATAAAATGTATAGAGGGAATGAAATGGTATAAGGCTATATATAAGGAAGAGGGATATAATAAAGAAGATTTAGAAAAATGTTATACTTTCAATGCAACTTTAGAAGTTCCTGAAGAAGTTTTAGAGCTTGGTTATGCTAAGTCTGGTTACTACTGGCAAAAGGATAATTGGGGGATGTAAATGGGATATGCTTTATGAAAGTAAATATGAATTAGATAATATTTTGAAAGAGCTTAAAAGTAGTATTAGGGAAGAAAATGAAATAAAAGAAAATAAAAGTTATAATTATTTAGAAGAGAAAAGTTATGATAAAAATCATAGGAAAGAAATTGAGTTTTTGGTCTTAAGTCCTTGGAGTCCAGTTGATGAATGGGTTAAGGCTTTGAGTGAAAAACATAGAGAGTTAGAATTTTCTTTGAATTTTGAAATAAGTGAAGAATCTTTAAAAGGAAGTGCTACATTTAAAAATGGTGAGTATATTTAATAAGTTTAAAAATTTTATACTCATTTTGGGGAAGATAGCTTTCTATATTGATGAAGATAAAAAATATCAAGTTAGAATTAAATAAATGTAAATAAAAAATAAGTTCTTGTTTGTTAGTGTGTACTAATAGACATGAACTTTTTTTATTAATAAAAGAGAGGGGAATAATAAGGAAGCCAATCTTAAATATATTTAATTAAAATTAGCTTGATAATTATAATTGTATAATATATTTAGATCAAACTGGTTTTTATAGAAATAAATTACTTATAATATTAAAATATACAAAATTAAAAGTGTATTTTAATAGCGTAGGAAGTGATTTAATGAGAAAAGATGATTTTGAAAATTATTTAAAGAATAATAGTAAATTAACATAGGGAATAAATGTATCTTATTATTTAGTAATAACTACTTTAAGAAAAATGGCAGAAAATAATAGGTTATATCTTATAATATTATAGATTAAAAAGAATTTGATAATAAAATAGATGGTAGAATTTGTAAGATATATTCTCCAAAGATAAAGTGGAAGATTACTAGAAAACTAGATGAATAATCTATAGAATTACTTTCAAAAATGAGAACTGACATTGTAGTAGAAAATAAAATAGAAAAAACTCAATTAATAATAGACGCAAAATATTATTAAGAAATATTAGTTTCAAATAGATGTGGTAATATATATAAGAATATTATTAGATACAATAAATTTATATTTTGAGTGGAATTATATCGAGCGCTTTTAAAAAATATAATATTAAAGTGGTGATTTATATAAAATAAATATTAAAAAATGTTATAAAATATCAAATATTGATATTTTATTTTTAAAATGATATAATAATGTGAATATTTATGAGGTGATATTATGATAAAGATAAAATTATCTGAGTTGTTAGGAAAACATAAGATGACAAGAAAAAAATTAGCCGAGTTAATAGACGTTAGACCTAATACAATTGGTGATTTATATAATGAGAAAGTTAAAAAGATAGATGTAGAAACGCTAGATAAGATTTGTGAAGTTTTTGAGTGTGAAGTTGAAGACATCATAGAACATATACGAGAATAATAAATTAAGAAGTTAATGGAGTGATTATTAAATATGAAGAGATATAGGGTAATAGATTTATTTTCAGGTTGTGGAGGAATAAGTTTAGGTTTTCATAATACAGGCAAAGTAGATATAGTTGGAGCAATCGATTTTGATAAATCAGCATGTAAGACATATAAATATAATTTTCAAAGTGCAAATGTTATAAATGGAGATATAAATAATATCTTAGTTAATGAAACTGGATTTGAAAATATAGATATTATTGTTGGAGGACCACCATGTCAAGGTTTTTCAGGTTTAAATCGTTGGAACAAAGAATTAGAGAATGATCCTAGAAATAAATTGTTCTTTCAGTTTTTAAGATTTGTATCAGAATTAAAACCTAAAGCAATTTTAATTGAAAATGTTAGACAAATACTAACATCTAAAAATGGTTTCGCTAAGAAAAATATTTGTGAAATGCTAGATGATATGGGATATAATACCAGTTATGAGGTTTTGAATGCTGCTGATTATGGTGTTCCTCAAAATAGACAAAGAGCTTTTTTTATTGGAATAAAAAAAGAATTGGGTGAATTTGATTTTGGAAAAATGATTAAGCATTATAAGAAAAAAGTAACTATAGAAGAAGCTATTTCTGACATTGCTGAAATTGAAGAGCAAGCTAAAACTGATTTAAATGGATATAATTATGTATTAGGAAAAGCTAAATCGG
The DNA here is from genome assembly GCF_029267215.1 of Clostridium sp. GTDB lineage: Bacteria > Bacillota > Clostridia > Clostridiales > Clostridiaceae > Sarcina. The sequence continues at coordinate 200,133 of NZ_JARIDH010000022.1, read as the reverse complement.
ATTATCAAGAGATGATGAGAAACGGTAATATATTAAATAATCACTTAATATATTACCCAACTGAAAGTGTACAGACTAAAATTAAGTATGTGCCCGAAGGAGGGAATTGGAAAAATGTACCTGAGGAGCTTTTTAAGTCAAAAAGAAATAATAGACATTCAAACTATCTTAAGAGATTAGATAGTAAGAGTCAATCTATTACCATAGACACAGGACATAATGTTTATTTTCATCCTAAATTTAATAGGGTTCCAACAATAAGAGAATCAGCTAGAATTCAAAGTTTTCCAGATTCATTTTTATTCATTGGGAATAAAGGAGAGCAATTTAGACAAGTTGGAAATGCGGTACCTCCTTTATTAGCTCAAGCACTTGCAGAAGGAATTATGGAGGTTTTAAACAATGAAGAAATATAGGTTATTAGATTTATTTTGTGGAGCTGGTGGCTTAAGTTTGGGTTTTGAAGAGCAAAATTTTGAAGTTGTTAAAGCGATAGATTTTTCTAAATATGCAATAGAAACTTATAATTGTAATAGGAAAGATAAAGTTGCTATGATAAAAGATATAAAAGAGATAGATGAAATGTTTCTGAATAAACTTGGTGATATAGATGGTATTATTGGAGGACCACCTTGTCAAGGATTTAGTACAGCTGGACAAAGGATTATTGATGATGAAAGAAATGAATTATACAGGGAATACTTTAAAATATTAGAATTGAAAAAACCTAAATTTTTTTTAATAGAAAATGTAACTGGAATTCTAACTTTCGCAAAAGGATTAGTTAAAGATGATATTATTAAAAGAGCTGATAAAATTGGATACAAAGTTTTTTTTGAAACTTTAAATGCTGCAGATTTTGGGATTCCACAAAATAGAAAGAGAGTTTTTTTTGTTGGGTTTAGAAAGGAAATGGTGAAAGATGATTTTGAATTTCCTATTGGTAATTCAAAATATGTATCAATTTATGATGCAATATCTGATTTGCCTTCACTTGATAATAATGAAGATAATACGAGGTACAATAAATTACCTATAAGCAACTATCAAATATACATGAGAAATGGCTCTAATATTTTATATAATCATGAACAAAGTGCTCATAAAGATGAAACAAAAAAAATATTATCTTTAGTTCCTGAAGGAGGTAGTATAAAGGATATTCCTGAAAATCTTAGAGGCGGTAGAAATTATAAGGCTTTATTAAGAAAGATGGATAGAAATAAGCCATCATATACAATTGATACTGGTCATAGAACATACTTTCATTATGAAGAGTTAAGAGTTCCATCGGTTAGAGAATCAGCAAGATTACAAAGTTTTAAAGATGATTATATATTTATAGGTCCTAAAGCTGAACAATATAAACAAGTGGGGAATGCTGTTCCACCACTTTTAGCTAAACAATTAGCAATTAATATAGAAGAGTATTTAAGAAATAGAGAGGGTTAAAAATGAGTGATTTACAAATTGTTTTTTGTAATATTGAGAAATTTTATTTAGAAAATGAAAAAATATTGATTAAAGATGGTGAATTGAGACCATGTAAGAGTTTACCTAGAGATATATTTGCTAGTGTAGAAAAATTTAAAAAATATTATTTGAAAGAAAAAGAATGTTATATAAATGAAGACATTATAACAAAAAAAATTCTAAATGTAAAAGAATCATCTGATGTTGTAACTACAAATATTAGGGTAATGAAGGAATTAGCGTTTATAGAAGAGAATGAAAAAGATAATTATGAGTTTTCAGAAAAATTTTTTGAATTTTTAAATGAGGATATCTCAATAGAAAAATATTTTGAACGAAAATTATTAAGTATATCATCTATAGAAGATATGGATATGATACTTAATAGTATTTTATGTACATTAAGAGAAGGGTATATTAATGGAAAAATAATAGTATTTAGAGATAGTAATGATAAGTTTAAGATTGATGTTACTGAAAAAGATAAAAGGTTAGAATATTGTAAAATGGTTTATGATTTATATGGGTTTCATGGAAGAAATAAGGATATTGATAGTGATGAATATACACCTAATATAAATTATAGAATCATAACCAATTTAGTTAAGATGAATTTAGTTGATGGTCCTGAAAAAGAGGATAATTTAGATAAATATAACCTTTCAAAAAAGGGATTACTATTCCTAAAAGAAATAGATTTTAATTTGTCTAATAATTCAATGGATATTAAAAAAAATAAAATTTTAAATTGTAAAAAAATAAAAGAAAATAGAATTTTAAAAAATAATCGTATAATATTTGGAGCTCCTGGGACAGGAAAAAGTTTCAAGTTAAATAAGGAAATAGATGATAATGAATTAGAAAATCAATTTAGAAGAGTTACATTCCACCCTAACTATACATATTCTCAGTTTATTGGTTCATATAAACCGGTAGGAAATGGAGATGGTAATATAAGTTATAAGTATGTAGGAGGACCTTTTTTAAAAACTTTAATAGAATCTTTAAAAGATGAAAAAGAGGGGATTCCTCATATTCTAGTGATTGAAGAAATAAATAGAGCTAATCCAGCAGGTGTTTTTGGTGATATTTTTCAGTTGTTAGATAGAGATTCTAAAGGTAAAAGTACTTATGCTATAAATATGACTAATGAAATGGAAAAATATGTTAATGAAGAACTTGGAAATAAGAAAGAACTAGGAAACTATATAAGTGAGCTTTATATTCCTAATAATATGTATATATGGGCAACTATGAATAGTGCAGATCAGGGAGTGTATCCTATGGATTCAGCTTTTAAAAGAAGATGGTCATTTGAGTATATAGGTATAGACGAAAATGAAGAGAAATTAAAAGAACTAGGTTGTGGAATAATTGAATTACCTACTGAAAAGTTTGATGATAACGGTAATAGAATATATAAAAAATATGAGTGGAATAAAGTTAGAAAAGATATAAATAAAAATTTGAAAAAAAATAAGATAAATGAAGATAAGCTTTTAGGACCATTCTTTTTAAGTGAAAAAGAACTAAAAGAAAGCAGAGAGAATTTTGATAATATATTTAAAAGTAAAGTTTTAATGTATTTATATGAAGACATACTAAAACATAAAAATATTCCGTTCTTTAAAACAGATAGTGAGAATACAGTTAATAATTTATCAGATGTAATGAGAAATTATGATTTAGGAAAAATATTTGAATTTGCATTAGAAGAATATAATGAACTTGAAGAAGTAATAGAGAATAAGGAAAGTATAACAGAAGAGCCAGTAGAGGTATAAAGTGCTATGTTAATATTAAAAGAATTAGAGTCTTATTCTAAATTAAGATTATATGAAAAGTTAAGTGATTCAAAGAGCATAAAAGATAAAACAACACTAGAAGACATACTAAATATATTAGTAAAAAGAAGCATAATTAAATATGATAGACACCTTAATATAAAGTTTGATTATGTTGGATTAGTAGTTGTTAAAAACATACCTATATTTGTTAAACCTAAATATAGTTTTACTAAGGATAAAGATATTGAACTAGTCTTAATGAAAAATATTATAAAATTACTTAATGACTTTAGTGAGAGAGAAAAACTAGATTCTAGCAATATAGAAAGTATAGAGTTTGAGGCTGAGATACAAGAAAACAATCTTATTTCTATAATAAATTTTTTGCTAGAAGATTATATTGAAAATGGGTTATATGAAAATGAAATAAATTCATATGAATTAAATGGTGATGGTGATATTGATTGGGATAAGACTATAGATCAAATTAATCCTTTAGTTATAAATAATCAATGGGTGTATACTGATTTAATAACAAAAAACAATATTATTGATAATAATAGATTTATTACCATGCTACATGCTAAGGTTATAAATGAATGTACGGAACTTTTAAATAGGACAAGCTTAAATATTATTTTAAAGTATGATATAGAAGAATTAGAAAATTCTATTGATAGTATAGAAGATAAGGATTATATATTCTATGAAATAGATAAAGAAATTACAGTACAATTTAGTGATAGAAAAAGAAGAATTCTTAAAGCTATTAAATCATATTTAGAGAAAAAATCAGGAGCGGAAGAAAGTGATTTGTTACTATATGGAACAAGAAACTTCAAATGGATATGGGAAGTAATTTGTGGATATATTTTTGATAATGAGTTCATTAAAGATGGAAACATAAGCAAATATGAAAAGTATGGTATAGCTTCACCAGAATGGACTATATATGGTAATGGAATTTTGAATACAGATGAATATAATATATTACAGGAAAAGAAGAATAGATTAACTCCAGATGTATTAAAAGTTACAGAATATAATGGTGAAAAATATTTGTTAATATTAGATGCTAAATATTATAATGTAATTGTTGAAGAAAATAAAATAAAAGGTAACCCAGGAATAGAGGATATAACTAAACAATATTTATATCATTCAGCATTAAAGTACTATATGTCTAAAGAATGTATAAATGAAAATAATGTAATAAATGCCTTTCTATTCCCTAGTGAATTAGAAAGTTATATACAAGGAGAAGTGAAAATTGGATTTATGCATGAATTTTCTAATAATCAAATAAATTTAGTTCAACTCAATGTAAATGAAGTTATTGATATGTATTGTAATAATAAAAGGTATGACCTTAATAAATTTATTGACGAGATAAGAGCTAATTAAAAGATCTGTACGGATAAAAATAATCTTATAAGAAAAAGTTGGTTCTAAGTAATATTTTGAATCAGCTTTTTATAGATTACTATAGAATATGATTATAGACTTAAATAATAGATAAAAATACCTATGAAAATTAATATTAATATAAAAAAGATAAAGTTTAAAGCTTTAAAAATATAGATATGAGTTATTGAATTAGTAGAATCAAATAAAATATTAGTAAGTATATTTAATATAGTACTTGTATTAATTTAACTTAAAGTATATTATGATAATGTACTTATTAAAAAGTAAATATGGAGGATTAAGATGATAGTATTTATTAGCGCTTTGAGCGGCCTTTTAAAGTTGTTTATAGTTTTATTATTAGTTGTAGCTTTATTACTAATTATAATTTTGCTAATTAATATTAGCAAATAATATTAGTTAAGTATATCGCTTTTACTATTTATGTTAATGTGAAGATATTAATCACTTATGATTAGGTCTTCCCATAGGCATATAAATAAAAAATAAAGAAAGTGCTGAAAAAATATAATCTTTAATTTTCCACGATATATGAAAAATGCCTACATAAGTAAATTTATGTAGGTATTTTTCATATATAGAAATAAAGCAAGTTGTCTGTTTTCTAAGTGTTTGTTAGTTTTTAGATTAAAATATAATTTTTTTATTTTGATTTTATAAGAATCTATAATTTATAATTAAGTTTGTATGTAACTATATAAATAAAAAATAAAAAAAGTGCTGATAAATTATATATAAATAGTCTTAATAATATTCTATTTTATTTGAATGTAAAATTTTTACAATGAAATAATGAATATTAATTGAATAACTTTGATTAAATTACATTCTTATAATTTTTAAATGCTTACGATTAGTATATTGACAGTAATGATAGTTTAAGAAGTGAACTTGGTTATTTAGTGAAGAATTTTGGGTTAACAAAACTCAAAAGGAGATTAAAAGGAGATATTTAATCAATTAACTTACCAATTATATTTATACAACAGCTTGGAAGAGGATTGAGAAAGCATAAGAGCAAAGAATTTTTAACTGTTTTAGATTTCATAGGAAATCATAATAAGGCTTTTTTAATAGCTTTAGCCTTAAAGGGTGGCAGATATTATGATAAGGACAGTTTAAAGGTTTCAGTTGCTACAGATTTTTCTGATATTCCAGGATGTTCAAATATTCATATGGATAGGATTGCACAGGATAGGATATTAAATCAGCTTAACACAGAGAATTTTAACAGCTTAAAGTATTTAAAGGAAGAGTATAATGAGTTTAAATCTTTACTAGGTGGAAAGATTCCATATCAGTTAATGGATTATGTTAAGTTTGATGGGGCACCAGATCCACTTAAGTTTATTAATTATGGAAAGACTTATGAGGGATTTCTTAAGAAAGTTGAAAAATCTTATGAAGCTTTGGAACTTTTAGATGAGAATTTCTATAAAGTTTTAAAAGAATTTTCAGATAAATTACCTTTAAAGAGACCTCATGAATTTGCCATAATAAAGGAATTAATAAATAAAAGCGAGTTAAATGTAGATGAAGCTTCAAAGGGAATAAATAAGTACATTAAATCTGTAGATAAAGAAACAGTTATTCATGCTTTTAAAACACTAAATCAAGATTATTATGATTCAAGGGAAAAGAATAATTGTATTAAGTTATTTGAATTTACTGGAGAAAAGTTATTAAGACTATTAAGCTTTGAGAAGGTATTGGCAAATAAAAAGTATAAGGAAATATTACTTGATTTATTAAACTATGGCCTTGTAACTTATGAGAAGAAATTTGGTAGTGAAAACTTTGGAGTTCCATTTTTAAAACTATATGAACAGTATCAAATGATAGATGCTGCACTTTTATCAAATTATGAAAAGATACATAGTTCATTTAGAGGAAGTGGATTAATGGCAAATGGAAATGAATACTTCCTTTTTGTAGATTTACATAAAGATGAGGATATAAAGGAAAGCATCAATTATAAAGATGAATTCCTAAGTAGAAGCTTGTTCCAATGGGAAACTCCAAACAGTACATCACAAACATCTGAAAGAGGAAAAAATATAATCTTTAATAAGAAAAGAGGAATTAACCTACATATATTTGTTAGAAAATATAAAGAAATAGATAGAAAAGTTCAGCCTTATATCTACATAGGAAAAGGAGATGTGGTTAAGTATGAGGGAGAGAAACCAATAACTGTTGAGATAGAGCTTAATAATAAGGTTCCAGAGAATTTGTATGTGGAGTTTACTAAGAAGGTTTAAAAAGGAAGAGATTTAACTTGATATTTAAAAGATGTGATTAAATTAATAAGTAAAACTAAATTATCATAAAGTCTTGTTTATCAGTATATTGTGATAAACAAGACTTTTTTGTAATTTTTTATAGTTGTATAATTTGCTCTTTGATAATAATTTTTCTAAAAAATAGGAGTTTTTTGATTAAAGGATTGTATTATATTAAATTCATCATTTACTAAAGGTAAGGAAAAGAGAGAAAGAATATAATTAAGGTGTAACATAAGTATATATTTATAAACTTTTATTATTAGGATATAATATTACTATGAGTAAAATGAGGTGATAAATATGGAAGAAGCGGAATTCTTAGTAAAACTAAAGAATTTAAAAAGTATAATTGCTGTGGTTGAATTTGGAAGTTTTAGAACTGAAGAATGAATTAAAGATAGAAGTGATATTGATTTATTAGTAATAACAGCTCCAAATATAACTTTTATGGACACCTTAGAAATTGAAGATGAGATTTTAGAAATTGCAAAAGAATTTTATAACTATCCTGATATACATTTAACTTTTGTTTTGTTTAAAGATTTTTCTAATAAATTTGCAAGAATAGCAATAGATGGTGAAAAGCAATATATATTAAATTGTGAAAAGTGGTATGATTTTACCCATAATGTTTTAAAGGATATAAGAAATAATGAAAAACTTAGTAGAAACTTAAAGTTAGATGAACAATTTAGTTATTTTGGAGGAATAGTTGATGAATCTATATTTTTAGAAGAAAGTAAGGATAAAGTTATACTTAAATATAGAAAAATAGGTAAATAAAATTAAGTCATTGTTGATTATTAAGTTAAAGTCAACAATGACTTTTTTATTCTATAATTTTTAAATTTAGATGCTTTTTATAAATTTATTTTGTTTCGACAAAGTAAGACAAAAAATTCAGAAAATTAATGATATTATGTTAGTATAATGTTAAATATTTAAAAATGAAATTTGGAGAAGTTTAATAAATGGATAGTGACTTTGATTTAGTAATATGTAATATGTTCAGAAAAGTAGATCATCGCTTAGATCAATTTCATAGCTTTAAACCTTATTTTTATAGATTTATAGGTGGAGATAATAATGATAATTATAATAATAGCCTAAAGTTATTAAAAGATAAGATTGAAGAACATAAGGACGTTTGTATATTTTTTGAAAAGGCTATTCCTATGGAAAGCGAATTTGAATTAATTCAGTATATATATAATGAATTAGAGTATATGGATATTGGTAATATTAGACAACAAGAAATAGTTTTATTTAAAAATGAAAATATAAATACTAAGTTCTTAGAAGCTTTAGACTATGTTGTATCGCTTTCAATAAAAAAGGAAAATTTCTTTAATGAAAATATTAGAAATAACTTTATAACTAAATTGATAGTATGGGTGTATTCTCATGCAAGAAAAATTAATTTCAATAGTGATTTTAATCCTAAATGCATTTATTACGGTAACATAAATAGACATGAAGTTTATTTTTTAATTCTTCTATATTTAATGGGATTTGATGTTTTATACATAAATCCATTAAAAGAGGAATTTTTTGAAGAAATTGATTTAGAGAAATTGAGTAAATGTGAAAAAAGTATGGGGATACTTCAATTAGAAACTTTTGAATCCAGGGCAGCACAGGGCAAAATTATAAATAGTGTTGAAACAATAACGAAGAAAATAGAAAAAGATGTTCAAAATGACTTATTTTCAGGTACAGGAATTTATAAACCATGGCAATTTAGAGATGGATATGTTCATGGGATACTGTTTGATACCGTTTTAAGTGATATAAAAATATATTGGAGAGAGCCCTCTAGACTTAGAGAAGGTTTTAAAGTAGAAAAAAAATTAGTTACTGTACCATGCTTTTTTTATAAAATAGAAGGTCAGTATACGAATTTATTGGAATACAAAGATTTGGTGGAATATTGTAAAAATTCAAATAATACCTTGTTTTTTAAAAATGGAAATATATCTAAAGAGGAAGTAATAACTGATGAGGTCTATGAATTAATGTTTTGTCAGTTAAGTGATGGAACCTTTGATATAGAGGAAGTTAAAAAAACATCAATATACAAATTTAAAAAGTATAGTAAAGATGTGCAAGATATTATATTGAAAAAGATAAATGAAATTATATTAAATAATCATATATTTAATTTTAATTTAGATAAAGAAAAAATATTGAAACTATTAGTTTTAGTATTATCTTTAAATGAAGATATAGTAAGACTTATAGATAACTTTGATTTTACTGGTGAAATTCCTAAAATTGTAATTTATTTAGAAAAAGAAGATGAAATTTCAGATTCAATGGTAATGTTACTTGGATATTTACATCTTATGGCTTTTGATATACTTATATTTAATCCATCTGGATTATTTAACATAAATAGAATAATATCAAAAGAAGCTATTATTAATATAAGATTAAACAAAATGGATTATAATTCAACATATAAGTCTGTTTTAGCCACTAAAGAAAGTGTTATTTCTAGAATATTAAAAAATATATGACGGAGTGATAATATATGGATAAAGATTTTTTAATTGCTGATGACATGTCAGAAGATAATAAAAATGAGTATAGCAATAGTAATTTTGGCATGAATAATGGCTATCAAAATATGAACTTAAATATGAATGGTATGAACAATGGATATCAGAACATGGATCAAAAAATGAATGGCATGAATAATGGGTACCAGAACATGAATGAAAATATGAATAACATGAATAGTGGATATCAGAATATGAATCAAAATATGAATGGTATGAATAATGGATACCAAAACATGGGTCAAAATGTGAATAACATGAATAGTGGATACCAGAATATGAATCAAAATATGAATGGTATGAACAATGGATACCAGAATATGGGTCAAAATATGAATGGTATGAACAGTGGATACCAAAACATGAATCAAAATATGAATGGCATGAGTGGTGGTTATCAAAGCACAAATTTAAATATGAACGGCTTAATGAATAATAATGGCATATCAAACCAGCAGTATGATCAGTCTTTAGAGTTTCAAGATATAACAGCGTATAAGCAAAGGTTAAGAGGTATGAAAGAAGTACAAGCTCTTACTGGAGAAATTGAAATTCAAAATCCAAACTCAATAATAATGTTTGGACAACGTGCTAGTGAAAATATATCTAAGATTTCAGATGAACTTTTAAATTCTATGAAAGCCGTTAAGTCAGAAGAAGCAAGTGAAATGTTAGTTAACTTAACAAAGGTTATGGATAAATTTGATATAAAGGAATTAGAGGATGTTAAGGGAGGTTCTTTTGTATCAAAAATTTTTAAGAATGTTGGTAATACAGTTGCTAAGTTATTTCAAAAATACGATACTATGGGATATGAAGTGGAAAAAATATATGTATTGCTTAAAAAGTATGAAAATGATATTAGAGAATCTAATAATCACCTTAAAAAGCTTTATGATGGTAACTTTGAATTCTATCAAATGTTAGAAAAGTATATAGTTGCAGGAGAGATGGCATTAGAAGAGATTGATATGTATTTAAATCAAATAGGAAATGATGTATCTATGAATCAAGAAGAAAAGCAAATGATAATTCAAAAATTAGAAATTAGCAAAGAGATGCTTTCTCAAAGAGTTTATGACTTAAGGATTGCTGAAAATGTTGCTATTCAAGCAGCACCTATGATTCAAACAATTCAGATGTCAAATTTTAATTTAATGAGAAAAATCAACTCATCATTTATAGTAACATTACCAATATTTAAACAGTGTTTGGCTCAAGCTGTAATTTTAAAAAGACAAGAAATTCAAGCTAAGTCTATAAAACAATTAGATGATAAGACTAATGAACTTATAATGAGAAATGCTGCTAATACGGCAAGACAATCAGTTGAAATTGCTAAAATGGCATCTGGAAGCTCTATTGCAATGGAAACATTAGAAAAATCATATGCAACAATTATGAAGGGTATAGAAGATACAAGAGCAATTCAAGAGAGTAATATGGTTCAGAGAAATGAAAATACTGTAAAACTTGAGACATTAAAACATAATATGAAAAAAGAAATTGTCTCAATTTAAATAGTTAAATAAAAGTTTAATAAAAACTTATAAGGAGGATTTACTAATGGGCATTAATTTAGGAGGATTTAATGGAGGAAGAGAAACTAATAGAGGTGTTGCTTCTCTTAATCTTCAAAAAAATGATATATTAGATTTAACAAAGAAAAATCCAGGGCTTAAAAAAGTTATAGTAGGTGCAGGCTGGGATGTAGCAACAGTTGGACAAGATTTTGATTTAGATATAGCAGCTTTTCTTTTAAATTCAAGCAATAAAGTAAGCCGTGTTCCAGAAGATGTTATATTTTTTAACAATATGAATGGACAAGGTATAAGCTTGGAAGGTGATAACAGAACAGGCGTTGGAGATGGTGATGATGAAAGAATTCAAATAGATTTATCAATGATACGAAATGATGTTGAAAAAATAGTTTTTGTAGTAACTATACATAATGCACAAGTTAAAAGACAAACATTTGGAATGGTAGAGAATTCTTATGTTAGACTTTTAGACGCTGAAAGAGATGAAAAAGAAGTATGTAGATTTAATTTGAAAGAGAATGGATCTACTGTTACGTCAGTTATATTTGCTGAATTATATAGAGACGGAAATGACTGGCAGTTTAGAGCTATAGGTGATGGTAAAATAGCAGACTTAAACGGAATATTAAGTCTTTATATGTAGAGGAGAGGATTAGAAAAATGAGTGGAGTATTAAATTTACAAAAGAATGATATTTTAGACTTAACTAAAAAAGACCCATCTCTAAATAAAATTATGTTAGCAGCAGGCTGGGATGTTGTTAAAAAAGGTTTATTTTCTTTTGCAACAGCAGACTATGATCTTGATTTAGTGGCATTATTATTAGATGAAAATGAAAAATTAAGACATAATAACGATGTGATATATTTTGGAAATATGGAGGGTAATGGAATTAAACTTCATGGTGATAATTTAACTGGAGCCGGAGATGGTGATGATGAAAAAATATCACTAAACTTAAGTGAATTGCCTAAATATTGCAAAAACATTGTGTTTTCAGTTGTAATATATGATGCTGATAAAAGAAATCAATGTTTTGGAAAGGTAAAAAATGCATATGTTAGATTAGTAGATGAAGATAAAAGTAATACAGAAATATGTAGATATAATTTATCAGAAGATGGTGGAAATAATACAGCGATAATTTTTGCTGAATTATCAAATATAAATAATTCATGGCAATTTAAAGCAAAAGGTCAACTTTTAAGAGCTAGTGTTAGTTCTTTAGCTAAAATGTACATATAGGAGGGATTTAAATGGCTATAAATTTAGGAGCAGATTTTGGTTCATTAAACAACAATAATACAAATTCATCTAATATGATATTAAATCTTCAAAAAAATGATATATTAGATTTAACTAAAAGAAATCCAGGACTTAAAAATGTTATATTAGGCGCAGGATGGGATGTTGCAAATAATGGGATGGATTTTGATTTAGATATAGCAGCTTTTTTATTAGATGCTAACAATAAATTTAATACTGTTGAAAATGTAATATTCTTTAACAATAAACAAGGGCAAGGTATTGCTTTATCTGGTGATAATAGAACAGGCGCTGGTGAGGGTGATGATGAAAGAATAACTATTTCATTAGATTCAATAAATAGCAATATACATAAAATAGTTTTTGTAGTAACTATACACAATGCCCAAGCTAAAAGACAGACATTTGGAATGGTTAATAATTCTTATGTAAGACTTTTAGATGCAGACAACAATGAAAAAGAGTTATGTAGATTTAATTTAAAAGAAGATGGTTCTACTGCTACATCAGTTATATTTGCTGAATTATATAGAGAGGCAGGAGAATGGCAATTTAAAGCTGTTGGAGAAGGTAAAATAGCAGATTTAAATGGTGTATTAGCATTATATCAATAATTTTAATAGCTTAAAGAAATGTTATTAAATAAGTATATTATTAAGTTCTGTTTTAAGTTGAAGGTTATTTAAAACATAGATTATTATTAAAATACATGTAAAATATTATTGTTTTACATGTATATTTTTCTATTTTATATTGAGTATAAAATAGAATTTAAGGATTGATGTTAAAGATTAAATATTTAATTAAAGGAGACATTATATGTTTAAAGGTCTTAATAAGAAGCAGGTGGAAGAGAATAGGAAAAAATATGGTGCCAATATAATAGACGAAGCACCACCAGAAACTTTTTTAGATAAGTTTAAAGAAGCTTTTGGAGACCCTATGATAAAGTTACTTTTAGCAATAGCTTGTATATTAGGTATAATGGCAGTATTTCATTATGCAGAGTGGGGAGAAATTGTAGGTATAGTAATATCTATAATTCTTGTTACAACAATATCAGCAAAAACAGAGGTTGCTTCAGATAATGAGTATAGAAAGCTTAAAAATGGAGCAGAGAAGGAAACGTGTAAAGTATATAGAGATGGAAAAGCTATAGAAATTAATGTTGATGATGTAGTTGTTGGTGACTATGTAATTCTTCAATTAGGAGATAAAATTCCAGCAGATGGTGTATTGATAGATGGATCAATAAGTGTAGACAACTCTATATTAAATGGTGAGTCAGAGGAATGCAAAAAATATGCTTCTAAGATTGATTTTAATAATGAAAGTTATCATGAGGCAGCAGCCACATTGACTGGAGATATATTTGTAGATGAAACTTCTTTATTTAAAGGAACTGTAACTGTGCATGGGTCAGGAGTTATGCTTGTTAGAAGAGTAGGTATGGAAACTGTGATGGGTGAAATGGCAAAAGATATGGCAGATGATTCTGTAGAGAGCCCATTAAAAATAAAGCTTACAGACTTAGCAGACAAGATTTCTAAATTTGGATATATTGGATCTGTAGTAATAGCTATTGTTTTAATGAGTAAGCATGTAATAGACGCAGGTAGTATTGGAGCTTATATGCAACTAGGTTTTGTTGAAATATTTAAGGAAATATTAGAAACAATAATGGTTGCTGTAGTAATTATAGTAATGGCAGTGCCTGAGGGACTTCCTTTAATGATTGCTATAGTTCTTATGAGAAATACATCTAAAATGCTTCAAAACAATGTTTTAGTAAGAAAACCTATTGGAATAGAAACAGCAGGTTCACTTAATATTTTATTTAGTGATAAAACTGGAACTATAACAAAAGGTCAACTAGAAGTTGTTGAATTTTTTGATGGTGATATTAAAGATAGTTATAAAGAAAGTATCTTTATAAATGAACTTATGGCTTATTGTATAGGAAAAAATACAGCTGCTATGTTTGATGGAGAAGGAAAAGTTATAGGAGGAAATGCTACGGATAAAGCCCTATTAAACTTTTTAACTAAAGAGACTGAGGATAAATATAAAGATATAAAAGTTTTAAAAGATCAGCAATTTAATTCAGCTAATAAGTATTCTGCAGCTCAATTAGATGGAAAAACTGTGTATAAGGGAGCTCCAGAGAGGTTATTAGCAAAGGCTACAAAATATATAAATAGTGAAGGAAAAGTCTTACCTATAAACAAAGATGAGATTAATAAAAAAATAGACGAGCTAGCTGACAAAGCTATGAGAGTTTTATCCTTTGCTTATAGTGAAAGTGAACTTGTTGAAGATATATTACCAGAGGATCTTATTATAGTTGGTTTTGTTGGTATTAGGGATGACGTTAGAATAGAAGCAAAACAAGCTATAAAAGAAGTTAGAAATGCAGGAATTCAGGTTGTAATGATAACTGGTGATAGAAAAGAAACAGCAGTTGCCATTGCAAAGGATTGTGGGCTTATAGAAAATTCAAATGAAATAGCATTAACATCTGATGAATTAAATATGATGTCTGATGATGAAGTTAAAGATATTTTACCTAATTTAAGAGTTATAGCTAGGGCGTTACCTACAGATAAATCTAGAATGGTAAGATTAGTTCAAGAATTAAACCTTGTTTGTGGTATGACTGGTGATGGGGTTAATGATGCTCCTGCCTTAAAAAGAGCAGATGTTGGCTTTGCAATGGGATCAGGTACAGATGTTGCCAAGGAAGTTGGAGATATAGTTATATTAGATGATAATTTTAAATCAATAGAAAATGCTATTTTATATGGAAGAACAATATATAATAATATATTAAAATTCATAAAGTTTCAATTGACTATAAATGTGGCAGCAGTGGCAGTAAGTGCCATAGCACCTTTTGTTGGAATAGAACAACCACTTAGTATAACTAATATATTATGGATTAATTTAATAATGGATGGTTTAGGTGCTTTAGCTTTAGGATCAGAGCCAGCTTTAAGAAAATATATGGAAGAAAAGCCTAAATTAAGAACTCAAAGTATAGTTTCAAAGAAAATGCTAGAACAAGTATTATTTGCAGGATTATGGGTGACAATAATAAGTTTTACTTTCTTAAAATTACCATTTGTAACTAATATGTTCTCAAGTGAAGCTAGACATTTAACAGGATATTTTTCAATGTTTGTATTAGCTGCTGTATTTAATGGATTTAATGTAAGAAGTGAAGGATTAAATCTATTTGAACATATAAATGAGAATAAAGATTTTATAAAGGTTATGTTTTTAATTGTATTAGTACAAGTAATATTAACTTATTTTGGTGGAGAGGTATTTAGTTGTACACCAATAACAGGTCAAAATTGGATTGTTGTTATATTATTTGCATTTACAATAATTCCATTTGATATGATAAGAAAAGTAATTATGAATACTTCAAAAAATAGGTAAGTAAAATTAAGTCATTGTTGATTATTAAGTTAAAGTCAACAATGACTTTTTTATTTAATTTTTCATTTATCCTTTTAAAACTTTAAAACTTTAGAATCTTTTTCAGTAAGTAAAAATTAATAATTTGTAAAAAAACATAATAAATAAGTTGAATTTAGAAAAAATGCATAATTTGTTATAAATTTATACATTGAAAAATTTATTTTAATTTTGTATTATATAAGTGATAAAAAAATAGCAAATCTAGGGAAATCTAGAGACGCAAAGCTAAAGGGGCTAAGGTTTTATATAACTATGCTAGCCAGTTGCCGAAGAATTTATATTCTTTGTTAATTTATAAATGTATATTTTATTTAAGCATGTATATTTTTGTATTGGCTTTATTTTTATACATTTATTTTAGGTAACTATCCTTTAACTAACAATTTAAAGGGTAGTTTTTTTATTTGATTTTTTAATTGGTTAAATTTATAGATATAATTTAAAAATTTTTTTAATATATATTGACTTTATTTCTTGAAATTTAACTAAAATCAATAACAGTTTAAAACAGAGAAATTTTTATAACGTATGTTAAATGTAGAATTAAAGTTTTGATAGAACAATTTAAAGATAATGAAAAATTTTTATAAAGAATATTAAATAGTGAAAATTTACATATAAAAGTAGTTAGTTTTATAAAATAGGGGGACATATAGTATGAAGAAAAAAATATCAAAAATTCTTATTGCATCAATGGTAATGTCAAATGCAAGTCCAGTTTTAAATGTTTATGCTAGTGAAGTTATGAAGAAAAAAATAACTGCTATAGAGAAAAGTGTAGTAAATAAAGCATCTATAAATAAATTTGATTTAAATAATTATGAAAATTTTGATAAATATAATGAGAAATATAAGGTGCAAAGAAGTGAAATTCTTTCAATAAAAAATAATGGGGGTCAATATGCATCAAGTTCTATAGATAAGGCTATAGATGGGGATTTAGCTACTCATTGGGAAACAGGAAAACAAAATAGTTCTAATTTTACAAATGAGGTTGTAGTAGAATTTAATAATTTAGAGTCAATAAATAGAATAGCCTATGCAACAAGACAAGATGGGGCAAAGGGAAAAGGGTATCCAACTCAGTTTGAGATATATGCTTCTAAAACTGATAATGATAGTGATTTTGAATTAGTTTCTCAGGGAGAAAGTAAGGTATCAGGAAACCTTATGGAGTTTAAGTTTGACAAAATAGAAGCTAAGAAAATCAAGTTTGTATTTAAAGCAGCTAATCAAAGTTGGGCAAGTGCATCAGAGTTTTGGTTTTATAAAGAAGATAAGCTATTAGATAAGATGGATAGATTATTTAAAGATGAAACTATGAGTCAGGTAGCTGATGAGTTTAATAGCTTAGAGAAATTAAATGAACTAGAAAATGAAGTTAAAGAGCATCCATTTTATAATTGTTTTAAAGAGAGCATAAACGATGCGAGGGAAATAATAAATGAAAATAAAGTGGAAGCTACAAAGGCAACTACAAGAATTTTTAATGATTATTCTAATGAAGAGTATTCAAAGTTATTTAAAATGGATAATAAAAATATAAAGAGTATTAAAAATAATGGAGGGAACTATAGAGGGCAAATAATAGAAAATGCTATAGATGGAAACGCAGATACTTATTGGGAAACTAATAAATCAAATACTAATAACTTTTCAAACGAAGTAGAAGTAGAGTTTAATGAGGCTATAGAATTAAATAGAGTTGTTTATGGAGCAAGAAAATCTGATAATAAGGGATTTGCTAAAGAGTTTGAAATATATGGTTCAAAAACATCTAAGGGTGATACATTTAATCTTATAGCAACCGGTGAGCACAACAAAGTTTCAGGCTTAGTTGAAGCAAAATTCAATCCAACAAAGTTTAAAAGAATAAAGTTTAAATTTAAAAATTCAGATCAAAACTGGGCAACTTTATCAGAATTAGCTTTCTATAAACAAGATGAATTAAGTGATAAAATGGAAAGATTATTTACAGATAATAAAATGGACAATGTATCTGAAGAATTTAATAGTTTAGAAAAGTTAGAAAAATTAGAAGAAGAAGCTAAGAAACACCCTCGTTATAATTACTATAAGGAAGATTTAGAAAATGCTAAGTTAATTGTTGAAAATAAAGAAGTTCAATATACTGATGCTAAGGTATCTAGTTTCTTAAATCCAAATAATGAGTTACTTTCAAGCTATGATGCTGTTTATAAGTTAGATAAGAGCAAAATAAAATCAATCAAAACCAATGGAGGTCACTATGCATCAGAGGTTATAGAGAAAGCTATAGATGGAGATTTTAATACAAAGTGGCATTCAGGAAAGCAAAATAATTCAGAGTTTAAAAATGAAGTAGTAATAGAGTTAAATGAATTAACTCCACTAAATAGAGTAGTATATACAGCTCCACGTGGTTCAAATAGAGGGTTTGCAGAAGCCTTTGATATTTATGCCTCAAGAACAAGCAAGGGGGATAAGTTTGAAAAAGTAACTAGTGGAAAGGCTAATATAACTCAAGATTCAGTAGAAATAAGATTTAACACAACAGAATTTAAGAGAATTAAGTTTGTATTCAAAAAAGGATATGAAGATTGGGCTTGTGCTAGTGAGTTTGGATTATATAAAGAAGATAAAACTCTAGAGAAGGTTCAAGGATTATTCAAAAATGGATTGATGAATGAATTATCAGAAGAATTTAATACAGAGGAAAAATTAAAAGTTTTAGAAGATGAAATGAGTAATCATCCTTTAAAAACTTTATTTGAAGAAAAGTTTGAATTAGCACATAAAATACTTAAGGGTGAGTTGGAAAATGTAAAGATTATAACTGCTGAGCAACATGGAGACATGGTAGCACATGCTAGTAAAAACTTGAAATTTGGATTTGGTAACAATAATCAACCAACAGGAATATATGCAAAACCAGGAGAAACAATAACTGTTTATGTGGATGCAGATTCAAATGAACCTTTACCAAAATTAGCATTTTCTCAGCAAGAAGGAAGTTTTGGAAATTGGTTAAGAACTGTTAGCTTAAAGCCTGGTAAAAACGTAATAACTGTTCCAGAGATAAGCAAGGATAAATGGTACAAGCATGATGTAACTAAGGGAGGACCAGTGTATATAGTAAATCCTTATACTAGCAAAGAGCAAAGCAAAGCTCCAGTTTTAAGATTTGCCACAGGTCACAAATTCCCTTTTGTTACAAAGGATAGTAATGTGGAAGAATTTAAAAATTTCTTAATAGAATATAAAAAGAAAATAGATGAAGATGCAGCTAAACATCCAAATGTTTTAGATAGAGAAGTAATAGATGTTTTTGAGTTTGTAAGTGACCATATAGTTTGGACAGGGACTGCAACAGGAGCATATGAAACTTATATAGAAAAAGGGGTAAATCCTTTAGACACAATAAAATCTTACAATACTCACATGGAAGAATTATTTAAGTATTATGCTTTAGATGGAAGTAATGAAAAAAATGACCCTAAGTATATAAGAGAAAATGTTAGATTAGCTCAACCTTTTGGATATATGTATGCAGCTACTGGGCATATAGGAGTACAAAAAGATGTAATGGCTAACCACTTAATTCCATTTGAAGATAGAGGGCCATCATGGGGATTAACTCATGAAATAGGACATAAAATGGATATAAATGCAAGGGTATATGGAGAGGTTACAAACAATATGTTACCTATGTATATGTCTGTTTATTACAATAAGATAAATAAAAGAATACCGTATGAATCTGAGGTTTATAAGAATGTAATAAGTGAGAATTCTAATAAATATACAGAGGGTGGATATTTTGAAAACCTAGCTGTGTATTGGCAATTAGAAATGTATAAACCAGGTTATTGGGGAAAATTAAACAGATTATATAGAGAAAGAGATGTTGACTTAGGAAAGGAAAATCCTAATAATGTTAAAATGCAATACTTAATTAAATTCTCATCAGAAGTTATAGGGGAAGATTTAAGTGAATACTTTGCTAGACATGGATTTGAAGTTAATGAAGAAACTAAAAAAGAAACTAGCAAGTATAAAAAGCCAGATAAGAAAATATGGTATTTAAATGATAGCAAGGTTGATTATAAAGGAAATGGATTTACTAAGGATCCTAGCCTAGAACTTTCCTTAAGTAGAGTTGAAAATGGAATTAAATTGAATTTTAATGTGGATAATGAAGTTAAATCTGATTTATTAGGATATGAAATATTAAAAGATGGTGAGGTAATAGGCTTTACATCAACTAATTCTTTTGTAGATACAAAGACAAGCAAGAATAAAAACTCTAAATACGAAGTAATACCATATGATATAAACCTAGGAAAAGGTAAAGAGGCTACAATAAATTCCTTTGCACCAAGTATAAGCCTTCAACAAAAGAAAATAACTTTAAAATTAGGAGAAGAGTTTAATCCTTTAGAATATGTTAAGGTATTAGGATATAAAGGGGATGATTTAACTTCTAAGGTGAAGGTTGAAGAAAAAGTTGATACTAAAAAGCCTGGTATATATGAAGTTAAGTACACGTCAAATGATAAAGGTATGACAACAGAAAAGATTTTAGAGGTTGAAGTAGTTAGTGAATATGACTATTTATCAGATGAAGAGTGGAAAAATGTAGAAACACAGTGGGGAACTCCAAGAAGAAACACAAACATAAAAGGTAGAGTTAATGGAGAGATTAAAAATTTTGAAAAAGGTTTTGGAATACATGCAAATGGAAAAATAACTTATGATTTATCAGGTAAAGAGTATGATAATTTTGAAGTCTTACTTGGAGTTGATGGAGGAATAGAAGCCCAAAATAATTCAAGTATAAAATTTGAAATAATAGCTGATGGTAAAACTTTAGCAAATACTGAGGTTTTAAAGCATGCTGATAATATGAAGTATATAAATATTCCTGTTAAAGGAGTAAAAGAATTGGTAATAAAAGTTAATGATGCTGGAAATGGAAAAACTTCAGACCACGGAGTAATAGTTAATCCTAAATTAACTACAAATAATGCAAAACCTACTATAACTCTTGAAAATGCAGTAATTAATGTTAAAGATAAATTTAATATATTAGATGGGGTTACTGCTAAGGATGCAGAAGATGGAGATTTAACATCAAGCATAAAAGTAAAATCAAGTGACTTTAAAGAAAATAGAGGGGGAGTATATACTGTAGTATATGAAGTTTCAGATAAAGATGGAAATACTGTTACTAAGGAAAGAAAAATATATACAATAACTAATACTGAAAGCTTAAGTGATATGGAATGGAAAAAAGCAACTTCAGGATGGAGAGAAGTAAAGAAAAACAAGAGTGTTGAAGGAAATACTTTAACTTTACTTGATGAAAAAGGACAAGAAGTTAAATATGATAAAGGCTTTGGAACTCATGCAAATTCAGAAATAGTTTATGATTTAGCAGGAAAAAATTATGGAATGTTTGAAGCCTATGTTGGTGTGGATAGAGAAATGAGAAATTCTAATGCATCATCTGTGATTTTTGAAGTATATGTTGATGGAGAAAAAGTTTTTGATAGTGGACTTATGAAATCAAATACTGAGAGAAAACATGTTTTAGTAAAAATTGCAGGAGCAAGTGAACTTAAATTAGTTGCTAAAGATGGTGGTAATGGAAATGCCGCAGACCATGCAGACTGGGCTGATGCTAAAGTTTATAATACAAGTGATAAGCCAGTATTAACTGGGGAAGAGGTGGCTTTAAATATAGGAGAAGATTTTGATCCATTAAAAGGAATAGTTGCCAATGACCCAGAGGATGGTGATATATTAAACAAGGTACAAATTGTAAATAATAATGTAAACACAAAAAGAGGAGGTAACTATGTGGTATCATATGAAGTTACTGACTCTCATGGAAATAAAGTAACGCTAGATAGAAAAATTTCAGTTGCTAATGCTTATGACTATATAAGTGATAAAGCTTGGGAATCAGCTAACTCAGGTTGGGGAAGTGTGAGAAAAGATAAGAGTGTTGAAAATAATACCTTAACTTTACTTGATGAAAATGGAGAAGAAGTTAAATATGATAAGGGTATTGGAACACACTCAACTTCAACAATAGTTTATGATTTATCAAAAGAAAATTATAAGTTTTTTGAAGCCTATGTTGGTGTAGATAGAGAAATGAGACATTCAAACGTATCATCAATAAGTTTTGAAGTTTATGTTGATGAGAAAAAAGTTTTTGATAGTGGCCTTATGAATTCAAACACTAAAAGAAAGCATATTTTAGTACCAGTAGTTGGAGTTGATAAACTTAAATTAGTAGTTAAAGATGGTGGAAATGGAAATGGAGGAGACCATGGAGACTGGGCAGATGCTAAGTTATTATATGTATCTCCTAAAGATTTCACATATTTAGAAAAAGTAGTTGAAGAGGCGAAAGGCTTAGATGTAAAACTATACACTGAAGAAAGTTTTGCTAAATTACAAGAAGTTATGGAGAAAGCTAATAAAATATTAGAAACTAAAAATCCAGAACAATCTTTAATAGATTCTACAACCTCAGAAGTTAGAAAAGCTATTGATGGTTTAGAGAAAGCTATTGATTTAACAGAAGTGGTTAAAATACAAGATGCTAACTTAAAGCAGGCTATAAAAACAGAATTAAATATTCAAAGTGATGAAATAACAGTGGGAGATATGCATAAATTAACAAAGTTACAAGCAGAATGGGCTGAAATAAGTAACTTAGAAGGAATACAATATGCTATAAATCTAGAAAGTTTAAATCTTAATAATAACCAAATAAGGGACATATCCAAGTTAAAAGATTTAAAGAAACTTAAAGATGTTAGCATAAAAGAGCAATATGTTGTTATAGAATCACCACAAGAAATAAATGGTAAGTATATTATAAATGAAAGCTTTATAGGAAAAGATGGAGAAAAACTTCTTCCAAGTGAAATAAATATAAGAAAAAATAAAGGGGAAGCAACTGCCAACATAACAAATGTTAATGTTGAAAATTCCTTAAAAGATGGAAATGTGGAAATAGATACTAAGCTTTTTGAAAATGGCGTTAGTGGTATAGCGGTAGTGTATAAAGATTTAGAAGGAAAATATGAGGTAACTCTTTCAACCTTAGTAAATAGATAATAAAAAAGCAAATTAAATGAATAAAGAAGGATTAAATTAAAATACCTAATTTAATCCTTCTTTTTTATCAATCTATATTCAGAAAAAAATTTTATAATCAGAATATTCTAACTATAAATTACTATTAATTTATGTTTAAAACAGTACCAAGTACTGATATGCCATAGCCTAAATTCTTTTCAAAGTATCCAGTGGTAGAAATATCCATATAAAATTTTCCTACCTCCGTAGTAAGTGTTTCATTGTGAGTATGTTTCTTAAGAGCTAATAAACGTAGATTTTCTGCTAATTTCATTATGGCTTTTTGAAAATCTTTCCCGCTTTCAACTGAGTTCTTAAATTCAATTAACATAGAACGTTCATCAGCAGTTGTTTCTGTATTTAAAATCAAATCATAAACTTTAGCTAATAAAGCATTTTCTTCTTCTATTCTTTTTTCTTTTTTACTCAATTTAATCTCCCACTTTCTAACCCAATATTTATCTATTATATATAAAATTATTTATATTAAAAGTATTTTAATAAAACCATTCTAATTCTAATATAAAACTTTTAACAATAAATTTCAAATAAAAAACAAGAAGTAGGCAAATAGGTTATTTTTTGTATGAAATATTATTTACTTTTATTTGAAATCCATTTACTTAATAAAAAATATTAACTTTGTTTATATAAATTAAATTTAATGCATTTAAAGAAATATAATCAAATTAATAATAGGAAAAAATATTAAATATGTAATTTAAATGGAATTAAGCAAATAAACACAAATTAAATATTTTGTTTTAATATATACAAAAATGTATTTTTTTGTTTTATATGTTAAAATAAGTTGTAGGCAAATGATTGATAGTATTGAGAGGTGTTAAAAATGAGTAAAATTATAGATGGAAGTATAACTATATATGAAGCATTACAGAATATAAAAAATGGAAAATATGTAATGCCTGCATTTCAAAGACAATATGTATGGGGAATGGAGCAAATTGAAAAATTATGGGATTCTATATTACTTGATTATCCTATTGCAACGTTTTTGTTTTGGCATGTAGATGATTCTAATGTAACATGGGATACATATTTTTGTAATTTCTTAGGAGAGGTTACTTTTGATAGTAGAAAGCAAGCAGATAGTATAAATTATGAGCTAACAAGTATAAATGTTGATACTACTGATATAGCAGTATTAGATGGACAACAGAGATTAACTTCATTATTTTTATCACTATTAGGAGAGTCATATATTCGTCCAAGCTATGCAAGAAAAAAGAATGGTAGCAAAATTATTACTAAATTACTAATTGAACTTAATAAAAACAAGATTACTATAGATGAGGAAGAGTATAATAGCAAGAAATTTGATATTAAGTTTAGTGAAAAGGTTGGTAGACTTAGTCCAACACAATTTGAAATAAAGAATATAATTAGTGAAAAATTTCAAGATGAAACAACTAGAGAAAATGCAATAGAAGAGGCAATTTTAAATGTTCCAGCAGATAGTAAAGAGTATGCAAGAAATATATTAAACAAACTTTATACGAAGATTTTTGAAGAAAAGCTTATTCGTTATACTAAAATTGAGGATATGAAACAAGATGATGCACTTGAAATGTTTGTAAGATTCAATAGTGGTGGTAAGGCTTTACGTAAATCTGAAATTACAATGTCAATTCTGGAAGCTTACTGGCCTAGTGCAAAGACTGAGTTTGGAAAGATATTAATTGGATCTTATGGAGGTTTTGGAACAGACTTTATTATTCGTTCAGCATTGATGCTTTATGGTGATGTTGTAAAATCTAACATAAATAAAAAAATAGCAGAGGATTTGAAAAATAATTGGAGTGATTTCAATAAAGCACTTAAAAATCTAGAAAAGATACTTAAAGATATGAAAATTGACGTAAGTCGTTTCTCAAGTAGTTGGAATGTTTTATTACCAATAATATACTATATTTATTATAACCCTGATTATAATAATAACATTGAGGGGGTTAGAGCATATTTATTTAGGGCAATATTCTTCACATATTTCCAGTCAGGAACAACTGGTAAATTACAGCAAATGAGAAGTAATATAAATAGTTTTGATTATGAAATCACCATTGAAATGCTTGATCAAATGAATGATTTAAGAGTAACAGATGGTAAAATTGAAGATGTGGTAAATTCTGAAAAAGGTAGTAGAGTTGGAGGAGAAGTTCTTTATTATCTTAATTTAGATTGGATAAATAAGAATTTTAAATATGAACAAGACCATCTTCATCCATATAGCAGATTTGATGAGAGTAAGCCTGTATCTGTAACAATGGAAGAGTGGAAAAGATGGAGAGGAAATAGAAATAGATTACCTAATATCCATCTACTTGAAGGAAGAAGTAATGGTAGTAAGAATAATATGAGACTTGTTGATTACTATAATGATATGAATGATGATCAAAAATCAAAGTTTCTTAAAGAGGCTATTATACCAGAAGGAGTTTCTCTTGAAATTAATGACTTTGAAAAGTTCTATGAAAAGAGAAAAGAAATTCTTGTTGAAAAAATCAGAAAGCTTTTAGTATAAATGGAAGAACTAAATTTATATTCCATGAAAGTTTAAAATGAGGTATAATGTGTCAAATTTAACAATTGAAGCATTTAAAGGCATAGGAAGTTTAAAGCCTATGTTGTTTTATAAGTATAATGTAACTGGAAAAGGAAAATGTGATAATTTTTACAAAATCATTAAGAGTGCAAGATATAAGATGCATTCAAGAAATATGTTTAAGGGTGTATTTATAAAAGATGATAAATTATATACATTAGAAAAGTTTGAAGATATAGAGGACTTAGATTTTGCAAATATAAACTTTGAAAAAAGTGAAGTTTTAAATATAGAAGATAATAAAGATATTTATGGAGAGGTTGTTAAGTATTACATAAATTTAAATCTTAAAAAGGTTAAAGTTTTTGGTAAATATAATAAATACAAGGCTAATTTCACAGAAGAAATACTTGGGAATACAATATTAACTAAGGAGTTAAAAGAAGAATTTAAGAAAAGTAATAAAGGATTTGAGTTAAAAAGAAAATTTAGAATTTCTCCTGTAGTTAATAAATTAGGTCATGTAATTTTATATTTAAGCTGTTCAGCTGATTTTTCAACTAAGAAAAATATATATGAGATGATGAAAGAAGGATTAGATGTAACTGGACTAGCTGTAAAAAATGAATGGGCTAATATAAATGGGAATTTAGTTATAGAAAGTATATTGGAAACTAAAATAACTGAACCAACAAGCTTAGGACAATCATTAATAGATTACTATAAAAATAATAATCAAGCATATAGAATTAAAAATTTTACTGAAGAAGATTTAGATGCCAATGTAATAAATGTAAAGGCTAATAAAAGAAATTTGTTTTTTATACCACATGCATTAAAACCTATTATAACTAGAGAGTATTTATCAAAAAATGATTCCTCTTTTTCTAAAGAGATTGAGCCTTTGATTAAGATGAATATGAATTATAGATATGAGACATTAAAAGCATTTGTTAGGGATATTGGAGTTATTGAAGAACTTAATAATTTAAGTTTTGAAAATAAATATTATGAAGAAGTTGGTTTATTAGGTTATAGCAGTGGGAAAATAGAGGAACCAGTCCTTGTTGGATCTAGAGGAATTATAAAAAATAAGATGCAGATATTTTCTAATGGTTTTTATAAATTACCAGAGGGCAAGGTGAAATTTGGAGTTTTATATCCTAAAGAGTTTGATGAGATAAGTAGAAAAGCTATAAGAGCCATATATGATTTTTCTAAATATGGAAAATATCATGGAGAAAGAAATAAATACATACCAGAGAATTTAATGAATGTGGAATTTAATCATAAAGAATGTATTTTTGAAGGGTATAAATTAGGAGATATTACTGAATATAAAAAGGCTGCATTAAAGTTAAAGAAATATAATAAGGTAGATTTTGTAGTAGCTGTTGTACCTGATATGGGAGAGGAAGAAATAGAGAATTCTTATAATCCTTTTAAGAAAATATGGGCTGAGCTAAATTTGCCCTCTCAAATGATATCAGTAAAAACAGCAGAAATCTTTGCAAAAAGTAGAGATAACACAGGATTATATTATTTACATAATATAGTTTTGGGTATTTTAGGAAAAATAGGAGGAATACCATGGGTTGTTAAGGATATGAAAGGAGAGGTAGATTGTTTTGTTGGATTAGATGTTGGAACTAGAGAAAAAGGAATTCATTATCCAGCATGCTCTGTTGTTTTTGATAAGTATGGAAAGCTTATAAATTATTATAAACCAAATGTTCCTCAAAGTGGAGAAAAGATTAATACTGATATACTACAGGAGATTTTTGATAAGGTGTTAATTTCATATGAAGAGGAAAATGGAGCTTATCCCCAAAATATTGTTATACATAGAGATGGATTTTCAAGAGAAGATTTAGAGTGGTATGAAAAGTATTTTGGGAAAAAGAACATTAAGTTTAACATAATAGAAGTTAAAAAAAGTACACCATTAAAAATTGCAAATATAAAAGAAGGAAAAATATTAAATCCAGAAAAGGGAAGCTATATATTAAAAGGTGATAAAGCATATATGGTCACAACTGATATAAAAGAAACTTTAGGCTCACCAAAACCGTTGAAAATAGAGAAATCCTATGGTGACATTGATATGCTAACTGTGTTACATCAGATATATGCATTAACTCAAATACATGTTGGATCAACAAAGAGTTTAAGACTTCCAATAACCACAGGATATGCAGATAAAATTTGTAAAGCAATAGAATTTATTCCACAGGGGAGAGTGGATAATAGGTTGTTCTTTTTATAAGGTTAAAAATTACTTATATTAATTTTAGTAAAAACTCTTTATGCTTATATTTTATTAAGTATAAAGAGTTTATTTTATATGTGTTAATTTTAAGAGAGCCTATTATATGATAAAATTATATAGTGATTAAATTAGAGTGTTCTATTAAATGAATATAGTTAAATAAGAGTGTGAAGGTGTATGATATGGAAACTAAGATATACAAAATAGATATGGGTTTAAATGGTAGAAATTTTAAGGATAAACCAAAGGTTAATTCTCCTTTAGGAAGAAATAAGGGGAGTTTTTATTCTATTTCAAATTTTAAGAGGGGACTTGAGGATTTCTTTTTGGAAGGAAACCTTTATTTCATTGATAGTCAAGAGAGCCTTGATACATTCAAAAATCTTTTAGGCAATCAATGGATTGGGGGAAAGCAATATTATTTGAGTCATCCTAAAAATGAAACTTCTCTTATTGAGGCAAGGTGTTTTCATGAGTACATATTAATGGAGCAGATAGGTGAAATAGCAACTTATCTTCATAAAAATCTACATTGTAACAAGGTTTTGGTTAATATTAAAGAGGGAAATGATTTTTCAAGTTTTAAGGAGTTAAACATAGAGGAGGATAAGCTTTCTGAATTTGGAAGAGTTACCTTAATAGATTCTAAGTCTTTAGAACTTACCTTTTATGGTGATGAAGAAGAGAATTTTAAAAAAAATACTTGTTTTTGGATTGATGATTTTAAAGAATTAACTACTAAGCTTTCAAATCAGGAGAAAAGGGAGTTTTCTTACACACTAAATCTAGATAATTCCTTTGGAATGAGTAGTAAAATAGCTAAGAAGATAGGAATTAATCCCTCATGGCTTAATAAGATTGTTATTGAGTTTAAATTTAAATAAAGACTTTAACTAAATTTTAGAGAAATTTTAATTCTAATACAGTTATATGTCATAATGAATCATATAAATTAAAAATTTGTTTTATATTTTATCTAATAAAATTAAAGGTTTATATATGAATAAAAGGTTATATTATTAACAAATTTATCATATAATGTTAAAATAAACTTAATGGATATACTTAGGAAGGAAATGATGAATATCATGAGAAAAGTATTAAGTTTATTAATAGTTATAGGAATTTTAGGTGGTTCTTTTATTGGATGTGGAAAAAATAATAAACAGATGGATAATAAATCTACAAATAATATGAGTAGCAATATTAATAAAAATAAAGAGGAAAATTCTAATAAAATCTCTAATAAGAATAGTATGGATGATAAAAAAGGCTGTGATGAAACCATAGGTTTCTTGAGAAAAGTGGCTATAGATAATGGATTAATACCAGTAGAAATTCTTCATTTAACTGATGAGCAAGCAAAAAGTTTTGGAAATGGAAATCCAGACCTTGCAATGAAATTTCAAGGAAGAAGTGCCGTGGTAGCCAGTTTAGATGGAGATTTAAATGACAAGTTAGGAAAGTTTTATGTTGATACTACAAAAGATAATGCTAAGCTTGGACAAGCTGATTATTTAATAAATGGAAAGAAAGCTTGGATAACTACGATTATGGAAGCAAGTATTTATTTATCTGGCTATAATGAGGGAGCTAATTTTGCCATAATAGGTGAAAATGGAAAAGTTTATAATTACAAAGATCTATATGATGCAGCTAAAAAAGATGAATTAAAGCAATTAGACATAAAAACTAATAAATATAGAGAGGTGTCAGCAGGAGAAATAGCCTATGATTACTTCAATCCATTTTGGGTAAATAGTACAGGCACACTTATAACTTCAAAAAATAATCCAAAGCCATCTGATTGGCAACCAGAAAATACAAATTGGCAACCAGAAAAGAATGATAACAAATAAAATGAAAAAAAACTCTTTTTATAACTCAATAACAAGAGTTTTTTTTATGGAAATGATTTTTCAAGATTTGAGGAGTTAAATATAATAGAGAATATTAAAAATAATAAGGAAGATTTTTATAGAGTTTTATTTAAAAGGGAGAGTATATTATGGGAAAAGAGTATTTAAAAGCAAAAGAAAGTGATTTTGAGGAATTAGTAGACTTCATAAACTATGTATTTAGTCATTCAGGTGGTAAGACAGATTTTCCAACTTTATTGCCTAAGTTATATAGAAATAATGACACCATGAAATATCATCACATTATGAAAGAAGAGGGTAAGATAAAAGGAGTGGTTTGTTCATTTCCACTAAATCTAAATCTACTAGGGGAAAATGTTAAGGTAGCTGGCATAGGTTCTGTAGCAGTTCATCCTTATTCTGAGGGAAAGGGATATATGAAAGAACTTATGACTAAGTCTATTGAAGATATGAAAAATGAGAATGTGGATATGAGCGTTCTTAGTGGATATAGACAGAGGTATGAACATTTTGGCTATGAACCCTGTGGAGAGCAGATAAACTTTAAGATTCTAGATTTAAACATAAATTATAAGTTTACTGAAGAGGATTATGAAGGTATAATGTTTGAAATTTTAGATGAAAGTAAAAGTAATCTTTTAGAGAAGGCATACAAGATACATTCCTCTAAAACCATAAAGGTAGAAAGAGAGAGGGAAAAGTTTTTAGACATAGCAAAGTCATGGAATGCAACCACTTATTCCATATACAAAAATTATGAGTTCATAGGCTATATATCTTCAATTAACAGCACTATTTTTGAGGTGGCTTTAGAGGATAATAATGATATAGACCTTGTTATAGCCTCATATATAAAAAGATTTAAGCTAGGGAAAGTGAATTTAAGATTAGGAGTTCATGAAATTGAGAAAATATCTAAGCTTATGAAGATATGTGAGAATTACTCAATCAATATAAACAACAACTTTAGAATATTTAATTATGAAAAAGTAGTAGGGTTATTTTTAAAACTAAAAGCTACCTATTCAAATTTAGCTGATGGAGAATGCAGCATAGGCATAGAAAATTATGGGGTTTTAAATATAAAAGTTAGTAACAATAATATAGAATTAAAGAAAATAGAAGAATATAAGGATGAATTAAGTAAGGAAGGGTCAGGTAATAAGGAATTAAAATCACAAAACATAAGAAAATTTCATATTGAACTAGGGGAATTAGAGGCAATGAATTTCATATTCTCCCCATTAAAATCTTATTTTGATTTTAATAAAGATATTCCAAACTTTATACAGAGCTGGTTTCCACTACCTTTATATATAGAAAACCTAGATTGCGTTTAAATATAAGCATTTGCTAAACACTTAAAAAAATAAAACCATGAATATAGAATCTCTTAAGTTGTTATGAAAAAATAGCTTAATTATTCTTAAAATTATTCTTTCTTTGAAATTTATATAAGTTTGAATAAATTTTTGCATGGTAAACAAAGCTGCAAGATGATTTGATTTTTTGCAGGTTAATCAAAGATACTAATAATTTAAGCAGTGATAAAACAAGTGCGTTTATTAGAATCGTTAGTGCTAAAATCGGCTACTTTGGCAGGCGTAGAACCATTTAAAGAAGTTTTAGGCTAAAATAATAGGTAATTATGAAAAATAGATAAATACTTATATAGTATTTAATTTTAATATTAAAGCTGGAAGAAGTACTCACCTATGCTTTTTAAAATTTAATTGGAAAAATGTAAAATGATTGTTGTTATAATATTATAACAATAGTCATTTTGTAAATAAAATTAACTATTCATCAAATATTTTTTGTGAAATACAATTTTCTTAATAACAAAATTAAAATATAAATCAAGTACTAATAATAACAAAATTTTTACCAATTAAAATTGTTTATAAAACATGCTTAAACCATTGAAATAACTACATTAAACACAATTTTAAAATTAATACTTTCAATTAATGAAAAACATTGGTAAAATAGTATTAGAAGTAAGTAAATAACTAATATTAAGTTAAATCTTAAAATAGAAGAATGGCTATTTTTCAAGTATTGAACCTTAACATAGGATGTATTTAAATGATGTAAATTAATTCTTATTTTTAAGCATTTTTGAAATTGAACCTTAACATAGGATGTATTTAAATATCAGCATACCCTGACTTTGCGAATTTACTTTTTCTATTGAACCTTAACATAGGATGTATTTAAATAGATGAACATGAAGCAGAGGAAGTTATAAATGCTGAATTGAACCTTAACATAGGATGTATTTAAATGAATATTTTTTATTTAAAATTGATATTTTATCTTAAATTGAACCTTAACATAGGATGTATTTAAATAGTGGTTCTGTTACAAATGGTTTTTTGCATTTTGTTATTGAACCTTAACATAGGATGTATTTAAATATAGTAATAAAGCAATTGATTGCTCTAAGCCATACATTGAACCTTAACATAGGATGTATTTAAATTATTTCTCCTCCATTTGTTATATTGTTACTTGTTATATTGAACCTTAACATAGGATGTATTTAAATTTGTATGTCAACATATTTAACATTGTCATTTCTTCATTGAACCTTAACATAGGATGTATTTAAATTTAGCTTGATAAACTAGAAATTTACTCATCTTCCTATTGAACCTTAACATAGGATGTATTTAAATTGTTTACCAGCGCTTGAAAAAGTGTGGAGATATAGTATTGAACCTTAACATAGGATGTATTTAAATTTGCTTATTATAAAAACTTCTACAGAATCATTTTTATATTGAACCTTAACATAGGATGTATTTAAATAGTTTACAAACAAGCTACAGATGAAGAAGAGAGCTAATTGAACCTTAACATAGGATGTATTTAAATACATTATCTTGTCCAATTCTAAAATTACCTTGAAGATTGAACCTTAACATAGGATGTATTTAAATGTTGAAAAGAAAAATGTAATTGCAAATTTTTCTAATTGAACCTTAACATAGGATGTATTTAAATAATGATGTAAGTTTATTAACAGATTGTTTGGTTCAAATTGAACCTTAACATAGGATGTATTTAAATATATAAGACGTTCCTCTAATAATCAACAATATATTTATTGAACCTTAACATAGGATGTATTTAAATAAATTTTTCTTGTTTAAATACTCTTATAAGCTTATATTGAACCTTAACATAGGATGTATTTAAATACAACACTTGCACCATTAACAACTTAGAAAAGGCTAATTGAACCTTAACATAGGATGTATTTAAATTAATCAACAGCCTTTATAACATCTTTTCTTCCAGCATTGAACCTTAACATAGGATGTATTTAAATTTTGACATTGAACCTGTATTAAATCCCATAGCATATTGAACCTTAACATAGGATGTATTTAAATACAGTTGGTTGAGATGCTACTGGCTGAGGTGTAAATTGAACCTTAACATAGGATTTATTTAAATTAGCTTTTGTTGCTGCGGTAACGGCAAGTTGAGCATTGAACCTTAACATAGGATGTATTTAAATAGATTACATTACTAAGACAGGAAAAGAGAGAACTAAATTGAACCTTAACATAGGATGTATTTAAATAACATTTTAAAACAACTACAAGAAGAGAACACTAAATTGAACCTTAACATAGGATGTATTTAAATGAAGTGATGTATTCAGGCTCATTATCAAGAGTTGGATTGAACCTTAACATAGGATGTATTTAAATGTTGGAAGTGGTGCAGGTATAGAATTTAAGGGTAGATTGAACCTTAACATAGGATGTATTTAAATGAACTTTTCATAAAGTCGTTTATTTCTTCAATATCATTGAACCTTAACATAGGATGTATTTAAATCATATAAGAATATTTTTTATTATTACAAGTTATAATATTGAACCTTAACATAGGATGTATTTAAATCTTGCTTTAGTTCTGAACTCCTGAACTTTAAGAGCAAATTGAACCTTAACATAGGATGTATTTAAATTGTTTATAAGCATGAAATTAGATTAAGAAAAGACTTATTGAACCTTAACATAGGATGTATTTAAATAACGTAACAATTACAATAACAGAGTCTACTAATCTTATTGAACCTTAACATAGGATGTATTTAAATTTCGTAGTTAAATCTTCAATACTCAAACCATTATCATTGAACCTTAACATAGGATGTATTTAAATATTCGCTCTTGAGCTTCCTCTAATGTATATAGACAAATTGAACCTTAACATAGGATGTATTTAAATGATAGATATATATTGTTATCCATTATATTGTCTATTAATTGAACCTTAACATAGGATGTATTTAAATGCTATAGCAACTAATTTACCAACTATATTAATGGCATTGAACCTTAACATAGGATGTATTTAAATTAAAAGAAATATATAAGAATCCTTCTATAACTTTATTGAACCTTAACATAGGATGTATTTAAATAAATTAGGCTATAACATAGACAAAAGATTAGCAACATTGAACCTTAACATAGGATGTATTTAAATAGATAGTATTTCTATAGGAAGTAGTATAGTAGTATAATTGAACCTTAACATAGGATGTATTTAAATAATCTGCTCCAATCCACATTTTCCAATTTCTGCTCATTGAACCTTAACATAGTGTACACATTAAAAAGATAAAGACTAAAATTAGATTATCAAGCTTTTTAAAATTTGTTTAAATGATAAAAGTATGGATAATTAAGTAATAAATTTATAAAATAAAAAATAAATTTTAAATAAATAATGGAATAAAATTAAATAAATGGTTAAATTTAAAAAAGAAAAATTTGACAAGTAAAAAAATGGTGATAAAATTAAATTGTCAAATATATTTAATTAATGTTAACTCTTTGAGTGTTTAAAAAATATTTTTAATGAGTGAAAATTTTTAACTATAACATAAGATGTTTTTGACAAAAGGTAAATATTATTAAGTTAAATTTTTGAATTTATTATGTATTTTATCAAGAACTAAACTTAATATAAAGGAATATTTTATAAGGAGGTGAGAAGAGTGAATATTTTTCAAGAAGATATAAAAGTTTATACTTTAGATGATATAAGTCAGAGTGATGCTTCAAAAGAGATTTGTAAGCTTATAGATACAACTTTATCGAGAAATGATGAATTTTTAAGTTTACATAAGAAAAATTCGTACAAGATGTACACTTTTAATTCTTTTTATCCTGTTGAAAAAGAAAAGATTTATAAAAAGGACAATATTTATACTTTTCAATTACGAACAATAGATAGCAAGTTAGCTAACTATCTTTTAAACGAACTTCATAAAAGTTATACAAAATCATTAAAGTGTATAAAAGTTGATATTAAAGAAATAAAAAAACATCATATTGATAGACTTTATTCAATTACTCCAGTTGTAATTAAAAATGATTTTGGGTATTGGAAAGGCAATATGAATATTGATGAGTATGCAAATAGATTAAAAGTTAACCTGATTAAAAAGTATAACGAGTTTTATGGAGAGAATATAAATGAAGATTTTCCTTTATTTAATTCTATAGAATTTAATAATAAAAAACCAATAGCCACAAATTATAAAGAAATAAAAATTCTCGGTGATAAATTAACCTTAAATGTAAGTGATGATGAATTATCTCAAAAGATAGCTTATATGAGTATAGGTGTAGGAATTGGAGAAATCAATTCAAGAGGATTTGGATTTTTAAACTATAGGTGGCTATAAATTTTTGATATCTATTGTAAAAAATAAACTTAAAAGTAAATAAAAGTAGTTAGTCAACTAATTTTATTTATTAAGAAATATTTAAAAGCATAATTAATTAAAAAGTAGTTTAAATAAAATAATTATTGGTATTGAAACCTTTGATATGATAAGTAGAAGTTAATTAGGAGGGGAGGAAAGAATGGATGTTAGATCAAGTTAAAAACTATATTTATAGTAATTTTGGGGATAATTTAGAAAGCAAAATATTAGACAATTATATTCCAAGTGATGGAACTTATTTAATAGTAAAGCCAGATGAAAATGGAAATCTTAAAGAATTTTTTAGAACTAATATTATATTTGATAAAAAAAATAAAAAAATTGATTCTACCATAGAAAATTTTAAGCTGATTTGTAAAATGGATTATAATAGTCTTATAAATATGCAAAAACCAATTGATGGGAAAAAAGTTATACATAGTAATAACTATTTAAGTTTTTTTATTAAAAAAGATAGTTTAAAACCTGATGAAAAAAATGGAAAAAGAAAGCTGAACAAAGAGCGTATAGATGAATATTATAAGATTCTATCAAATCAAAGAGAAAAATATTATAAAAAGAAAAAATCTTTAGAGATATATGAAGAAGTAGAAAAGCAATTAGGAGAAGTTGATTTAGAAAAGCTATCTAAGGTTAAGTCTTGGATTTTGGAAAATATTTTTACTTTAGATGTAGATTTAAAAGATAAAAATTATTTAAAGATATTCTTCTTGTTTGATGAAGAGGATTTTTACAAAGAAGGTAAACGTTATTTAGTTCCAAATATTTATAATAGCAATGAATATAACTTGAAAATAAATGGAGAAATTAAGGGAGTTCCCAATGATAATATGGGCTTAAATTCAAAAAAACCTTATTTAGAAAATAAGACAAGAGATTTAGGTTTTCCAACCTTATTAAATCAAGAGGAGGTTTTAAGACAGAAAAAAGTTTTTGATTTTCTTTTTAATTTAGCTGTACAAAGAAAATGTAACGTTTATTTAAATGATTCAGAGTTTTTTGCTATTGAGGATGGAGAATTTTTAAAGGAAGAATTCAGTGGGATTTACATAAGAGTTTTAAAAGGAAAAGAATGTGAAATTAAGGATTATGACATTATTCCAAAATATTCTCCTAAGTTAAATAAAGTATTTGAATTTAAAAATATAATAGGTGAAAAAAGAGAAGTTTTACTTCAAAACAGGAAAAAAGAAGATAATTGGGACTACAAAGTTATTGATAATAAAAAGGATTTACAAAGCTTAATAAATGTAATATTTTTTAACAAGTTTTTAATAACAAATTACTTTTCAGAAGATATTTCAATTAAAGAAGTTTATTTAAAAAGAGCTTTATTTATGGCGAGAGGAGAACTTTTTAATTGGTTCTATAAAGGTGATAAAACTCATGTTTGGAATGTTTTAAATAAAGCTTCAAGATTATCCTTAAAAACTTCTTTAGATAACGGATATTTTATAAAGGCGTTAAATCAATTTAATTTAATCTACTCTTTAAAAGAGTATTTTGAAGGAGGAGAGGAAAGCATGGCTGATATTCTTATGGGCATAAGAAAAGGATTAAGAAATAAAGTCTTAGAAAACAAAGAAGATGCTATAGAAAGTGATAGAGAATATTTTTTTGCAGTTGGTCAATTAACTTCATATTTAATAGGAAAGAGCAAGGGTAAAAACAAGCCTTTATCTTTAGCAAATCCAATAATTAATGCGAAAAATGATGAGATAATAAAGTCAAATCTTTTTAAGTTTTATAAAAAATATAACTATGATTTAGACTTAGTTAAAGATGTTAGATTTAAAAGACTTTATACTATGGTTTTAGGATATGAAGTAGAAGGTAAAATACAAGGTGATTTCATAACAGCGGGATATTTAAGCGGCAATATAATATTTGAAAAAGTTGAGAGAGAGGAGAATTAGTTATATGGATAAAAGAGTTTATGGATTAATTTGCATTTCATCAAGAATGGCAAACTGGAATGCTGATTTTACAGGATTTCCAAAAACAACTTCTGAAGGAGATATATTTGGAAGTGACAAAGCTTTAAAATATCCTATGAAAAAATCATGGGATAATGCAGGTGATAAGGTTCTTTATATAAAATCAATGAAGTTTTCAGATGGAAAAAAAGGAGAAGTTTCTTTAGTTCCAAAATCACTAAAAGAAAGATATGAGGAAATCTTTAGTATTGATAATTTAAAAGATGAAAAAGATGGTAGAAATGTTTTAATGAATCTTTTTAAAGCTAAAGATGTAAAAAACTTTGGAGCTACCTTTGCAGAGAGTAATAATAATATATCAATAACTGGGGCTGTTCAAATAGGTCAAGGATACAATATATATGATGAGGCAGAGGCTGAGGAACAGAAAATACTTTCTCCTTTTAGAGATGGAAGTGAAAAGGCTAATAAAAAAGGTGATGAAGAGGCAAAAAATTCAACATTAGGAAGTAAAATAGTAACTCCAGAAGCACATTATTGCTATCCTTTTGTTATAAATCCACTTGCGTATAAAGAGTTTATAAATTTAGGTGTTACAGATGGATATACAGAAGAGGATTATAAGGAGTTTAAAGAAGCTGCAATTTCATCAACAACTTCATTTGCAACCAATTCAAAAGTTGGATGTGAAAATGAACTTTCAATATTTATAAAAACAGATAGTACATTATATTTACCAAATCTAGATAGATATGTGAAGTTTATAAAAGGGGAAGAAAAAAATATTTTCGAATTAAATTTTAAAGAGGTTTTAGAGGGCTTAGAGGATAGGATTGAAAGTATAGAAATATTCTATAATCCTTTAACAATTGATTTGAAAGCTAATTTTGAAGGAGCTAAATATTACAATATCTTTAGTAAAAAAGAGGTGTTGTAATACATGAAAGCTTTAAAATTCACATTAGAAGGGAAAACTGGATTTTTCAAAAGACCAGATGTTAATTCTAATATGTACTTTACCTATGGTCATATACACAAAGTAGCTCTTCTTGGTATATTTGGAGCAATATTAGGATATGGTGGATACAATCAGAGAAATTCAAAATATAAGGGTGAAAAATCTAAAAAGATAGAAACAAAGTTTCCAGAGTTTTATGAAAAACTTAAAGATTTAAAGATTTCAATAGTCCCTAATAATAAAAATGGGGTTATTAGAAAGAGATTAAATGTATTCAATAATACTGTTGGATATGCTTCACAGGAGCAAGGGGGAACTCTTATTATTAAAGAGCAATGGCTAGAAAACCCTTCTTGGGATATATATCTTCTTTTAGATGGAGAAGAAGCAAATAAAATTTCAAAGGCTATTTTAAATAGAAATTATGTATATTTACCATACCTAGGTAAAAATGATCACATGGTAGATTTATTAAACTATGAAATATGTAATTGTGAAGAGTGTATAGAAGTAAATCGTATAGATAGTTTCTTTATAAAAGATAGTTATAGGCTTTCTAAGAAAGAGAAAGATGATATATTTAATATGTTTAATGAATTTGAAGATGAAAACTATAAAGAAGAAACTTATTATAAATATGAAGAATTTTTACCAATAACTTTAAATGATGAAACAACAATGTATGAATGTAAGGGCTTAATTTATACAAATAGCTATTTAGAAAAAGAAAAAGAGAGTTTAATTTATAAAGTTAAAGATAAAACACTTCAATTTATATAGAAAAAATATTTTAAATAAGTTAAAGTAATAGGCTGTATTATATATACTTTTTGGATATGTAATACAGCCAAATTTTATATGAAAATTAAATTAAAAAGAAAGGGGATCATTATGTATTTAAAATTTTTAGATTATATAGATTTAGATGATTTAACAAAAGAAAATTATAAAGTTTTTGCACATAAAGATAATGAAAATATAAAAGAAAAAGAAACCTTAAAAATACATATAGAGTTATGTAAAAAGTATTTTAAAAGAATTTATGAGGATAAAGAATTAGAAAAGATTTTTTTAAATTTTGAAAATATATTCTTAAAGAATCCTTTGGAGGAAGAAAAAGAACTATTTAGAAAAATGCTTTTAGGAATAATTAGCTTACATGATATAGGAAAAATAAATCCGAATTTTCAAAAGGAAAAAATGGATAATGATTTAAAAATTGATATGGGACTTATTTCAGATACAAATCATTCCATATATTCATCAATAATATATATAGATTATTTTTTAGAGGAAATTTTAAATTTAGGAAAAGCATATAAGATAGGAAAAGACAATAAAGATGTGTTTTTTGCATTACTTATTTTAAATTCATATATAATATCAAAACACCATTCTCCTTTAGATGATATTAAATTATATTCAGGAGATTTTGGTAAGCTTATGGTAGAATTTGAAGAGTATAAAATAAGGGGAATTAAGAACGTTATAGAACCAGTTTATTTTAAAAAACTAAGATTAAATAAAGGGAAGATAAATTTAATAATAGATAGGTTTAAGGAATTTAATAAGATAATTTTAGAAGAGGAAAATGAAACCAAAAATTCAATAAACTTATACACCTATGAAAGGTTTATGCTTTCAATTTTAATAGCCTGTGATTATTATGCTACATCTGAATATATGAGTGGAACAGAGATAAATGATATAGGAACAATTAAGGATATAGGTAAGTTTTATAAGAGCTTTAGAGAGGGGGAGATTTATAAACACATAAGAGAATATGAAAAAAGTGAATATGGAAAAAATCAAGATTTTTCCAAAGTAGATAATATAAATATCTTAAGAAATGAGATGTTTTTAGATGCTGAAAAGGAGATGGTTAAAAATTTAAACAAAAATATATTTTATCTAGAAGCACCTACAGGTAGTGGAAAGAGTAATGTAGCAAATAATTTAGCTTTTAAAATAATAGAAAAGGATCCTTCAAAAAATAAGATATTTTATGTTTATCCATTTAACACTCTTATAGAACAAAATATTGAAACTTTAAAAAAAATATATAAAACCAACAAAGAAGTTTTAGAAGAAATTGCGGTTATAAATTCATTGTTTCCAATAAAAGAAGTAATAAATGATAACTATGAAAGAGATTCTTATTTTGAAAATGAAGAATACATTGATTATTCAAAATCCTTATTAAATAGGCAGTTTTTAAATTATCCTATGATTTTAACAACTCACGTATCTTTATTTTCATATATGTTTGGAACAAATAAAGAAAATATATTTGCTTTTCACCAATTAGCAAATAGTGTAATAATACTTGATGAAATACAAAGTTATAAAAATTTAATATGGAGAGAAATAATAGAGTTTTTAAATGAATTTTCAAAGTTACTAAATATAAAGATTATAATAATGTCTGCTACTTTACCAAATTTAGAAAAACTATTAAATTCAAAGGGGTTAGAAAATGATAATTCAGTTAATTTAATAAAAAACAGAGATAAATATTTTAAAAACAAGAAGTTTAAAAATAGAGTAAAGGTAGATTATTCTCTAATGGATTTAGAGGATGAAGAAATTTTCGAGAAATTAATTGAAAAGCTTAAAGAATATGAGGGAAAAAAGAGAATAGTAGAATTTATAAATAAAAAAAGTGCCTATAAATTTTTTCAAGAACTTAAATCAAAAGAAGAATTAGGAGAAATAAAATCAGAGATTAGACTATTAACAGGAGATGATAATTCTGTTGAAAGAAAAAATATAATAGATGAGATTAAAGGTAATAAATTAAAATATCCTTTAGAAAACATAATTTTAGTTTCAACTCAGGTTATAGAAGCTGGAGTAGACATAGATATGGATATTGGATTTAAAGATTCATCTATATTAGATAGTGAAGAACAGTTTTTAGGAAGAATAAATAGATCCTGCCTAAAGGAGGATTCAATAGTTTATTTCTTTAATTTAGATGATGCAGTAAGCATATATAAAGAAGATGTTAGAAAAAATTCAAATTTAACTTTAAAAAATAAAGAACTTAGAGAAATACTTAAAGAAAAGCAGTTTAACAAATATAATGAACTTGTAAATGAAAGCCTTTTAGAAGTTACAAGCAGAGAAAATTCAAATAATACAAGAGAGTTTTTTAAGAATTCTGTTGGAAATCTTAATTTTTCAGAAATTGAAAAGAAGATGAGATTGATAGATAAAAAAGAAAATGAAATTCAAATATTTTTAGCTTATGAATTAGAAGTTAAAGATAATAAAGAAGAATCTATAAAAAAAATAAATGGAGAAGATGTATGGCAAAAATATAAAAAGTTACTTTTAAATAATGATATTGATTATGCAGAAAAAATAATAAAGCTTTCAAAGATTAAAGCTGATATGAATTATTTTATTTATAGAATAAAAACAAATCAAAATTTTAATTATAATGATAGAATTGGAGAACTTATTTATATAAGTAATGGAGAAGATTTCTTTGAAAATGGGAAATTAAATAAAACTTTGTTTGAAAAGGACATTGGAGAATTTTTGTAAGAGGTGAGAATTTTGAAAGCAAATGGAACACTTATAAATTATTATTTTCATTGTAAAAGGCAATGTTATTTTCATGGAAACAGATTAAATTTGGAGGATAATAGTGAAAATGTTAGCATGGGTAAAGCACTTCATGAAGAGAGAAACAAAGGGGATAATACAGAAATAGAAATTGAAAATATAAAGATTGATAAGCTTACAAAAGAATATCTTACAGAAGTTAAGAAGTCTGATGCTGATGTAGAGGCTTCAAAGTGGCAGTTATTATACTATCTTAAAGTTTTAAAAAATAAAGGGATTGAGAGAAAAGGAAAGTTAGAGTTTATAGAAAAAAATAAAACAAAAAAGAAAACTTTAACCTTTGAATTAACAGAAGAAAATGAGAAAAAATTAGATGAAGTTATTAGTGATATTGAAAAGTTAATTTTAGAAGAGGATATACCAAAATTATTAAATGAGCCTAAATGTAAAAAGTGTGCTTATTATGAGTATTGTTATATTTAGAGAAGATTATAAAAGTTTGAGAGGAGTATTAAAATATGGCAAAAACCAAGTATATAAGCTCTATGGGTGAACTTACAAGAAAAGATAACTCGCTATGTTTTAGAAAAGGTGGAAAAAACATATATATACCTGTAGAAGGAGTAAATGAAATATATTGTCTAAATGAAATAAGCATAAACACAAAGTTATTAGATTTTATAGGAAAAAATAATATAGTTATGCACTTTTTTAATTATTATGAAGGATATAGTGGGACTTTTTATCCTAAAAATAAATATAATAGTGGAAAGTTATTAATAAAGCAGGTTAAAGTATTTAATGAAAATAGAATAGAAATAGCTAAAAATATAGTTGAAGGGATAGGAAAAAATATATATGAACTTCTATATCATTACTATAAACATGATAAAAAAGAAGTAAAAGTAACTATAGATTGGATAAAAAAAGAATTTTACACTAGATTAGATAATTCAAAAAATATAAATGAGATAATGGCTGTTGAAGGAGAGCTTTGGCAAAGG
Source organism: Clostridium sp. (assembly GCF_029267215.1). Classification (GTDB taxonomy): domain Bacteria; phylum Bacillota; class Clostridia; order Clostridiales; family Clostridiaceae; genus Sarcina. The sequence continues at coordinate 157,224 of NZ_JARIDH010000022.1, read as the reverse complement.
TTTTATTCTGATTTTAAGTTTATATTACCAGAGGAATTTATAATGAATAAAAGATGCAAAAGACCACCAGATAATCCAATAAATGCTCTGATATCCTTTGGGAATACTCTTCTATATACTAAAACAATATCAACTATATATAAAACTCACTTAGATCAAAGAATAAGTTTTTTGCATGAGCCTTCAGAAGGTAGATTTTCATTAAGTTTAGATATTAGTGAGGTTTTTAAACCAGTAATAGTATATAAGACTATTTTTGAATTGGTAAATAGGAAAACATTAAAGGTTGAAAAACATTTTGATAAGAAAGTTAATTATTGTCTTTTAAATGAAGAGGGAAGAGAAATATTTATAAAAGCTTTTGAAGAAAGGTTAGATTCAGTATTTGTACATCCAAAACTTAAGAGGAAAATAACTTATAAAACAGCTATAAAACTAGATTGCTATAAACTTATAAAATTCATAATGGAGGGGAAAGAATTTAAGCCATTTAGTTTAAAAGATAATTACTAATAAAGTATAGTTATAATAAACTTGTAGACTATAGATTATAATGAGCTTGGAGGAAAATATGAAAGGGAAAAATAATATAAACTATAATTATGCTTTTTTATTTTATGATGTAAATGAAAAAAGGGTAAATAAAGTATTTAAAATTTGCAAAAAGTATTTATCACATTTTCAAAAGTCAGTTTTTAGAGGAGAAATAACACCATCTAATCTTATTAATTTGCGAAAAGATTTAAATAAAGTAATAGAAAAAGATGAAGATTTTATATGTATAGTTAAATTATTAAATGGTAAGGTTTTTGGAGAAGAAGTTTTAGGCGTTAAAGAAGTAGTAAATGGTGAAAATTTAATACTCTAACTAATATTTTACCAATGATAAAAAAATAAAAGAAGGTTTAAACTATTGAAATAACAGCGATTAGAAGAAATATAATATTATGCTTTAAATTTTAATGAAACATTGGTAAAATATTATTGAAGATATTGAAATAACAATATCTTATAAAAAAGTTGAAAATAAAAATGGCTATTTTACAAGCATTGAACCTTAACATAGGATGTATTTAAATTATCTTTCATGATTGCCACCTCCTTAAAATTTATATTGAACCTTAACATAGGATGTATTTAAATTGTATTTTTTCTAAAAAGTCGTATGTATAAATTTTGATTGAACCTTAACATAGGATGTATTTAAATAACCCATATTTAAAATTTTTATAAACCAATCTAACATTGAACCTTAACATAGGATGTATTTAAATATTTTAGAATTTTCGGATATAAATTTAAAATATATGGATTGAACCTTAACATAGGATGTATTTAAATTTAACACTAGCTATACTAAGCCCATTTTTACCAACATTGAACCTTAACATAGGATGTATTTAAATTTTGCACTATATATATCTTCTTCTTTTTTAAGTCATTGAACCTTAACATAGGATGTATTTAAATTCTAAGGATGCATTGTCACAAAAAGAAAAGAACCAAATTGAACCTTAACATAGGATGTATTTAAATATGTAAGCAGAACCATGTCCCCATTTTTCTTTTAAAATTGAACCTTAACATAGGATGTATTTAAATGAATGACTAAAAGATTTTTTAAAGTGTTAGATTGTGATTGAACCTTAACATAGGATGTATTTAAATAGCGGTCATTTTGAGTAACAAGAATTACACTAAATATTGAACCTTAACATAGGATGTATTTAAATCCAAGCTTATGTGTTTCTTTTTTCATTTCTTCCTATTGAACCTTAACATAGGATGTATTTAAATTGTGCAACTGGAATGCTAACAACAATACCAAGCGATTGAACCTTAACATAGGATGTATTTAAATAGATGCTTTGAATGAGGAAATAGACAACTTAGTTAATTGAACCTTAACATAGGATGTATTTAAATAATTTCTGTCCAGTTGATTTAATTGTACCTATTAATATTGAACCTTAACATAGGATGTATTTAAATATTTTTTCTATTGTATAATATTTTTGTTCCGCAAGTGATTGAACCTTAACATAGGATGTATTTAAATACAAAAGCAAAAAGAAACTTTAGAATTTTTAAAAAATTGAACCTTAACATAGGATGTATTTAAATTCAGAATTAAATTTAATAGCAGGACGAGAAACCTTTATTGAACCTTAACATAGGATGTATTTAAATAATAAAAAATGAAATAATAGATTCTCTTGATATAAGATTGAACCTTAACATAGGATGTATTTAAATGGGAAATGCAGTTTATTAAGCAAATACATAGAAGATTGAACCTTAACATAGGATGTATTTAAATAAAACTTTATTTTGTAAGCCGTCTGCAAATTCTCTTGATTGAACCTTAACATAGGATGTATTTAAATAGATAAATTTTTTGTTGATGTTTATGTAGAACATAAATTGAACCTTAACATAGGATGTATTTAAATAAAACTTTCTCTTATAGACAAATTATTACTAATTGATTGAACCTTAACATAGGATGTATTTAAATGTACTTTGATTAATTCAAAAAATATGTTCATATTTTAATGTTAATCTTTTTTAATAAATGTTTCATTTTTGTAACTTTAGTGTAATGTTTTTAAATATAAGATTTTAAATAGTTCTTATATAATTAAATCAAGGAATTTATATAAGCAATAATTAAATTTTTACATTATATTAAAAGGAGGTTTTTATTATGAACTTATTAAATTTTGCCATTTTATTATCTTTATCAATATTTATTTTACCAGCTTTAATTGGACTTGTTTACATATCTTTAAGTAAAAATCTTCCTAGTGATGAAAAAGGCGAAGAGTTTAACATAAGCTATGAAGAGTTTTAATTGAAGTAATCATGAAAAATTAGAGGTATTATATGAATTTATACTGAAAAAGGATTTAAAGATTATTTATCTTTAAGTCCTTTTTTATTTTCATCAAAGAAGAACTACATCTAATGCTACTAAGAAAGCATTTAAAGATTATTTATATTTTTATTTAGCATAAATAAAAATGCCTGTTAAATTTGGTGCTAATGAATTTTTATAGTATTAATGGAAGTTTTTTATTTTAGTATGGGTATTATTTTGGGTTTAATTTAGAAAACTGGTGACTTTAGAAGAGAAAAATATATGAATTTATTAAGGATATATTAGTAAATTTTTTAAAAACTTCTATTATTGATTAATTATATTGAGTTATAAATTGGAAAAAATATTAGGATTTTGTATAATTAAATAGATAAATTAAATTAAAATTGAGAGGTTTTGGTAAAATGGATGAAAAAATTTTAAAATGGTATATTAAAAATGTAGATGAAAAAAGATTAAGAGAAATAATTAGATATGTAGATTTAAATATAAATGGATTTCCAAAGAACAAAAGAAAGAAAACTTTACCTCCTAGAGTTATTATATCAAGAAGCTTGGAGAATAAATCAAATATAAATAGTCTTAAGGATTTTTTTGATTTAACTTCTTTAAATGGAATGAATGAGAATTATAAAGAAGAAGAGTTAATAAAGATTTTTAATGATGGAAATGCAAATGAAGAAATTATTGAGTTTATTATATCCACTGAAAAAAATAATTATTTAAGTCTTAAAGAATTAATTGTAGATGAAATAGAAAAAAATTCATTAAGACTAACTTATGAAGGAGAAAAAAAGGTAGATATCCTAGAAAATAATGATTTTAAAGTTCATGGTTTAAAAGATAATAACAAATTAGAAGATAAAAAATTAAATTTAGAAGAAGGAGAAGCTAAGGAGGAAATAGCTTCAAGTATAGAAGAAAGTAAAATAATAGAAGAGGTAAAAGAGGAAGTTTCTTATGAAATTCTCTTAAAATTAAAAGAGGAATATGAAATTTTAAAAGAGAAAAATAGAAAAAAAGATGAGGAAATTAGAAAGCTTAGAGAAGAGAAAAAAGTAGCTTTGCTTGAGAATAAGAGTTCAATTAAAAACTTAAAAAAACAAATAAATGATTTAGAGTTAGAAAATAAAAAGTTTGAAAAAAATCTTAAAAAACTTAATGGAATTGAGGAGAAAGGCAAAGAGCAATATAATTCATTAAAAGAAAGATATGACAAGGCTTTGAATGAAAAAAGACAGGGAAATGAAGAAAATGCTCTTTTAAAAAGCGAAAATCAAAAGTTTAAAAATAAAGAAATCAAGTTGAAAAATGAGATTAAGGAGCTTAAAAAAGAAATTGAGCTTAAAGAGAAAGAAATGGAGAGATTTTCAAGGAGAAGAATAGCCATAATAGGAGAAATAGATGATTTTCATATAAAAGGTTTAAATTATGATTTTAGTAAAATTGACGTGAAAAAGATAGAGGATTTAGATAAACTTTTAAATGACTATGAGGAAGTTTGGGTACTTTTATATGACTTACAAGTAGTGGATCAAAGTAGAATAAATAGAAGAGAAAATAATTATAAGGTTTATAAGTTTAGAAGCTTTGGGGAATTAAAAGATCATATGGATGTAGTTATGTAGGAGGGTATTATGAAGAATTTTAGTATATACATGTTAGGAAAAGTAAATAGTAATATATTTTTAAATAACAGAAAAATACTTCAGTTTGGAGTTAAGACAATTTCAAAGTTTAATAATGGAGAAATATGTGAAGAGAGTTTTGCTTGTTTTTCTAGTGGAATGTATGAATATGGTTTTTTTGATTGTGAAGATGAAGAGCGTGAAGTAAGAGAAGAGAGACTTTCAGACTTTCTTTTAGATAAACTAGTTATGTTTAAGCCTATGAAAAAGGATGAATTTCATAAAGACGTAGAAAATTATCTTATGGAGGAGACAATTATTCTTAAGAAGCCAGAGAGTTTTAAAGAGGATTATACTTACAGAGTAGTTCCAGTATTCTCAAAAAAGAAAAACAAGGTTTCTTTTGAAGAATTTAAGAATTTATTACTAAATAATAAGTGGATTGAAGGAGTGAATGGTGTAGAAGAGGGCAGGGATTCTGCTCCATCAGTAATATTCTTTGAAGATGAGGAGAAAATAAGAGCTATTACAGGAATAGAAAGGCAAATATATATAGATGACAAGGTGTGCTATGGATTTAATGAGCTTAATGTAGTTGAAGAGGATGAAAAATGGTATCAAAGCTTTGTTAGAAGTCCAAAATGTGAGGATATAATTTTTGTTGAAGAGAATACCTTTTTAGAAATAATTGATTTAGCTAATAATCAAGAAGTACTTAAAAAAGAAGAGGAGGCTTTAAAAGAGGAATTTAAGGATTTCTTTTTTCAGAATAATAGTGGAAAAGAGGTTTTGTTACAAGAGAATAGGAAAAAAGAAGGATATTCTTATGAACATAAAGGATATATTTTAGATGAAAATACTCATGAAGGGAAATTTATAAATAACTTTACTAAGACATGCAGAAATATGAATCTACTTTATAAAGAAGAGGACTTAATAAATTTTCATACCTCTATGAAATCATCAAAACTTGTTATACTATCTGGCATGAGTGGAACTGGAAAGTCTAAAATTGTACAAGCTTATGGGAAAGCTTTAGGCTTAAAGGAAGAGGGACTAAATTTCATACCTGTTAGACCTTCATGGACTGATGATAGTGATTTATTAGGATATGTTGATACCATTAATAAAGTGTATAGACCAGGAGATTCTGGCTTTTTAGATACTTTAGTTGAAGCAGAGAAAAATAAGGATAAACTTTATATAGTATGTTTAGATGAAATGAATTTAGCAAGGGTTGAGCATTATTTTTCACAGATTTTATCAGTCTTAGAGCTAGATGGTGAGGATAGAGTATTAAAGCTTTATAATAAAAGTTTAGAAGAGGAATTAAAAAATTCAGATAGGTATAAAGCTAATATAAAAATTGGAGATAACATATTATTTGTTGGAACTGTTAATTTAGATGAATCTACTTGTCATTTTTCAGATAAGGTTTTAGATAGAGCAAATGTTATAAGTTTAAATCAAGTAAGTTTCTTAGAACTTAAAAAATTAGAATGTGGAGAACCTTTAGAAAGTAATTTAGAAGAGTTTTCATTTTTAGATTATGATAATATGACAAAAAAATCAGAGTGTATAGATTTAACAGAAAGAGAATTAGAACTTTTAACTGAAATTCATAAAAATATGAATGTTTTAAATAGAAATGTAGGTATAGGCTTTAGGATAGTAAGTCAAATAGATAGTTATATAAGGAATTTACCTTTAGGAAAAATTATAACAAGAGAAAAGGGAATTGATATTCAGCTAGCTCAAAGGGTTTTACCAAAGATTAGAGGAACTAAGGAACAGTGGGGAGAATTTATAGGTGAGTATTATAACAAAGAAGTTTTACACAGTGAAATTCTTAAAATCTTAGATGAATTTAAAGATGTATCAAATTTTGAAGTATCAAGAGCTTATATCTTAAATAAGGCAAGAGAGTTAGAGATATATGGATACACATTATAATTTTAAGGTTAACTTTCATCAGTTATACAACAATGAAATAAAAACTTTGAATTTTTATGAAACACTAAATGATATAAGCAAGAAAGATTTAGTAGAAATTGAGGAAAATAGGTTAATAACAATTCAGTTTAACTGTGAAAATAAGGATGCAAAACTTTATTTAGATTGTTTAGATGAATTTCCTTTAGATTCATTTTCAGAGGATTCTATTGGAATATCAAAAAATGAGATTTATATTAAACCATGTAAGGAGGAATTTCCTCTTTACTACAATGAGGGAGTTTGTCCATTTATACCAGGAATATATGAAATAAGAGTAAAGGTAGAGGGAAAAATTTATTACTCCCTATTTAATGTAATAGGTAAAAATTTAACTTTTGATGAGAGCAATGAGTTAAAGAGAGAATTAGAAAGTGAAATTGATGGAATAAGCTTTGAGTTTATAAGGAGAAAGTTTTCTTTTATAGATGGAGAACTTTTAAAAGAGCTTCCTAAAGATTTATATGCTTTTCTTATAATAGAGAAGGATTTTTCAAATATAATGAATGCTCTTATGGAACTTAAAGTTAGGCCGAATTATAAAATAAGCAATAGTTATAGAGTTATAAATGAGGAAAAGGTTAGAAAAATAGATAACATTACAATGAGAAGTTATCTAAATAATTCAATAAAGCCTGGATTTATGAAAGCACCAATAAAAAATATAGAATATGATTTACCAGAAAATAGGTGGGTAAAAAAGATTGTATGTGAAATGATGACCATACTAAATAGGTTTTCAAGAGGAGTTGGAGAGGTAGAAAAGGAAAAGTTAAGTGATTTTAGTGGGAATGAAGAGGATTTAAAAAGTAAATTAAATGAAGAAAGAAGACTAAAGCTTTTAAAAGGTATAAAGGAGCTTAGAATAAAGGCAGATAGAATGAGAAGTTCCATAAATATATTAAAATCAACTGATTGGTATAATTTGGTTGGAAGAACTTTTGGTCATAGTATTCCCCATGTGCTTATTCAAGATTCTAGATATAACATATTATATAGGGTTTATGAAAAACTTCATTCTGAGGAATTAAAAAAAGAGAAAGAGAATATAAACTTCTCTCTCCAGTTTAAAAGAACAGATAATCTTTATGAAATGTGGTGTTATATAAAAATATGTAAAATACTTAGAGATGAATTAAAGTATGAAAATATTCAAGGAGACATATATACAAAGGAAAAAAATAAGATTTTACAAAGTTTAAATAAAAATACTGTGGTAACTTTCAAAAAAGAGGATGTAACCCTTAAATTTTATTATGATAGCCCTATTCCAAGAAAGAGCAGTGAAACAGATTTTAATGAAAAGCCAATTTTTATAAAGGCTTTAAATAATAGACCAGATGGAAGACTTGATATATACAAAAATGAAATATTCCTAGGAAGTATCATATTTGAATTTAAATATAGGTATAGGGAAGATATATGGAAAGAGGATTGGTATAGCAGCTTAGACAAAGGCATTGTAAAACAGCTTATGGCTTATGGAACAAGCTGTGATAGTATATTCAACTTAAAGAAAAATGGGGACCTTATAAAAGAAAAAACACCATTTAATCCTCTGCAAAAAGTTATAGTATTATATCCAAGGTCTAAATATGATGAGTTTAATTTAGATGAGGATGAGGATAATAACTTAAAGTTCATAAAACTAAAGCCTAAAAATAACTTAGAAGTTTTCACCTTAGAGCTTAAAAATGAAATAGAGAAAGTTCTTAAAAAAGAAAGGTTTTATGGAATTTAAATAGCTAATTAAAAGCACAAAACAAAGAGATTTTAAATCCTAGTATTCCTTTAGATTTCTTATTATTAATTCTTTTTTAGGAATTAACTTTCTTAATATTTAAAATGCATAATTTAAAAAATAAAGTTTAAAAAAATGAACTTAAAAAACTTGCAAGTAGCATAAAAACTTAAGAATTTTCATGGAAAATAGGGTTAGTTTTATGAGGGGCTTGCAAGTTTTAATTTTTACTTCTTAAGTATGGTTTTTGAAAAAAATGTATTTTTTACATAGCTTTAAAGTTTTAGTACTTATTTTTTTATAAAGTCTTTTGAAATCTATAAGAAATCTAAGCTTAAGTTTAATATTTATAATTTGCCTAATAAATCTAGAGTTAAATCCATTAAATTTTTCTTCAAGCTCTTTATACTAGTTTAAAATTCCCCTAATAAATCTAAAGCTTCATTAGCCATATATAAAATATTATTTTGGATATTAGTAGGGTTTCTAATCTCTTCTTTTGAGTACCATTTTAATAACTTAGATTCTCCTGATGCTGGCTTAGTTTCAAAGGATTCTGATGTAGCATAATAAACAAAATCTATATGATAATGCTCAGGGGCTACTTCACCTAAAATTGTGTGCATTGGGTTTATTAAAAGTTTTTCATTTGAAAAATTACAACTTTTCTTTAGTTTTTCATTAAATGGATTGTATATTTTTATGTTTAATCCAGATTCTTCATAGGCCTCACGAATACAGGTTTCTTCAGGTGATTCATTAAGTTCTATATGACCACCTAGAGGAAGTATTTTTTTAGCTTTTTTATGTAGGTGTAATAATACCTTGTCCTTGTGAACTATAAATATTGAAACAGTGAAATGCTTATCCATATAATTGTCAACTCCTAAAAATTACTATATATTTATTATAACAAGATTTTTTATATGATAAATAAAATTTAAAAATAAGGAAAGTGGTGATTGTTTGGATAAACAATATAAGGTAAGTATAGAATTTGAGGATATAAAAAGTAATAAAACCTTAAAAAGTTATTTTCGTGAAACAAAAAATTATGATGATTTATCTGAAAGTTTTAAAAAGAGCTCTTTGGCTTTATTAGCTTTAGTACTTATTACTAGTATTATTATTGGTTTAGAAGACAAGTTATTTTCTATTAAAGGGATGGTTGACTTAATTTTTATATCAATATTGTATTATTTAGTTTATATTATTTTTTACTTTCTACAAAAATTTAAATTGAATAGATTAAGTAAAGAAAATTTAATTCAGTATTACCAATATTTAATTGGAGAATTTAATGTGATATTAAAGGATAAAAAATTATATATGAAGTCAGAATGGAAGGATATTACTTTGAATTTAAGTGGATGCCGTGTTAAAAATGACGAGGATTCAATTGTGTTTATTGAAAAGAGTGGGTTTATAGTTATGTTCCCTAAAAATAAATTTGAAAACTTTGATGAATTTAAAGAGGAGATAATTTCAATGAGGGGGAATAAGAATGCATAATATAAAACGTAATAATACTTTAAAAAAAGGTAAACTTAGAAAGCTAAAAATGACTTACGATTTTAGTCTTTTCAAAACTACATATATGATTGAAAAGTGGTTTTTAATTATTATGTTTTTAATTTTATCTTTTTTATTGGTAAAAGTTTTTGCAGGTACATTGGTAGATTTACTTAAGTTAAGCAAAGTACACAGTTATATACTATATATAATTTCTATGATTTTAGTTTTTTATAGCATATACGAAATAAATATCATGGCAACTAAAATAAAATATTCTAGAAAATTATTTGGTTCTTTAGGGGAAAGGGATTATCTTAAGAAAGAAAAATTAGATTTATCAAATAAAAATTATATAAAAGTATATAGTGATAAGGTAAGTTATAAAATTCAATATTATGGATTAACAGAAGTTAAAATTGTAGGAAGAAAAATAAGTATAAATTATATGAAAAATGGTAAAAAAGGATTGATTTTTTTTAAACCAGGTGATGAAAATATAAAGGGAATTATGAATCTTATAAATAAAAACTGGGAAAGAAGTATTAAAAATGAAGGGTAAAAAGAGAGTAACATTAATAGATGAGTTTTGGGAGGATAAAGATGTATTTTGAGAAGGATTATATAAAGAGACTTATAACTGCAGCTAGCAATATGCTAATTGCAATAACTTCAGGTAAGGATGCTGTAAAGAGCAACATAGAAGATGATAATTATGATATGAAACTTTCAGAAGATGATTTATTAGAAATAATGATTAGAAAGTATTTAGAGGAAGGCAAGATAAATAAGGCAGAGAATTTGATATTTGATTCATTAGAATCTCATGTGAGCAAAAGAAACTATGAAATAGCCTTGAAATTTTATGATGAAATAAATAACTATAGTGATGAAAGGTTAGATAAATGTAATTTTTCAAGAAAAGAGATAATAGAGGGACTAGAGGAATTAAAAATATTAGGAATGAGAGTAGAATAGTAATAAAGTCTTAGGCAATATGATCTTATAAATAAAAACTTAGAAAGAAGTATTAAAAATGAAGGGTAAAAAGAGAGGAACAGTATTATCAATACAAGGAGCCATGGCAGTTGGCAAGACAACTGCCTTAAAGCATTTAGAAAGTAAAAAACTAAATGTAAATATTGTTTATGAAGATAATTCAAAAGTTATTGAGGAGATTAAAAATAGAGGGTTAAATAAGGATGTATTTGAAGAATATATTGAAATACAAAGGCTGTGGATAAGAAATGAAATTGAAAGAGGAAAGAATGCAAAAAAGTATGGCTTTTCAATTATGGATTATGGCGCTGAAGAAATAGAATTTTACACATTAAACTATCCTAAGAGTAAGGGATTAGACTGGAATGTTTACGAAAGACTTCATAAGGAATTAGAGGAATTGAGAAAATTTATGCCAGATAGAATTTTGTTTTTAAATGGGAAAGATGAAACCTTATACAGAAATAAAGAAAAAGATAAAACACGCTCAAGAAACTTTTTTGATTACCAGATTAATAACTTATTGCCTTTAAAAAAGGATTGGTTACTAAAAAATAATAATGTAGATGTTTTAAATGTAGACAACCTATCTAAAGAAGAAGTAGGAGAAAAACTTTATGAATGGGTTAAATCATTAATTTGATATTTAAAAATAGTTAATTTAAGTTAAAAGATGAAAATAATAAGTATTAAATATTTATTTGTCTAAAATTTTGTTGAATAAAATCTATATTTATATTAATATGTTATATGGAATAAAATTAAATTAATAAGCATACTTTTGAATTAGGTGTATAAAATGCTTAATAGGGAATTTAGTTAAATGCTAAAGCTGCCCCCAGCAACTGTAAGTAACTTTTCTTTAGTGATATACCACTGTGAGTTTTCATGGGAAGGTACTAAAGAGAGTGAGTTATGAGCCAGGAGACCTGCCTTTTTCAACTTAGAGTATCTTTCTGGGGAAAGAAACAAGGAAACTGATTAGCTTTTATATAGGGTTAATATAGAGTGCTTAAGAGTAAATTAATATATTTAATGTGATTATTTAAGTCTTATTCATTTTAAATTAAATTTTGTTCATAATTTATTATAATTGATTATAAAATGAACTTTTTATGAGAATATGAAGTTTGATTTTTTATTAATAAATTATTTATTATAATTATGAAGTCTGTTTTTTTTTTTTGAAATTATAAAGTTAAAACTTTTATTTAAGGAAATTTAAAATATCATATTAAATATGTTTAAAACTTAAAAAGGGCATTTTTATTAATTCAAGATTAAAAAATTTATATAATTGTTTATAATATATAAATTAAAAGCTTGTTTTAAAATTTGAAATAGTTTTAATACAATCAGATAATAACTTGTATATTCCTAGATAGATATTCATTGTGAATGTCTATTTTTTATGCTAAAAATTATTTAAGCATCTATAATTTAGGAGGAAAGGTGAAAAATGAAGAGTAATTTTAAATTTAAAAAGTTATTGTCAGTATTTACGTTCTTGATTTTCTTTATGAATTTATTCACACCGACTGCAGTATTTGCAGCAGAGAATAGTAAAAATACTGGAACAATAACTTTATCAATTGAAAGAAGAGTTTTAGGAGAAAGTGATATCTTAAAACCTACTAAAGAAAATATAACCGTAGGAGAAAAGGCATCCGTAGCCATAGATAAGATACTGAAAAATCTTAAGATAGAATATAAAAGTACAGGAACCTTAGATAAAAACTTTTATATATCAGGAATAAAAACTCCAGAGGGAGATTTCTTATCAGAATTTGACCATGGTTCAGTAAGTGGATGGAAATACTCAGTTAATGGAGTTTATCCAAATGTAGGAATGTCTGACTACACATTAAAAAATGGAGATGTAGTAAGACTTCAATATACAGCTAAGGATATGGGAGAAGATATTTTAGTTGTAGATAAAATAGACAAGTTAAGAAGCAAACTAAATGAAGCAGAGAAAATCTCTAAAGATAAATATACAGAAGAAAGTTTTAAAAAGCTTCAAGATGAAATAACTACAGTTAAAAAAGAAATCCCTACAAATGAACAAATAGGACAAATGATGTCTGTTGAATTAGGAAATGGGGATTGTGATACAAAAGCTTATGGAGAGAAGATGGATAAGCTTTTAAATGATTTAGAGGCTTCAATAAAAGGTTTAGTAGTTAAAAAAGAAGAAGTAGTAGTACCAGATGTAAAGCCTTCATTTGATTTAGATATGTTTAGTAATTGGGATCAACCAAATCCTAATACAGTTTATTTAGCAGAAGGACAAAAATCAATATGGGCAAGAGTTGTAAGACTTGGTGATTCTGATCTTAAACCAGTTTTATTTGATGGAAAAGAAGTTCCTGTAAAAGGACAATATGGACTAATAAACATAACACCAGGAATACATGAATTATCAGTTATTAGATGGGGAAGTCGCTATCCAATATCAATAACTTGTAAAACACTTCCTTATAAAATAGAAGGAAATCCAGTACCAGGTGGAACAGTAACTGTTGATTTTAATGGAATGGTTGAAGAAGCCATGAAAAATGGTTCTGATTATAAATTAAAAGAAACAACTTTAGAGTTTAATACTAATATTCCAGGTTTAAAAACTGTAAGTTCAGAAACCTTAAAAGGTGCGCCTGTTAATAGAGAAAAATTATCAAAGGTAACATTTAAAATTCCAAATGATACAGAGCCTGGTGAATATCAATTAACTAATGGTGGAATAAGACAATCTTGGGGAGGTCTTTCATATGGAAAAGAAGCCTTTAGAGGAAAGTTTTCAGTATTCCCAACTATAAACTTAAAAATAAATCCTAAGGTTGATTTAAGCAAGGCTTATTCATTAGATTTAAGCAAATGGAGTGAGTTTGATAAGGTATATACTTTAGAGGATTCAGCCTTATTAAAACTAGAAGGAGTTAAAGCTTCATCAAAGGTTTTATTAAATGGACAAGAAGTTTCTCCAATTGGTGATGTGTATGCAGTAAAAATGCCAGTTGGTGAAAACAATTTAAGTGTAGATGGTAAAACTTATAAAATAGTTTGTAAGAAAATAAGCTATTCAATAAGCAATGCAAATGCTATAGTTCCAGGTAGTGAGGTTACAGTTAGATTTAATGGATTAGAAGAATCATTTTCTTACATTCCAGGAGAATATAACTCACAAGAATTAAAGACAGTATATACTACAAACTTAAAAGGTCTTGAAAAAGTTTCATCAAAATCTGCAGGAAATCATACTTATGTAGATAGAAATAAACTAAACACAGTAACTTTTAAAATACCTAATGATGCTAAACCAGGAACTTATACCATGAGTAATGGTTCAATATATCAATGGTGGTATGGTAATGATATAAATGGGGCAACTGAAAAGAATTGGGCTTATGAAAAGAATTTTTCAATATTACCTAATATAAGTTTTAAAGTTAGAGATTCTATTCCGCAGGACAAGGAAGCACCAAGTATATCAGCAAATTTAACTGATAATTCAACTGTTTCAAAAGGGAAATTAAGCTTTAGAGTAGTAGTAAGCGATAATGTTGATTCAACTATAATCCCAGTTGTTAAGTTAAATGGAAAAGAACTTGAGGAAAGTAAATCAGGAGAATATACTGTAGATTTAAATGAGGGTGCAAACAAGATTGATATAGAAGCAACCGATAATGCTGGAAATAAATCTACTAAATCATATACAATAAACTATAAGGTTAAATTAAGACCAGGTGCAGGAATAATTGTTGATTCTTTAAATCTTGTTTTAGAAAGTGGAAAAACTCATCAGATAATAGCTGTTGATTCACCAGATGTAAGAAGTAATGAAAATGATGAAACTGCAAGAATGACATACTCTGTTGTTAAAGGAAATGAAGTTATTAAAGTAAGTAAGACAGGTTTAATAACTGCTTTAAAACCAGGAGTAGCAGAGGTAAGTGTTAGATATCCAGGACTTGAAACACCAGCGTTAATAAGCGTATATGTTACAGGAGAAAATAAAGGAATTGGTCCTAAAATAATAACTTCAATAAAAGAAAATAAATACGATACTTTATATTATACAGGTGATAACTATGATTATAGCTTCACAGTAGATTCAAGTGATGCCCATATAAATGTTTTATTTAATAATAAAGAAGTTATAAAAGATAACCAAGGAAGATATAATATTAAGCTTAAAGAAGGGTATAACGTAGTAAGTATTACTGCAAGTAAAGGAGATAAAACTTCTTATGAATCATACACTTTAAAAGCTAAAAAATTAGGAATAAACATTTCAAACTTAACAAATCCAGGAAAAGCAATAGTTCAAGGAGATAAGGTTAAGATAAGTTTTAGTGGATTAGAAACTCCAGTTCCAAAGTTTTTAAGAGTTTATAATCCAAAGAGAACAAGAGTAGAATATAAAACTGATATGCCAGGTGCTACTAATATATATGGTGCAGCAAGCCAGTATAATATAGCTACAAAGAATGCAATAGAATTTACTGCAAGCACAGCAGGTACTTTTAATTTCACAGGTGGAAATATAGAGGAATCTTGGTGGGGAGATAAGTTATTTAGTGAAAGAGAAATAGCAGGAGAAGGCCCAAATTTAAATGCAGATGTTAGAGAAGGAAACTTCTCAAGTTTACCAAACTTTAAGTTAGAAGTTTTAGAAAATAAGAATTATAAAAATCCATATACAGCTGAAATTTTAAATAAAGAACCAATAAAAGCTGGAGATGAGGTTACTTTAAAAATAAATAACCTTGAAATGCCAGATAAAAACGCGGGACAAATAATAGAAGCTGAAACAATATTTAATACTAATATTCCAGGATTAAATGAAATAAAATCAGAAGATGGCGCAAAAGATAGCAAGAACCTTCAAACTATTAAGTTTAAAATACCTGAGGGAACTAAAGCTGGTACTTATACTATTACAAATGGTAGAGTATTTAAAGAGTGGCAACCAAGTATTCTTTATGTGGATTCAGAATTTTATAAGGGAGAATTGCCAGTTATTAAATTAGTTGTAACAGGTAATGAGGTTAAACCAGATGTAAAACCTGAACCACCAGTTGTAAAACCAGATGTTAAGCCAGAGAAACCAGAGGTTAAACCTGATAATAAGCCAGTTGATGTTGTTAATCCATCTAAATCTTTAGATGAAGCATTAAAGAGTGCAATAAACTGGACTGTATCAAATGTTAAAAATCCAACTTTTGGAAATGAATGGGATATACTTGGATTAGTAAGATCTGGAATGTTTAATGATAAAGCTTACTTAAATACTTACTATAATAATTTAGTAAATGTAGTTAAAGAGAAAAAAGGAAATTTAACTAGAAATAAATATACAGAGTACTCAAGAACAATAATAGCATTAACAGCTTTAGGAAAAGATCCTAAAAATGTTGGTGGATATAATTTAGTTGAAAAACTTTATAATTATAAGAATGTTTCAAAACAAGGATTAAATGGTGTTATATTTGCTTTAATAGCTTTAGACACAAACAACTATGAAATACCTAAGGATGCTACAAATTCAAGAGAAAAAATGATAGATACAATATTAAAAGCACAGCTTAAAGATGGTGGTTTTGCATTATCAGGAAATGTTGGAAATGTAGATTTAACAGGAATGGCAATACAAGCTTTAAGCAAATATAAAAACCAAGAAAATGTTAAAGCTTCAATAGACAAAGCTTTAGATTTCTTATCAAAAGCTCAGTTAAATGATGGTGGATACATGAGTGACTCAGTTAAAAATGTAGAAGCATCAGTTCAGACATTAGTTGGATTAACTTCTTTAGGAATAAA
This sequence comes from Clostridium sp., assembly GCF_029267215.1. Classification (GTDB taxonomy): domain Bacteria; phylum Bacillota; class Clostridia; order Clostridiales; family Clostridiaceae; genus Sarcina. Next base: position 140,651 of record NZ_JARIDH010000022.1, on the reverse strand, counting down.
TCCAAAGAGCAAAGAATTTGTAAAAGGAAAAAATTGGATTGTGGCTGATATAATTAGCTTCATGAATAATGATGGTGGATTTAAACATTCATTAGGAGAAATTTCATCTAATGATATGGCTACAGAGCAAGCTATGTATGGTTTAGCAGCATATAAAAGATATTTAGAAAATAAAACTCCTTTATATGATATGAGTGACGTTGTAATAGATAATAACTCAGGAAATACTGAAGATGGAAACAACTCAGGTAATAATGGAGAGGTTATAAAACCAGATAACTCAGGAAATAATAGTGATAATAATTCTGGAAACACATCAAATAGTGGAAGTTCTTCAAATTCTGGAGCTTTAAGACCTAATAATAATTTAAGTTCATCAAATGGAGTAAGTTCAAATAATGGAACTTCATCAAATACAAATATTAAGCCATCACATAATAATGTGGTAAACAATGGAGTTTCATCAAATGGAAATGGAAGTATTTTATTAAGTGAAAATGGAAATGCCTCATTAAATGGAAACAATAAAGTAAATAATAAAGTAAATAATAAAGTTTCTTCAAATGATAAAGTTTCTTCAAATAGTAAAGTTTATTCAAATGAAGGAAAAGAAACAAGCGCTTCAAATTTAAAAGCTGAAAATAAGGAAGCTAATGAAGAGAATGCTAAAGTTGATGAATCAAATAAAGAAGCTTCAAATGGAGTAAATACAATAAATAACTCAGATAATAATGAAAAAGAGAATGGTGCAACAAACACAATTACTGGAAATCAAAAACAACCATTAAGCAATTTCCAAGTTGTACTTATAACATTAGCTTGTGTATGTGTTTTACTAGTATTAAAAGAATTAATAGTAAGACAATATAAAAAGAAAAAAGAAGCTAAGTAAAACTTAAAGTAAATATATTCTTACTATAAATTTAGTTTGAATTTTATATTTAAGTTTTAATAAATAAGGAGAAGTTGATATGAAGAAGATTATAGGGCTTTTAATAGCTGCTATTGTTTTGATTGGCGTTGCCTTTGGTATTAATCAAAATAAAGAAAATGTAGTAGCTAATAAAGCAGTAGTTGAAAGTGGAAACACTAATAAAACTAATAGTTCAGATAAATCTTCAACTAAGGATCAGGTTAAAGAACAACCTCAAGATAAGAAAGATGATTCAAAAGATAGTAGTAAGGAAAATAAAGAAGAGAAGCAAAATACAGAAAAGCCAAAGGATAGTAAAGAGGGTAATAAGGTAGAAAAAACTTCTCCACAAAGTGAGAAAAAATCAGATTCCACTACTAATAATGATAAAAATACTTCTAAAACCACTGTGGATAATAGTAGTAAGATAAATACTAATACTTCAAATAACTCAAATTCAAATGTAAAAGTTGATGAAGCTAAGAAGGAAGAAGCACCAAAAAAAGAGAACAAGGAAACTGTAACAATTTCAATTAAGGCTAATAAGGCTATTGATTATGGAATTAGAAAGGAAGATGGATTTTCACATCTTCCTTCAAATGGTGTAATATTAGGAACTACAAAAGTTGATATAAAAGACGGTGAAAATGTTTTTGATGTATTAACTAAGGTAGTGCGTCAGCATAATATACAAATGGAATATACAGGGGCAGGAAGTGCTATTTATATTCAAGGAATAGATAATTTATATGAATTTGACTGTGGAAAATATAGTGGATGGATGTATGAAGTAAATGGAGTATATCCAAACTATGGGGTTGGAGCATATAAGTTAAAAGATGGAGACAAAATAGTATTTAACTATACTTGTGATTTAGGAAAAGATTTAGGTGCATAAATTCTATAGAGAATTATAAAAATTAGGAAGGCTTAAAGTTTATAAGCCTTCCTAATGTTATTTTAACTTAATTAATATTTATATAGGAGAGAAAGGAGTGAGTTTATGAAAGTTCATAAGGAAAGGGCTTTTTCAATATACCATCCTATAGTGAGTTTTACTTACTTTTTAATCGTGATAATAGCTTCAATGTTTTTTATGCATCCAGTTTTCATAGCTATATCACTTGTATGTAGCGTTATATATGCTTCTTTGTTAGATGAGGATAAAACTGAAAAAATATTTTTGTTTGGACTTATGACAGCTTTAGGAATAGCTATTATAAATGTGATTTTTGTACATAGAGGGGCAACTGTTCTTTTTTATTTAAGAGAAAATCCAGTAACTTTTGAATCTCTTATGTATGGAGTATGTTCTGGAGGAATGATGCTTTCTGTGGTTTTGTGGTTTAGTTGTTATAATGAAATCATAACATCAGAGAAGTTTTTATATATATTTGGAAGATTAGTTCCTTCCATAGCTTTAATGATAAGTATGACTTTAAGGCTTATTCCAAAGCTAATAAATCAAACTAAAATAATAGCAGCTTCACAGAAAACTATGGGTTTAGATTGTTCAAGTGGTCCTTGGATTAAGAGGGCTAAAAGTTCTATGAGGATTTTATCAATATTAGTTACCTGGGCCTTAGAAGATGGGGTAGAGACAGCAGATTCAATGAAGGCTAGAGGATATGGATTAAAGGGAAGAACAAACTTTTCCATATTTGTTTTTACAAAGAGAGATGGAATAATGCTTGCCTTTATAATAATTATTACAATAATTTTAGGAGTGGGTTATTTAATGGGAATTTCAAGTTTAAGGTTCTATCCTAAAATTGCCCGTATTCCATTTAACTTTAAATCAATAGTAGTTTATGTAGCATTTTTTAGTTTAGGAATTATGCCAAGTCTTTTAGAAATTATGGAGGACATAAAATGGAAGCAATTAAAGTAAGTAATCTAAGTTTTTCATATCCTAAGGAGGAAAAGAAAGCTTTAAATAATATAAACTTATCCATAAATGAAGGAGAATTTATTTTAGTTTGTGGAGCATCAGGAGGAGGAAAGAGTACTTTATTAAAACACTTAAAACCAGAGCTTACGCCTTATGGAGAAAGAAATGGAGAGGTTGTTTATTATGGAGAAAATCTTAAAAATTGTGATTTTAGGAAGACATCAAGTGAAATTGGATATGTTCTTCAAAATCCAGAATCTCAAATAGTAACAGATAAGGTGTATCATGAATTAGCATTTGGATTAGAAAATTTAGGAGTAGACACTCAAACTATTAGAAGAAGAGTTGCAGAAATGAGTAGTTTTTTTGGAATACAAGGATGGTTTAGACGAGATGTTGTGGAATTATCAGGTGGACAAAAACAACTTTTAAATCTTGCTTCAATTATGGTTATGCAACCTAAGGTTTTAATATTAGATGAACCAACATCACAATTAGATCCAATAGCAGCCAAAGATTTTCTAGACACTTTAGTTAGAATAAACAGAGAATTATCAACAACAATCATAATAACAGAACATAATTTAGAGGATATATATCCTGTGGCAGATAAGGTTATTGTTATAGATAATGGAAATTTATTAGCTAGTGGAACACCTAGAGAGGTGGTTGAAATTTTATGTGAAGATAGTAAAAAGCATAAAATGTTTAAAGCACTTCCAACACCAACTAGAATATATAAGGAACTTAGAAATTTAGAGGATAAATTTAATGGGGAGATACCTCTTGATGTGAGAAGTGGAAAGAGGTGGATTAAAGAATTATTAGGAGAAGGATTAAAGGTCAAAAGTTTAAATAAACCTTCTAATAAAATATTAACTGAAGAAATAGCTATTGAGCTTAAAGATATATGGTTTAAATATGATAAAACAAGTGAACCAACTATTAGCCATCTTTCTTTAAAGGTTAAAAAAGGAGAGTTCTACTCTATATTAGGAGGGAATGGAACAGGAAAAAGCACAACCCTTTCAATTATTTCAAATCAAAGAAAGCCTTTTAAGGGAAAGGTTATTATTAATGGACTTCCTATTAAAAAGTATAAAAATAACTCACTTTATAAAGAAAATTTAGGAGTTCTTCCTCAAAACCCTCAGTCTTTATTTGTTTTTGAAACTGTTAAAGAGGATTTAGAAGAGGTCTTTATCTTTGACAAGTTAGAAAAAATAGAAGTTGAAAGAAGAGTTTTAGATATAGCAGAGAAATTAAATATAACAAATCTTTTAAATAAGCATCCTTATGATTTAAGTGGTGGGGAGATTCAAAGGGCTGCCTTAGCAAAGGTTTTACTTTTAAATCCTAAAATACTTCTTTTAGATGAGCCAACTAAAGGATTAGATGCTTATTCTAAGGAAGAAATAGGGGATTTATTGTTGAAACTAAAGAAAGATGGGATGACTATACTTTTAGTAAGTCATGATATAGAATTTTGTGCTAATTATTCTGATAGATGTGCTATGTTTTTTGATGGAAGCATTGTTTCAGAAGGAGAACCAGTTGAATTCTTTAGTGGAAATAATTTTTACACAACAGTAGCCAATAGAATGACTAGGGATATATTTAAAGAGGGAATAACTTGTGATGATGTGGTTAAGTTATGCAATCTAAATTTAAATTAAATATAAAATTAAATATGTTTAGAGAGGAGGTGACTGTTGCTCAAAATCTATAAAAGGATCTTAATATTTTAGGGCTTATATATTTGGTTCTGTTTAATGAAATTCTAAACTGCCTGTTAAGATTAGCGTAAATACCTATCTAAAATAAACACTAGTTTAAAACAGAACTATAGATTTTTGGCAACAGAATTAATAATTGAGTAAAGAAAATAAAAGTAATTTGAGAAAAAGATTATTAATTAGCTTAATATTAATACTTATAGTTTTTCCTGTAGCTTTGATATTTTATAGTTTATATGATAATAGAAGCTATGGATTAATAAGTATATTTTTAATAATATTAGCTATGATTCCATTTTTGATGATATATGAAATGAAGAAACCACAAGCTAGGGAATGGATTCCTCTTGCTGTCATGGCAGCTATAGGGGCAGTAGGGAGAGTTGCCTTTGCACCACTTCCAAGCTTTAAACCAACATCAGCCATAGTTATAATAACAGCCAGCGTATTTGGACCAGAGGCTGGATTTTTAACAGGAGCAATATCTGCCTTAGCTTCAAATTTATTTTTTGGGCAAGGGCCTTGGACTCCTTGGCAAATGTTTTCTTGGGGATTAATAGGATTTTTAGCAGGATTATTCTTCAAGTTTAAAATAATAAAAGGAAAGAAAAGTTTGTGTTTATTTGGATTCTTATCAGGATTTTTATTTGGATGGATAATGAATATATTCACAGCAGTTAGTTTTGTTTACGATTTTTCATGGAAAGCATTTTTTGCCCTTTATATATCAAGTTTTTGGTTTGATTTTACCCATGGATTTGCAACTGCAGTATTCTTATATTTTTTATATACACCATGGAGTGCTAAATTAAGAAGAATAAAGGTTAAATTTGGACTTATAAATGAGGTGTAGGCTTTACTAGATTACTTAGAGAGTAAGCTTATAAATTTAGATGTAGAAATTTAATGTTTCAATATTTAATCAAGTGTTTGTTTTTATAAGTTAGCATTGGTTAAATTTAAGAAAAATTAAATTTTTAGTATCTATATAATTAAAAAATAAGTTAAAATATAAAAAAAGAAAATCTATGAAAAATAATCCTCATAGATTTTCTTTTTTTATATTATTATGGAGTAAGATATGTTCAAACTTTCACAATTTAAATTTTTTGTTAGATTTAGGGCTTCAAATTTTTTATTGCAAAATGTTTAAACTTCACAATTTAAATGAATTTAATATTTAATTAAGTTAGTGAGAAATAATGGGAAATTGGACTCTTTATTTTTTATAAGTGTGGCGTGGTAATAAAAGTGTAAAATTTAAGCTAAAAGAATTTTTGTGGTTTTATGACCAAAGGTAGTTCAATAGTAATCAAAAAGCGTGCCTTCAACATTAGGATTTCCTACATAAAGTCTTTTAGCTACTAGGGGTAAATGAAGTATAAATATTTGGCATAAAGATAAGATTACTATATAAAAAGAAATATCAAAGTTTTTATTTATAGTGCTAAAGGAGAATATATTAGATCCTATAAATAATATAAACATAGAAAGTATATTTAAGTTGGTAAAATTTTTAGAGGATTCCCTATTACGTATATTTTTATCTGCATAAAGATTAAAGAGGAACACAGCTATTATTATGGAAAGGTAAATGTATGAAATTTTAAAATATAAATCAAATCTTTCATTTACCCAAAGAATAAAATCATTATTAATATGGCTATTTATCTCCACTGTTTTAGTAAGTTTATTAAGCATAATTCCTTTAAGAAAAATAGAAGCAAATATTCCTAAAGTCATCATGAACACTGAGTAAATTATAAAAAGTTTTTTATTAGCTGATTTATTGCTGTTTCCTAAGTAAAAACTAAGTCCTATTAATATAAAAAAAGCTATAAGATAAATTATAATCACCTCATCTCTAAAATACATTTATTTCCAAATATTATAACATTAATAAGAAGTATTTACAATTGAATTTAAAATATCAAAAAAAGACTATGCTTTAACTAAAGTTTATAGAATTATTAATTTTCTATAAGTGGTGAATAGTTAACAAACATAGTCTAAAAAATAAAATTATTTTTAACTTAACTTTTGTTAATTGAACTTTTTAGATATTAAATAGAAACTCTCTCTGCACAATTGATTAGGTTTAAAAGAGTAGCTAAAATCAACAATCTACTAAAACAGAAACAATAAAACAAATTTTGTATAGATATAAATATAGGTAAACACTATAATAATTAAACAACTAGCATATGACTAGCCATAACCTCTTCAGCTTCACATTTTCCATAGTTTATTATAAGAGAATTTTCCTCATTAGCATAAATAGCTATCCTATTTTTAACTATTTTTGGTATTTGAATATCCTTACAAAGAGGACATTGTTTTACAGGAGCATTTATAGCTTTAATAGTAAGACCATTAATTTCAATTTCAACATCCTTATATACAAGTTTTAAATACTTATTACACTTTTTACATTTAAACATGAAATACCTTCCTCACAAACAAATTAGTATTAAAATATAACTTCTAAATTAATTATAGAGCACTATAAATGAATTTTATAGAAAAAAATGGAAAATTAAAAAATGGTTTACTTAAGGTTTACAAATGGGTTTTATGATGAATATTTTATATAATATTATTTGTTTTATTTAATTAAATTTATGTTAGTTTTTTGAAGTTGTATTTAGAAAATGGAAAATAAAATTAATATTTTAACGAAATTAAAAGTTAGAGAGAATTAATATATATAAAATAAATATTTAAGAGGTAAAATCTAATTTTTTGTACAAATAAGGATATTGTTTTAAAATTTTAAGAATGGTAAAATCAAAGTATATCGATTAGTATTAATTTATATTGTGTATATGGTTATGTGCAGAATGAAAAGCTATTCATAAAAATGAATAGCTTTTCATTTTTGGGTTTTATTTAAAATCATAATCATTTAATCATTAATTTAAAATAAATAATATAAATTAACATATAAAGTAAAGAAGGCTATACCAGTATATTTTTTATAAATATGGAAAGTTGGTATAGCATTTCTTTAATTAAAAAGGCATATAGAAAATTTTAGAGAAATTAAGACTTTTAGGAGGTGATGAACATCACAAAATTTTATCTTAATTTCTTAGGGTACAATACTAGATTTCCCATAAATTAATATTATATACTTAAAGGTTAAACTAATTTAGAAACTAAGAATATTATATTACAAAGTATTTGACAAGAAATAATAATAAGTGTAAAATAGTTCGCATAAGAACAAATAAGTTCTAATGCGAACTATTTATATGTTAAGTTATAAAATAATAAAACGTAAATTTAGTGGATAAAAAAATAAATGATGTTTTTATAGTAGATAGGAATTTTTAAGGACTTAGTTTTAACTTTATAAATGAAAGGTAGGAGTGATTACATATGGAAAATATTAAAAAATTTACACCTAGAGTAAGCAAGAAAACTTTGCTTTTAATAGCAGGATTAGTGTGGGGATTTGCAGGGTTTAGAGTTTTCACATTAGGTTTTGGAGATATTATTTCTCATCATGGAAATATGATTATAACTTTAGTATTTGCAGCTTTAGTATTTTTTGTGTTTTTTAAATTTATATTTAGTAAAATGTTTAAAAAACATACTACAAGAATAGTCAATAGTGAGCTTACTAAGCATTGTGCATTTTCATTTTTTGATTTTAAAAGCTATATAATAATGGGATTTATGATTTTTTTTGGTATAACAGTTAGAAATTTAGGAATATTTAATCCTTTTTATTTAGGAGCCTTCTATGTAGGTCTTGGAGCTGCTTTATTTATGGCTGGAGTTAGTTTTTTCTTAGGATTCTTAAGATTTGAGAATGTTAAAATTAAATTTAAAAAGTTAGTTTAATTAAAGAGCTTGAAAAGAGGGGAAAAAATGAATCATGATTCATTTGAAATAGCAATGCTTATAAAAGAAATACATTCAAGTACAATGGGAAAAGTAAGTGATGGAATGAGAAAAAGTGGACTTACTCATCAGCAGATTACTGTAATAAAGCTTATTGCTCATAAAGGAAAAATCACAATAAAACAACTTTGTGAGGATATGTCATTAGCTAAAGGAACGGTGTCTGGTATAGTTTCTAGGTTAGAATCACTTGGATATGTTAAAAAAGAAAAAGATGATAAGGATAAAAGAAATACTTATATAGTATTTTCAAAAGAAGGATTAAATTTTGTAAAAAACTTTAGATATGATATAAACAACAGTTTTGATAGTGTTTTTGAAAATTTTACTCATGAAGAGTTGAGAGATATAAGAGAAACATTATTGAAACTTAGAAATAAGATTAAGGAGTAATTAATTCCTTAATCTTTTTATTTTTATAAGAAATAAGGGAGGATGTATATTATTAAATTTTAATCAACTTTCTTATTTAGCAATAAATCAAAGTATTTATTTAAAACTTAGAGGGTGAAGGGTAAAAATCCTAACTTTTACGATGAAATTAAAATTAAAAAAGACAAAAAGGTTAAAATTTGGTTTGTAAGAAAAACTTCATTGATATATAATGAGTAAGGTTATTTTAAGATGGAGGAAACTTAGGGAATGGAACAGGAATTTGATATTGACTTTAAAAGATATTTAAATGATATTTTAGGAAAAGATCCTATTCATGATTTAGATGAAGAGGGAGAGTGTGAGGCTTACCTAGAAGTTGGAAGCAAGCTTTCTATAAATCTTATGGAGGATATGATAAGTCTTTTGACAGAGAGAGATAGTCTTTTAATTATTTTAAGGTTTCCAAGTGAATCAAAGAGAAGTTTTAAAGGCGTTACTAAGGGAAAAGTTAAGTTTGGATTTCAAATATTTAAAAAAGAAGAGTTTGATTTACATTATGATTTTGCAGGATTTACTTTATCTATAGAAGGGGCAGTAGAGTTTAGTGATATGAGATTAGATTTCAACTACACTCCAGATAGTTTTGAGTTTTCTAAATCATTAGATTATTCTTTGAATATAATAGCTGTAGATGATGAGAGTGTTATAAAAGCTATGAGAAATATAAGGCTTCCAAGAGAACTTTGCAAAATAATTAGAGAGTGGTATATAAATATAATATGTCAAGATTATAATAGAGAAATAGCATTAAGGGATATTGAAAAGCTAGATACTATACTATTTGATGGAATAACATCTAAACAGGTTGAAGAGAGCTTTAGTTTATATACTTTCACAGATAAACCAGAAAAAACAGCTTTGGATAAATACATAGATGACTAAAGGTTTAGAATTAATATTTAATATCACATAAAAGTTTTTGAAAGAGTAAGTTAGAAGTTTTATAGAGTTTATTAAAATAATTAATTATAGGTCCTAAAGATAGTTATTTATAGATTAATGGCGTAAAATCTCGTGGCTTTATTCCCAAGGTGGTTCGAAAATATTAAATAAAAAACATTAAAAATGAGATAATTTGTGATAAATTACAAATTATCTCTTAATTTATTTTTAGGTTTTTAAATTTGTTTACTTCTTATATAAAGTATGATAATATTGTTCTGAAAAAGGAAAATTAATACAAAAATGTGAAGGCTATTTTAATTTAAAAGTAGAAAATTTATATAAGGACTAGATTATAATTAGCATTTTGTAGGTGGTCCATAGTATATGTGGAGGCGAATTTAAATTTGAGTAAGGTTATTAAATTCTTAGTTGCAGGAGTATTTTCGACTTTCATTTTAGGAAGTCTTGTTGGATGTGGTAATTCAGAAGCTTCAAAGGCTGTAGCTAAGGGAAAAGAACTTATAAATGAAAAGGAATATGATAAGGCAGTTGTTTCTTTTGATATGGCATTAGATGCAGATCCTAAGAATAATGAGGCTAAAAATCTTAAAAAAATGGTGGAAGATTATTTAGATGCTGAGAGGGCTTTTAAAGCTGGTGAAATAGATAAAGCTCAAGTAAAGATTGAAGCTATTGGGAATAAGGATGATTCCTTTAAAGCATTTAAAAAAAGCGTAGATTCTTTAGAAAAAAGCATAGAAAATAAAGAACAATTTGATAAGAATTTAAAAAATGATATGGATAAGTTAAAAAAGTTAATAGTTGAAAAAAATTTTGAGGAAGCAAAACCACTATGTAAAAGCATAGAAGGAAGAGAATTAGATGAAGGACAAAAACAATGTTTTGAAAAAATAAAACTTAAATTAGCAGCTGAAATAGGAAAAAGTGAACAAGAAAAAGCTTCAGAAAGTTCAAATAATAAAGATATGAGTAGTACATAAGATAAGTACATAAAAAGTGAATAATATTGAATAATAAAAATTCTTATTTAGATTCTAGGTTTAAAAGATATAAATAAGAATTTTTTCATTAATTTAAAAGTACATGTAAATGGATTAATTTATTCTTATATTTTATTACTTGATAATAAGTGTTAAAGATTTTTTACCTTTCTATGACCACAGGCTGGGCATTTAAAAACTAGTTTATTTTTTTCATCATAGTCATAGGCAAATTTATTTTCTTCCATTTTCTCACCACATATTTCGCATATTTCTTTTTTGGTTTTATTTAAGTTATTTTTAATCATTATAGTAACTCCTTCAATAAATTAAGCTCTTTTAAAAGAGGTTTATAAATTAAAATTACTTTATTTGTGCTTTAACTTTAGTTATTAAGTTTTATCAAGGATAAATAGTAAATAAAGCAATATTTATATCTTAGTTATACTATAATTATTTATTTTCATCAAACAATGAGAATAGAGAGGTTAAATTTTTAATAAATATTGAATGGATATTATTTTGAGAAAATATATATAAATATATACCATAAACACTATATAAATTTGGTTTTACAGGGATAAATACAAGATTTTGCACTCTTTCAATAATTGGCAAAGTTTTACTGACTATGTTATTATATAAAAAGATAATAATAATTTGTTAATAGAATTAAAAAGTATGTTCAAATAAAATAATTTTTCTAGATGAAGGAGAGCAAGGAATGGGAATTACTACATATAAGACAATAAATGGAAATTTTGTGATTGATTCTAAAAAACTCAATGAAAAAGTTACGGAAGTTTATAAGACTTATGGCTTTGATCTTAATTTATATGAATTTGAAGATGAAGTGGACAAGGTTTTCTATCTTAGATATGCAGTTGCTAAGCTTAAGGAAGAATTAGTTGGCAAAAAAAATAAAAGTGATAAAGAAATACTAGCTGAAAATTGGTATGATAATATGAATGAAAAGTTTGGGCTAGGATGGAATAAAGAAAATGCTTGGTGTAAATATATTTCAGAAAAATATATAATTGCAGAGATTACTAAAAATGGGTTAGAGATACCTGAGGTTTATTTTGATACTAAGGTAGAGGCACTTATGGAGTTCTTAAAAATGGGGGCTTTAGATAATCTAAAAGTATTTAGAGGAACAGTTGTTTGTAAGGATATATGCGGAGAAGAGGTTTTAATATCCATTAAAAAACAAGATGAATATGTATTCCCACCATTTAGAGAAGGATTTTAAAAAGCTTTCTAATATAAAAATATAAGAATAAATTTATTTAAGGCTATATTAGAGTAAAATCTAATATAGTTTTTTGTTTAAGTAATTTTAGAATTTTTTTAGTAGAGTTGATTTTATGAGAGCTGTTATTATATATTTAACTAAAAAAAGATTAAAATTGTGAAGTATTAGATTTGTATCATCTTGTGGTTGACAATCAAAAATAATTTTCAAGAGAACAAAACTTAACACCAGAAGGTGCAAAGTATGTTCAGAATGCTATTTTGATACCAGTAGAAGAATAGCATAATTATATTTTAAGTACATTTTAAATTTTATAGAATAAATTAAGAACCAAGAAGCTATTTTGGAAGGATGCTTCTTGATTCTTTTATATTAATTATAACTAAATTAATAATTATAATTAGAAGGCTTGTTTAATTTTATTTTATTTAATCTTAGTTGAATCCTAGTAGTAAACCAACTTGGTAAACTAGAGTTGATAATACTAGAGCAACTACAAATGTGTAAATTGCAGAGAATATTGTCCATTTCATTGAGTTTGTTTCTCTCTTTATAGCACCTAAAGCTGCTAAACAAGGAGTATATAGTAGGGTCATTACTAAGAATGATACTGCTGAAAGTGGAGTAAATACCTGGTGAATAGTATTTATTAAAGCCTCACCTTCAGATACACCAGAATAAACCATACCCATTGTTGCAACAACAGATTCTTTTGCCAATATACCAGTGATTAATGATACACCAGCTTCCCAAGTACCATATCCAGCTAATGCGAATATTGGAGCAACAAATCCACCTATCATTCCAAGGAATGAGTGTTCACTATTTGGTTCAACTCCTAATGGGAATATTGATAATGCCCAAAGAACAATCATCATTGGGAATATAATCATACCAGCTTTCTTAAAGAAGGCACTTGCTTTTTCCCACATCAATAAAGAAACATTTTTTATTGATGGCATTCTATAAGCAGGCAATTCCATTATAAAGTAAGATGATTCACCTTTAAATAAAGTTTTACTAAATATTTTACCACTTATTAAGGCAACTATTATTCCTAAAACATATAAACTAAACAATACTAATCCTTGATGAGTAGGGAAGAATGCTTGTACAAATACTGCATATATAGGTAATCTAGCACCACATGATATAAATGGATTAATAAGTATTGCTATCATTCTATCTTTTTTATTTTCTAAAGTTCTAGTAGACATTATTCCAGGAACATTACATCCAACTGAAACTATCATAGATACAAATGTTTTACCATGAAGGCCTAAAGATCTCATAAGTCTATCCATAACATAAGCAGCTCTTGCCATGTATCCACTATCTTCTAAAAGACCTAGTAAGAAATACATAACCATGATTAATGGTAAGAATGAAAGAACGGCACCAACACCACCAAATAATCCATCATTTATAAATCCAACTAAAATTTCAGGAGCACCAATACTTTCAAACCATCCTGATACAATTACACCAACATTAGCAATAAGATCTCCAAACCAGTCTTGAATTCCAGCTCCAATTATGAATGTTAATTCATATAAACAGTACATTATAAGTGCAAATATAGGAATTCCTAAATATTTGTTTGTAACTATCTTATCTAATTTTTCAGTGAAAGTAACTTTCTTTTCCTTAGGCTGCTTTACATTACCTTGAGTAACTGAAGCTATGAAAGAATATCTTTTATCAACTATTGACATTTCAGCCTCAAATCCTATTTTTTCTTCAATTCTTTTGTTACTTTCTTCTAATTTAGCGAATATACTTGGAGAATTTAAATTTTTTACTATATCTTTCATATATTCATCATTTTCTAATAGCTTAAGAGCAGTCCATTCTACAGGAAACTCTAATTTTGATTTATGTTCTGTTAATACTTTAGAAAGATTTTCAATCTCAGTATCAATTTCTTCACCATATATTATTTCAAGTTTACCTGAACTTTTTTTAGTTTTTATAGCAGTTTCTATAAGGGAATTAATTCCTAGGTTTTTAAGAGCCGATGTTTTAACTATGGGAACACCTAAATTTTTAGATATTTTATTTGTATCTATATTTAGTCCTAAAGATTCTGCTTGGTCAATCATATTAAGAGCAATTACAACATTTGCTCCCATTTCTATAAGTTGAGTAGTAAGATAGAGATTTCTCTCAAGGTTTGTTGCATCTACAACGTTAATAACCACATCTGGGTGATCTTTCATTATATAGTTTCTAGCAACTATTTCATCCTCAGAGTAAGCACCTAAACTATACGTTCCAGGTAAGTCTACTACCTTATAGCTTTCTCCTTTAAATTTTAATGTTCCTTCTTTCTTTTCTACTGTAACACCTGGCCAGTTTCCTATATGTTGTCTTGACTTAGTAAGTAGGTTGAATAAACTTGTCTTACCACAGTTAGGATTACCAGCTAACGCAATTGTTAACATTAATTTTCCCCCTTAATAAATTAATCATTAATTTCTCTTACAAATATTTTTTGAGCTAAAGTTTTATCAAGTGCAAGTCTACTTCCATTTATACCAAGTATAAGGCCAGCACTATCATTTTTTATAATTTCAATATCATTTCCCTTTGAAATTCCAATCTCTCTAAGTCTTTTTCCTAGGGTATCATCAAGTAGTATTCTTTCAACTTGAATTGAGCTACCACCCTTTGCTAAAGCCATTGGCATCATAATGAATTCCTCCTAAACAAAAATACTTTTAGCTTCAGTTTTTCTTAAAGTAAGTTTATATCCTCTTACCATAACTTCAATTGGATCACCTAAAGGTGCTTTCCCAGTAATTTCTAGAGTGATACCAGGAGTAATCCCCATATCTAGAAGTCTTCTCTTAACAGAACTATCTTTTTCAAGTCCTTTGACTACTAATTTTTCACCAATCTTCTTTGTTTCTAAAGTTTCCATTTTATTATTCCTCCTAATTATAATTTGGTTAATTTACTGTTTAATGGTTTTATTGAGAGTAAATTCTTAAAAATAACAGATTTTTAATCTCAATACTAAGGTATAGGTAAAGGTATTTTATAAAAATTATAGAATTTAGTCTAAAAGTGATAGACCTTTCTTTGTGATTTCAAATCCTGAAAGTGGAGAAAGATTACTTGAACATCCACACCCACAACTTGAACATTTTTCTGCAGAACATCCACTTAGAGTGGTCTTATTTATAAACCCTTTTTTTTCTAGTTGTTCTTTATACATATCAACCATAGCTTCACTTATATTAAGTTTTGAAGCGATTGATGCTGAAGAAAATTCTCCAGAATCTTTTATTATTCTTAAGATGTCTTTCAACATTATAATCACACCTTTTCATTTATTTAATCTTGCAAAAGCAAGTGATAATTAATTTCATGTGTTATTATATTATTATTGATAATTATTTTCAATTGTGAATAAATATTGTTAATTACTGTATAAAGAAATTAACAAAGTACAAGTCTTATTTCCTTTAAAATGCTACAATTAACATATAGTTTTAATTTTATTAATAATTATGTAAACTAAATGCGAATTGTATATATAAATAAATTAATAATATTGTTTTATATTAAAAAATATATATAAATCTAAAACTAGCTGATATAAATAAGGTTTAAAGGTGAAGAAAAAAGTCGAAAGAAAGCTATTAAAAATTAAAATATGAATAAAGCGTTAAATATTCAGATTAAAAGTAAAACTGCTATTTTTATAGTTTATTTTTAGAAACTCAAATAAAATTAATATGAATTTGTGTTAATTTGGAATTGATGGGTTCTTTAATATGAAAAATTAGAATAATGTGGAATTTGGTTTAAAAGAAAAAACAAGGGTTTCCCCTTGTAATATAAAGATAAAGTTATTAGTAAAATTAGTGCTTGAAATGAGGTAACTAAAAAGTTCATATAGACTAATACATAACTTGTGTGAAGTGATAACTATTGTTTAAGTAAGTTTTAATATATAGGGGTTTAATAAAGGAGATGTGCATGCATAATAAAAATATTATCCTATATAATATCAAAACAAGGAGGTGGCTATGTATAAGTCTATATTATTATAAATATGAGTATTTATAAATTTTGTGAATGAAAACTTGTGATTTATAAATCAAAGTGTTTATTAAATTTATTTTATAAATGAAAGTAAGTAGATTTCATAGAGTAGGTTATAGTTTTTTGTTTGATTCATAAGTAAGTAATAGTGAATACTTTTAACTTTAACGGGAATATTAAGTTTATATTAATTAGAGCATTTATATTTTTCTGTTTTTAGAAATTTCTAATTCATTAATTTAAATGTTATTTTAGAAAGAGGAATATAAGAGTGACAGTTAATAAAATTTAATATAAAAGAGGAGGGAGTTGCTAAATATTTAAGGTTAGCAGCAAAATAAATTGGAAAATTCACTTATGTTTTGTTATCAGTGCGAGCAAACTGCTGGAGGTAAGGGATGTACTAAAATGGGTGTTTGTGGTAAAACACCGGAGGTTTCAAATTTACAAGACTTATTAATATATCAATTAAAAGGGATAGCTTCTTATGGAAAAGCAATTTTAGATAAAGGAGAGTGTGTTGAGGAAGGTGTAATTAAGTTTATAGAAGATTGCCTTTTTACAACACTTACAAATGTTAATTTTGATCCAGAAGTACATATTGAACTTCTTTTAAAATCACAAAAAATAAAAGAGGATATAAGAGAGAAGGCACCAATTGGAGAATACTGTGATCAGGCTACATATAATTTAAGTTGTACTAAGGAAGAAATGCTTAAAGATGCAGTAAAAGCTGGAATAATGTATGATGATTCATTAGATCAAGATATACGTTCTTTAAGAAGTACAATACTTTATGGATTAAAAGGAATAGCAGCCTATGGTCATCAAGCTAGATTTATAGGATATAAAAGTAGTGAAGTAGATAAGTTTTATATTACTGCTTTAGAAGCTACAACTAATCCAAAACTTAATTTAGATGATTTAATTGCATTAACAATGAAAACAGGAAATATAGCAATTGATGTTATGAAGCTTTTAGATGATGCAAATACAACAAAATATAACAATCCTTCACCACAAAAAGTTAATGTAACGCTTAAAAAAGGTCCTTTTATTATTGTTTCAGGACATGATTTAAGAGATTTAGAAATGCTTTTAGAACAAAGCGAAGGAAAAGGAGTAAATATATATACTCATGGAGAAATGCTTCCAGCACATGGATATGAAGGACTTAAAAAATATAAACACTTAGCAGGAAATTTTGGTTCTGCTTGGCAAAATCAACAAAAAGAGTTTGATAATATTAAAGGATGTATTTTAATGACAACAAACTGTATTATGAAACCTAGAGAAAGTTATAAAGATAGAATTTATAGTACTAGTGTTGTTGGATGGGAAGGAATACAGCATATAAAAGCTGATGAAAACGGAAAAAAAGATTTCTCAGAAATAATAAATAAGGCCATTGAACTTGGTGGATATGATAAAGATGAGGAATGTAAAGAGATATTGGTAGGATTTGGGCATAAAGCAACCTTAAGTCATGCAGAAGCTATTGTATCAGCAGTTAAAGAGGGGAAAATAAAACATTTCTTTGTAATTGGTGGCTGTGATGGTGCGAGACCTGGAAGAAACTATTATACAGATTTTGCGAAAAAAGTTCCAAAAGACTGTATAATATTAACATTAGCTTGTGGTAAGTATAGATTTAATAAATTGGATTTTGGAGAAGTTGCAGGGCTGCCAAGACTTTTAGACATAGGTCAGTGTAATGACTTATATTCAGCTGTTAAGATTGCTACAGCTTTAGCAGATGCCTTTGATACAAATGTAAATGCACTTCCACTTAGTATAATACTTTCTTGGTATGAGCAAAAAGCTGTCGCAGATTTACTTGCATTATTAGCTTTAGGTATTAAGGGAATATACATTGGGCCATCATTACCAGCATTCTTATCACCTAATGTATTACAATATTTAGTTGATAATTTTGATCTAAAACCAATAAGTACACCAGAGGATGATTTAAAGAATTGTTTACATCAAAATTTATAATATAATAACATAAAGCTATATTTTTAGAGTTGCTAAGAATATAGCTTTATTTTGTTTAATATTTAATTTAAGATTTTAGAAAAGAGAAACTTAATGTTTGAAATATAACACCATCAAAGAGTTTTGGAGAGGATATTTCTACCATCACTATAAAATAAAGAAGTTTTTTTGAAGCCATTTTCTATCCAAAATGACTGATTTCTATTATTTGTAGGGGTTAATTCAATTAGTTTTGCACCCTCTTTAATCATCTGTTTTTGAAGTTTTAGAAATGAAAGTGTACCTAAACTTTGAGCTCTAAAATCTTTATTTATGTAAAATTCAAGTATTTTAGACTTGCCAAATTCATTTATAAAAATCATATAAGTAGCAAAACCAATAATTTTTTCATTTAAGGTGAAAAATACTATTCTTAAAGGATTAAAATCTCTTTCACTTAGATTAATAACTTCTTTTTTATAATCTTCTGATAAAAAGTAATTTAATATCTTTGGGTCCTCTGAGGAGGTTTCGAAAATATCATTTATATATTCGTAAAACATATCCCAAAATAGGGCTAAATCCTTATAACTTTCAACATTTTTTATTTTTATATTCATAATTATTATGGAAAATCTTATTCTCCATATTCTCCTTTCATAAAAATATGTTAATTAGATTTTCTTAAAAGGATTCTCAATTAAAAGAGAAGGATACTTTGAGAATCCTAAGAAAAATATAAGTTTTAAAAAGATTATAGTTAATATATATGAAAGAAATTAGGTGGATATTAGCAAATTAGAAAAATTAAAAAATTTTAATCTTTCTCTAATTTATGATTAATGAACAAGGCTTTAAAGTAGTTTATTATTAAGTCATAAGATGTGAGGAGGAATTAAAAATGAAAAATATATTATTAAGAGTTAAAGAGGGATTTAATAAATATAAAAAGAAAATATTGATAACATGTATTGTTATGGCAATTGGAGTAACATCAATTGTAACTTTTGGTGGATATTATATTTATGAAAAGGTGAAAAGTAACACAAAATATACACAAGCTCAATGTGAGGAAATTGCATTAAAGAAAGTTCCTGGAGAAGTTGTTAGAGTTAAAAAAGAAATAGAAGATGGAGCCTTAGAATATGAGTTTAAGATAAAGGACAAGAATAATATGCTTCAAGAGGTAAATGTAGATGCAAGTTTTGGTGCTATTACTGAGGTTAGTTATGAGGAGGATGACTTTCATCATGAGCATGAACATAAAAAATTTCACCAGGTTAAAGAAAGTGATAATAATATAGTAAATAGTAACAATGTATAAAATTTATAGAGGATTATTTTTTATTAAGGTGATAAAATTATAGTGGGCTTAAGGCTCACTATTTTTTATGTTTTTTATGTTTAGCTAAATATTTAGGTGATTAATTTAAATCTTATAGAAGATAGAGAATTCTCTAAAGTTTAGTTGAAAATATATTGATTTAGTATAGTTATAAGATGATAATTTACGTAATTAGCCAGTATTTAGGAGGATATATATGAAAAAAATTTTAATTGTTGAGGATGAAGCAAATATTTCAGATTTTCTTAAAATGGAATTAGAATATGAAAGATATGATGTGAATATTAAATCTGATGGAAGAGAGGGGTTAAATGATGCATTAGAAAATCAGTATGATCTTATAATTCTAGATATTATGCTACCTAGTATGAATGGTTTTGAGATTTGTAGAAGACTAAAAAGGGAAAAAAATACACCTGTAATAATGCTTAGTGCTAAGGATTCTGTAATGGATAAGGTGAATGGTCTTAATATAGGTGCAGATGATTATTTAGCTAAACCCTTTGCAATTGAGGAGCTTATAGCAAGAATAGAGGTTGTTTTTAGAAGAGAAGAAAATAAACCACATTCAGAAATTTATTTTAAAGACCTTTTAATTAACAAGGATTTAAGGGTCTTATACAAGAATGGGGAGGAAATTACTTTAACTAATAAGGAGTATGAACTTTTAATGCTTCTTATAAATAATAAAAATAAGGTTTTATCAAGAGATGAAATCTTAAATGAAATCTGGGGATATGATTATGAGCCAGAAACAAATATTACAGATGTATATATAAGATATTTAAGAACAAAATTAGATTCAAAGGATAAGGAAAAATATATTCAAACCATACGTTCAGTAGGATATGTCATGAAAGAATAAACTTAAGAATTTATATTATGTCAGGAGTAAGAACATGATAAATAAATTAAAAAAGAAAGGTAAATTACCAATATTTCAAGAACTTACATTAGGTTCATTAGCAATTATATTAGTTATATTAATAGTATATACTGGGGTTCAGCTTATTGGATTTACATTTTTTATTAGGGATTATGAAAAAGACTTACTTAAAAATCAATATGCAAACATCTCATCGCTTATGAGAGATGAGAATATTGGTATGTCTAAGAAAGAATTTGAAAGTTATCTAAATAGAATATCTTTTTATAGTGATGAGGATGATGAAACTTATTTTATAAGAATTTATTCTAAAGAGGGGGAACTTATATATAAAAATGATGATATTAAAGAGGGGAATCTTTATTTAAATGAGGGTAAGGTGAAAGTTAAAACTAAATTTATAGGATTTAAACCTTATGATGTTTTAAGTGGACCTATAAAAATAGAAAATAAGGAATACATAATAGAAATAATTAAGAATATAGATGTTTTTAAGGATTTTATAGAAAATTATTTTTATGGATTCTTAGGGACTTTAATATTTGCTGCTATACTTAGTATATTAGGTGCTATGTATGTATCTAGGAATTTCCTTAAAAGATTAAATAAGCTTACAGATACAATTATTGAAATAAAAAATAATGGATTTCATGAAAGAGCCTATGTTTCAAAAGAAAATGATGAATTTGATAGGGTTAATATAATTTTTAATTCTATGATGGATGATGTTGAAGAGAATTTAGAAAAACAAAAGAGATTTGTATCAGATGCGTCCCATGAATTAAAAACACCTCTTACAGCCCTTCAAGGACATTTAAGTATGCTTAAAAGATGGGGGAAAAATGATGAGAAGATATTAAATAAATCTTTAGATATTTGCTTAAATGAGGTGGATAGATTGAAGAAAATAGTTAATGATATGCTTCTTTTGTCAAGGGTTGAAAAAGAAGAGATTGATATAAATAACTTAAAACAATATAATCCTAGGGATTTAATACTTGAAACCTTAGAAAATTACAAGATCTTAAATGAAAAATTAATATATTCACTTAAAGAAGAGGATGACTTTGAGATTAATATGAAAGAAGAACATTTAAAACAACTTCTTATAATATTTATGGATAATGCTATAAAATACAATGATAAAGAAAAGATTAAAATAGATATTAATTTATTTAGCTTTAAAGGGGAGAAAATATTAACAATAAGAGATAATGGGATTGGAATTCCAGAGGAGTCTATTAATAAGGTTACTAATAGATTTTATAAAGTAGATGAGTCAAGGTTTAAGAATAATTCCTTTGGGCTTGGATTATCAATAGCTGAAAGAATAATAAAGCTTTATAATGGAAAACTTTATATTAATAGTAAATTAGGAGAATTTACAGAAATTAAGATTATTTTTTGATTAATTGTTAATAAAGTTATATATTATGGTATACTATATATTAATAGTTAATATTATATAAACCTTATATTTATATAAGGTTTATATTTATATCTTTATTTAAAGTTAATGTTTATAAAATTTATATTTAACGAATGAAATCTTATAATTCTTAAGGTTAAATTTTCTTTAAAATTTACAAAGAATATGCAAAGAATTATAAGGGCTGTTGGAGTGGTTCAATATTTGTTTAAATAAAAAAGGGGAGGTGAAAGTCACTACTTATAGGTTATAAATAACATCTATAGGGTTAGATTTATAATTAAATAATATATAAGTTTGTGGCTAATTATTTGAAGTTAGTTTGGAAAGGAAAATTTAAAGATGTAGGGGATTTACCTATTGGAGATTTACCAGAGGGTGCTGTAATGATTGGGGAGACAGAAACAGCAAGAGAAATTGCTAAGACAATTAGAATTTCTTTAATTCCAGTTATATTATTTTTATTGGTTGTTATATTAATAAGAATAAAAATCGGTGGTTTTTTTTCATTAGGTAATGTAATAAATCCATGGGGAGTAGTACTTATACCATTTGCTATATTACCACATGAATTTTTACATGCAATAGTTTTTCCTAAATGCTCTGAAGTAGAAATGTGGTATTCCATAAAAGAGATGACGGCTATAGTAAAAACAAACAGTGCTATTTCTAAAAAAAGATTTATTTTCTTAAGTATATTACCAAATATAATATTAGGTTTTTTACCACTTATATTATGGATTTTTATACCAAATAGTATGGAGTTTTGGGGAAGTATTTTATTTACTTTTGGATTTATAGAGTTAATAATGGGAGTTAGTGATTTTATGAATATTTATAATAGCATAAAACAAGTTCCAAGTCGTGCAAAAATACAAGTGGCTGGACTTAACTCTTATTGGTATATTTAATTAGAAATATTTTTTAAAGTTAGTTTTTATAAAAAGTATAAATATATAGACATTAAGTATATATTTTAAAATGAAAGTTAGTTTACATATTTTAAAAAACATAAAAAGCAAGTATTAACTTGCTTTTTCTATTTTTTAAGAGAGATAAAAATGATATAATATATATAAATTAAATTTATGAATAAATAAAAATATATGGATATATTTTAAGCCATAGATAATTATATATAGGAGGAGATAAAAATGGGTTTTTTTAATAAAAATGGAGATGTTAGAAGTGATATAGAAGTAAAATTAAACGAAGATGGAAATGTGGAGAATGTTGAATTTAATGAAGAAGATGTAGTTTTAGAAGGGGAAGATATGGGATTAGAAGATGAGGTTCCAGAAACTATTGAGAGAGAAAAAGGAGAGATTTTAAACCCTATTCCAGTACATAGTAGACCAGAGGATGATATGTTAGACTATATGCTAACTCTTACAGAGGAGCAAAAATTAAAACTTAATGAACTTATACAGTCTAATGATTACGCCGCTGTTGGACGTTTGCTTTCAGAACATAAAAGGATATTATCAACACCTAAGGAATTATTTAAAGTAGATTTAGGCTTTGATAACAGCGAAATAATACCACTTAAATCTGCTACAGTTTTAGCGATGGACGAGCTTGATGCATTTAAAACTTTAGCAATCCAATATCCTATATTAAAAGAACTAGATAAAAAGAATATTGTAATAAACAAATTAAATAGAGTACAACAATCACAAGTTTTATTAGTTGATGGTCAATGGAGATAATTGTATATAAATTAGTGATTTAAAAATAAAAAAAGTATGCTGTTATTTTAAACATCATACTTTTTTATTTAGTTTTAATTAAAGGATATGTTTTAAATTTTTAATGAGTTAATTTAATAGCTAAAATTAACTAAAAATTTGAAGGTTAACATTATTTGGAGTATATAATATAAATATAATTTAAAAAGTTATAAATAATATTGAAAATAGGATTATAGGTTGAAAACATGAGAAGAGATATGGAAGATAGATTAAATTTATTTATTGAAAATATTAAGATTTTAAATAGTATTAAAGGAATCAAATTAACAACAACAAATATTTTAATAAAGTGTGCAGCTTTAAATTTAACAATAAAAAATAAAATAGCAGAAAAAGATAAGATAGAAAAGACAATTAAGATAATAAAAGAAAATACATCTGTATTTTCGAATTTTAGATCTATAAATATTTTAAATTTAGCTATAAATATTTATGAAGAAGAGGATATAAAAGATGCTTTAGAAGATATAAATTTAATATGCAAAGAGTTGAAAAAGGAATTGTTTGCTAATCAATATCTTGTTTTAGCAGCACAAATTATATATTTTGCAAGAGAAAAAAAATCCGTAACAAGTTCAATAATTGATTCAAGAAGAGCATATGGATACATGAAGAAAAATAATATGTTTTTAACAGGACAAGCCCATATATGTGAAGCGGCAATAATAGCAACAACCTCTCAAAATTTAAATGAGACATTTAGAGATATTGAAGATTGTTACACTCTTTTGAAGGCAGCTGGTTTTCAAAAGGGAAATGATCTTCAAAGCTTATGCCATTTATTATCTGTTATAAATAAAACAAGCAGAGAGAAATGTAAAATGGTTGCAAAAATGAATAATACATTAGAGGAGTGTAAGGTTCCATTAAGATGGTCTGCAACTCCTCTTCTAGGTATAACACCCTTTGTTTGTGATGATTATAAAGAATTTGGAGAAGAAGTTAAGAAAGTATCAGAAAGACTAAAAAAGGTAAGTGGATTTGGAACTTTTAGTATGTGGTATTACGTTAGAAATATGATAGCAGCTTCAATTGTGGCATCTGTATATGCCAAGGAATGTATTCATAAGGATAATATGATTAATTTAACAAATAACACATCAATAAATATTGTTATAGCCTCACAAATAGCTATTATAACCGCAGTGACAGCAAGTATAGTGGCAGTAAGTTCTATAAGTAGCAATTAATATATTTTTATGAATCCACTTAAACATTAATTGATTTATAAAAGCATATATAAATATAAATTAGGAAATTATATTTATATATGTATAATAATTTTAATTATAATAAAGAGGTGGGTTTAGATGGAAAATTTATTTAGCATAAAAGAAGAATTATGTTTAGATAAAAATAATATAAAAGATAATGAGGAAATAGAAGCTTTTTGCTTTAATTGTGGAAAAGGGTTTGGAGTAGAAGATGGCGGATTTTTTATAGTAGATGAAACATATTGTTCTTTAGAATGTTTAGTTGAACAGATTGTTAAAAATATAGAACGCGAAATAAGTTTTAAAAAGTTAAAAAAAGAAGAAATTTCTTTGGAGTATTTAAAAGGAAATTATGCAAATGAAGCTTTTTCACATTTAAATAGGCATTATGGGTTAGATGAAAATAAGAAAAAAATTATTATAAATAAAATACATGAGTTATATGCTGATTATTTATTAGCTCTTCTTTTGGATTATTAAACTTAAAAAAGATTTATTATAGGAAATTCCGTGATTAATTAATCACGGAATTTTATTTTTTAATTAAGTTTATTAAATAAACTTAATTTGGGATTGCTTTATAAGATTAACTGATAAAATAGTTAGGAACTTAAAAAAGTTTGCAACCTTTTTGAGAGATGACTTCTCTAATAAGTGAAAAAGGTTTTTTAGTAGTTATTAAAATTTTGTATATTTCAAGTAAATACTAATTAAAGTTACTGAATTAAATTAATTAATAACTATTTTAAAATTTTTATATAGATTAAAATCAAAAAGTATAAGGTCTAATAAAATAATTATTTTATATTAAAGTATTAAGGGGGAAGTCTTAAGGAAATGGATATTCTTATAAAAAGAGCTTTAAATGGAGATCATGAAGCTTTTATTGAGATTATAGAAAGTTCAACGGGACAGTTATATAGAGTTGGAAAATCTATTCTTAAAAATGATGAAGATATTGGAGATGCATTGCAGGAAACCATAATGATAGCTTATGAAAAATTACATACTCTTAAAGAGCCAAAGTATTTTAGAACATGGCTTGTTAGGATTCTAATAAATAGATGTAATTATATATTAAGTAGAAATAAGAAGGTTATATCATTAGATGAGGGTAATATATTATCTTATAAAGATGGAGGATTTAAAGATTTAGAGTTAAATGAGGCAATAAATGAATTGAAAGAAGATTATAGAGTAGTTATAAATCTTCATTATATTATGGGATTTAGTATAAAGGAAATATGTTCAATATTAGATGAGAAGGAAGGCACAATAAAGTCAAGGCTTTTCAGAGCTAGAAATGATTTGAGAGTTTTTTATGAGGTTAGTAAGGGGGCAAAATAGATGGATAATTTAGAAAAAGACTTATTAAACTTAAAAAATGAAAATATAGAAGTTCCAAAATGTGTTTTAAATAAGGTTAATTTAGCCTTTGATGAAATAAGAAAAAGAAGTGGCAATGAGGATAAAAATTCATTTGATGAAAGAGGAGATTATGGAATTAATTTAGAAAATAAAAAAAATAGTAAGTATGAATTAAATAGAAATTTAAATTTAGATGATAAATTAGAAAGATGGAGTAAAGATAAAGAAAATTTAGGTGCAGGATTTAAGGCGTATAATATAGTGGGTGGAAATTTAGTTAATAGTTCAGATAAGAAAAAGAAACAAGAGAATATAGAAAGAAGAAAACCTAACAAAAGAAGATATGTAGGAATAGCTTCAGGATTAGCTTTAGTTACTTTAGTTGGGTTATCAACTCCTGTTAGAGGGGCTATAAATAAGTTGTTTTTCAATAATTCAGGTATTGAAAGTGCGATAAACAATAATTATATTCAAAAAATATCAGATAAAGGTATTTCATATAATGACTTTAATATTAATCTAAAAAAGGTTTTAGTAGATAGTAGTAAAATAATATTAGATTTTGAAATTGAAGTCAAAGATGCTAAGAAACTCTTAAACTTAGATCAAGATAAAATAGATACTGAATGTAACTTAGAATTATATGATGAAAAGGGGGACGTTATTGAAAAAGACGGTGTCTTAGGACCTATATCAGATTTAGAATATAGTATATCTAAAGATAATTTAGAGGATAATAAAATTAATTTAATAACTATGTTTAATTCTAATAGAGGGAAAATTCCAACTATGAATAAGATGAAGGTTAAATTTAAATCCTTATCTTTTAGAAATGAAAAAGGTAATTTAATTTATGAGAAAAATCTAAATTGGAACTTTAATGTTAATTTAGATGAAAAGTTTAAACAACATAAAGATATTATTTACTCATATAAAAATGAATCACCTAATAATATAGTGATTCATGAAGCTAAGGCAGTTCCTACAGGATTATTTATTGATTTAGACTACTTACCAAGAGGATATTATGAAAATTTATTATTAAAAATGAAAATTAAGGATAAAAATGGTAATATTTATAAGATGAATGGTTGTAATATGGAGTCATTAGATAATGGAGGAGATAGAGTAAAGGGAACTTTTGAAGGAATATCATCCTTTGATAATGTTGATGAATTTACTTTAGAAATAGAAAATCCAGATGGAAAAACAATAGATAAGGTTAACTTTTTTAGAAAGTAATGTTTAAGGGCATGTATCAAAATAAGTTTTATTATTATATTTTGATATATGCCCATTTTATTTTGTGAAAATTGTAGAGAACTATTTAAATATGTTAGAATAGCTTTATTAAAAAGTAAGGAGGGGTATGCCTTTGGAATTAGAAATTTTAATGAAAAACTTGATTAGGCGAACTTCTAGCTTTACAAGAGAGCAAGGAAAAGTTTTGATTAGGAATAAATATATAAAAGATTTAAAGGGGAAAAGTGTAGAAGGAACTTATAATATATATGGAAGAATATTAAATGATGATAAGAATGGGGAGTATGACACTCATTTAAAGATTGATATTAAAAGTAGCCAAATAACTTGGGTTAAATGTACTTGTGATACTTTTAAAGAAAATAATAAGCTTATAAGAAATTATATGTGCAAGCATCTTTCTGCAACAGGAGATTCTTTTTATAATGTGGCTAAGAAAAAGCAGGGAAATAGAAAGGTAAGTAGTAAGGAAGAGAAAGTTCTTAAACCTAAAGAGGATAGGAAAAAAGAAACTAAAAGATTTCTTACTTTAGATATAAATGTAAGGCATTTAAAAAATGAGGGAATTAGGTTCTTTAATTGCGAGTTTAGAATTGGAGTTGATAATCCTAATTTGATTTTAGATCTTAAGGATTTTTTATGTAAAAGTAGTCTTAAAAAGGATTTGAAGTTTAATGATAATTTTACTTATAATCCATTAAAAGATGATTTTTTACCTGAAGATAAAAAGATAATTAGGTTTATTGTGAATAATAGAGATAAGATAAAGGGGAGATATTTAAGTCTTAGACAAAATGATATAAGGGATTTCTTTAAGCTTATTGATGAAAAGAAGAAGTTTAATTTTAACTATAACTCAATAAATTATGAAGTTAAGGTAAAAAATGAAAATGTACCAGTTTCATTAACACTTAAAGAAAATAAAGAGGGATTTATTTTAAGTCATCATAAGAAGTTTCCAGTAGTTTTAAATAACACAGGAGATGTTATGCTTTTTGATAGAAATATATATCTTCCTAGGAAAAGACAGTTAGAATACTACCTTCCTATATACAATAAGTTCTTGAGAAATAATACTATAGTGTATAAAAAAGACTTAAATGTATTACAAAATCTATTAGAGGAGCTTAAAAATATAAGTAGGAATATTGTTTTAGATGAGGGAGTTAGAACTTATAAAGAAAAGATTATGAAGCCTACATTCTATTTTTATATGAATAAAGGAAATCTTTATTGTAATGTGAAAATAGATTATTGCGGATATATAATTGATTTAATAAAGAATGAATCGGATAAAAGCTTTTTAAGAGATTTTGGAAAAGAAAAGTATTTAGAATTTCAGCTTGAAAGATTTAAGTTCATAAAAAGAGAAAAAGACTTTGGCTTTATAGGGGCGGAAGAGGATGAGTATCTTCTTTTATCAAAGGGGTTAAAAAGTTTTAGGGACCTTGGAGAAGTTAAATTATCTTCTGAACTTGAAGAGTTTAATATTATAGATTCCTCTAAGATTAAATCAAGTTTAGAGGAGTTTTCAAATTTTTATAAGCTTAAATTTGATTTTGGTGATTTTGATGTGGAAGAGATTGGAAGTGGAATGGAAGCTTTAAAAAGAGGAGATAAGTTTTACAAAACTAAGAAAACTTACTTAGACTTAGAAGATGAGGGCGTAGTTCAATTTTTAAACTTTTTAGATGATTTAGGACTTCATAATATAAAAGATAAGGAAATTGAAATTGATAAAAATAAGGTTATTTATTTACAAGAGAAGCTTAAAAATAGAAATCTATCCTTTATAAAAGGGGGAAATGTTTTAAGAGAAATAGTGAAGAAACTTTTAAATAAGGAGTTTAAAAGAAAACTTGTTCCAAAGGCCTTAAATGCAGATCTTAGAAACTATCAAAAGGATGGATTTAAGTGGATTAATGAAATTACATCCTTAGGCTTTGGAGGGGTTTTAGCTGATGATATGGGACTTGGAAAAACACTTCAAATAATAGCCTTTTTGCTTTCTCAAAAAAAGAAAAAAAGCTTAATTGTGGTGCCAACCTCAGTAATATACAATTGGATGGATGAATTTGAAAAGTTTTCACCATCATTAAAAATTGGTATGGTTCATGGAAGCAAGGCAAAAAGAGAAAAGGTATTAAATGATTTTAAAAAATCTTTAGGAATAAAAGTTTATGAAGAGTCCTCTGAGAATAGTAAAAAGTTAAAGAAATATGAAAAGTATGATGTATTATTAACTACCTATGGAACTTTAAAAAATGATGAAGAGTTTTATAAGGATTTAAAATTTGATTATTTTATAATTGATGAAGCACAAAATATAAAGAATCCAGATGCTCAGGCTACTTTATCAGTTAAGGAGATAAAGTCTGGATGTAATATTGCATTAACAGGGACACCAATAGAAAATAATTTGCTTGAACTTTGGTCTATATTTGATTTTGTAATGCCTGGATATTTATTCTCTAAGGAAAGGTTTAAAGAGAGGTTTATTCAGGATGAAAATAATTTAGAAGAGTTAAAGACATTAATTACTCCATTTATTTTAAGAAGGCTAAAAGAAGAGGTTTTAAGTGAACTTCCAGAAAAGGTTGAAAAGAAATATTTAGTTGAAATGAAACCTAAACAAAATAGGGTTTATAAATCTTACCTTAAAAAGATAAAGGAATATATAAATGATAAAAACTCTGGTTCAAAGGAAAAGATAAACTTATTTGCTTATTTAACTAAGCTTAGGGAGATATGTTTAGATCCATCTTTAGTTTTAGAGGAATATAAAGGTGGAAGTGGAAAGATGGAGGTTCTTAAAGAACTTGTTAAAAATACAAGTGAAGCTGGAAAGAAAATTCTACTATTTTCTCAATTTACTTCTGTACTTAAAAATATAGAAAAAGACTTTGAAAAAGAAAAAATACCTACTCTTTATTTAGATGGAGGGACATCTGCTAAAGAAAGAGTTGAAATGGTTAAAAGGTTTAATGAAGATGAAAATATAAAGGTGTTTTTAATATCATTAAAAGCTGGGGGCGTAGGTTTAAATCTAACATCAGCAAGTGTTGTAATTCATTTTGATCCATGGTGGAATCCAGCCGTTGAAGATCAAGCAACAGATAGGGCTCATAGATTTGGACAAGAAAACAAAGTAGAAGTAATAAAACTTGTTGCTAAAGATACTGTGGAAGAAAAAATAATATTGATGCAGGAAGATAAAAGAGAGCTTATTCAAAGCTTAATGGATGGAAAGGCTATGGATGGTAAAGGATTAAAAGGTCTTACGGAAGACGAAATAAAAAAGCTTTTTGCATAAAGAAAAAACTAGGATAAATTAATAATCCTAGTTTTTCTTTTTTAATCATACCAATTATCTGTATTTGGTGGCAAACTAAGTCAGAGAGTTTAAAAGAAATAAGTGCGTAGAGAAAATGGCACTTATAACTAATAATCCATGAAAATCATCTAAGTTAGTTTTAAAGCAAAGAAGGTTATTTGTTAGAAATACAATATAAAAGTTAGATAACAGAAGCCTAAAAATTTTTATAGTATAACCATACATTGGTTTGTATGGAATAAATTTTAATATACTATAATTCTATTATAAACTAATATTGTTAATATATAAACAAATTTTCTAAAAAGTGTTAAGAAAATATTTTTTACTCCATATTCGATGAAACTCTAAACTGTTTATTAATATGGTCCAAAAGTTTATCTAAAATAAACACTAGTTTGAAATAGAGCCTATTATTTAATCTTAAGATTATAAATATATAGAAAAATAGGTGTTTTAGGTTATAATATATTTATGTAATCTAAAAAGATTAAAGCTTGAGTATGAATAAAATAAATATAAAAACATTTTAGATGTTAAAGGGGAGTTTATGTTCTAATTTCCTTTAATCATCTTAATAAGAAAGGAATTAAATTATATTTAATGAGAATAAATAAACTTTTTAGTAATTTTGGAATATGTTCTAGAAAAGAGACTAACAAAATAATAAGAGAAGGAAGAGTTACTGTTAATGGAAAACTCTGTATAGAAGGACAATGGGTTGAGTTAGAAGATGAAATACTACTAGATGGAGAACCTATAAAAGAGAAGGAAAAGATTTATATTGCTTTAAATAAGCCAGTTGGAGTGGTTTGCACATCAGCTGAGGAGGTTAAAAATAACATAATAGATTATTTAGGATTTGAGGATTATATTTTTCCTATAGGAAGACTTGATAAAGATTCACAAGGACTTATTATTTTAACTAATGATGGTGATTTAGCAAATGAGGTTTTAGCTTCAGAAAATAACCATGAGAAAGAATATATAGTAACATTAGATCAACCTTTTTATGATGACTTCATAGAAAAAATGGAAAGTGGAGTTGAAATACTAGGACAAGTTACAAGGTCTTGCAAAGTTAAAAGAATAAATGAAAACACATATTCAATAATCTTAACACAAGGATTAAATAGGCAGATTAGAAGAATGAGCAAGGTTTTTGGGTATAATGTTGTTAAGTTAGAGAGAGTTAGAATAGTTAATATTGAATTAGATAACTTAGAATATGGAAAATGGAGATATATAGATAAAAAAGAAATTGAAGAATTAGAAAGCTTAATAAGATGATTTAAAAATAATATAAAGTAGATTTTTCATTTTAGTTAAGGCTATGCTTTAAACTAGTTCTTTTAGGACGATTTGGAGAAGCTTATGAGATTGCCTGATGCATTTTTATTTTTAGCTTCTGATATTGCAAGTTATTAGTATAAATATGCAAACAATTATATAAATGATTAAAAAGTGAGGGGATAAAAATGGGACTATCAGATATAGGTATTAGATTGATTTTAGCAATCTTAATTGGTGGTATAGTAGGATATAACAGAGAGTATGAGAACAGACCAGCAGGATTTAGAACTCACGTATTAGTTTGTTTAGGTGCTACTGTTGCAGGTCTTATACAAGTTCAATTAGGATACTATATTGGAAATAGAGTTTTAGCAAATGAAGCATTAAAGGGAGTTTTGGCAGTTGATTCAGGAAGGGTTATATGTCAAGTAATATCAG
This sequence comes from Clostridium sp., assembly GCF_029267215.1. Lineage (GTDB taxonomy): Bacteria > Bacillota > Clostridia > Clostridiales > Clostridiaceae > Sarcina. The sequence goes on along the minus strand of NZ_JARIDH010000022.1, from coordinate 108,275 downwards.
GAATTGGATTTCTAGGTGCAGGAACAATAATTCAAACCAAAGGGTCTGTTAAAGGATTGACAACAGCAGCCTCAATATGGGCTGTTGGATGTGTTGGTATTGCAATTGGTATGGGTTTTTATGGAGTAAGTATATTAAGTGGGATAAGCATAGTTATTGTGCTTGTTGCACTTAAAAAGTTTGAAAATAGGTTTATTATAAATAATAAATTTTTTAATATTAAAATATCAATGGTAGACAATATTCAGGCGGCTAATTATATAAAAGAGTACTTTGATAAAGAAAGGATAAGAATAATTAATATTAAATCACTATCTAATAGTGATTATTTATATAAGATTGATGTTCCTCAGACTATTGATTTAAATGATATAGCTATTAATTTAATAAATAATAATAACATAACCTCTGTAGAAGAAGTTAGTAAGCTAAAGATATAGAATATATAAGTTAAAAACAAAGGTCAACTTTAATAGAGTAAAATTTACAGTAACTACATATTATAAAGAAAATATAAGTTGAAAATAAAAATTAATATAAAAATAAGATAACTAGAAGAGAAGTTTTAATAAGCGTAAAAAAATTCACTTAAATTCTCAAAAATTCTAGTTATCTTTTTATATTTAGCTTTATTTTTTAAATTTTGATTTTTGGTTAAAATTAATTAGGTTTTACTAGATGGCTAAAATCAACGCTCTGTTAAAACAGAACTTTATATTTAATCTTTTAATATGTTTTTAAAAACCTTAGTATGTTCTGTATCCTTACTTAAAGCTTGAATAACTTTTAATATTTCTTTCTCTGAAATAGCTATCTTAGCATAGGCAGAGTATAATATTATATAAGATTTAATTAATTTATAAAGGTTTATTAAGTAGTCTATACTTTTAGTTATATTTTCTCCTTTATTAAAAGGTATTATATCTTTAAAAATTTGATTTACTAAGTAATTTTCAATTATGTAAGAATAATTTGAAAAATTATATTCTAACTTTTCTATTATATTGGGATTACTTATGTTTTTGAAATCATCAGTGATAATTTCTCTTAAATTTGTAACTAAAGACTTTATTCTGTTTCCTATAAGATTATCACAAAGCTCTTTACTAAGTATTTTATTGAAATATGAATTTGAAAGAGTAAATAAGTTTTTGTTATTAATATATTTTGTTAGTTCAAATTTATCACTTGAAATTAAGTCTAAGATTTCTTCGATTTCATCAAATTTTTCTTGTCTTTTTAGAGACTCTAATTCTGAATAACATCCTTTAAGGATTAGCAATCTATCTTCAATAGAAAACTCCCTGTTTTGCATAATTCCAATGGAAATAACTCTTATATCCCAAAAATATTGAAGTAAGCTATCTGTTCCTTCAAAGGCTTCTGTGTCAATAACTCTTCTTATTTCAATTGTCTCTTCAGCTAACTCTTCTTCAACTTCAACAAATTCCATTTTATCTTTATTTAAAAGAGCAAGCCTACATACCTCTTCACAGGAAGTAATTCCACTTTTTTCATAAATATCATCAATAATATTGAAAACTCTAGGATATCTCTTGCAAGTTATTGAAAGATTATCTTCCCCACATCCTCCATGAATATCACAAAGAAGATCTTCATTAAGAAAAGGACATTTTTTATCCTCTGTGATTTTCATAAAACCATAGTTAAAAGGGTCTTCTGAGTTAGGATTTTTAAAGTATTTCCCTTTAACCAAGTATTTAAGTTTTCCACTACTATTTTCATATTTATTAAAAGTAGTTTCATCTATATTTACATCCCAACCTGCACAACAAGTATCAGTACAATCAGGACCTATACATCTAAAATCAATCATATACTTAGGTATAAAAAAATTTGCTTTCATAAAAACACCATCTTTCGTAAATTATGTGCTTTTATATTTTAACATTACAATAAATTTAAAACCACTTTTAACATTTAAATTTTTTCTTATACTATAATTTTTTAGTTTTATATTTAAACTGATTTTATTGGTTTAAATGTTTTCAATACAAAATATTTGAAAATCAAAATAAATTATGGTAAAATGTGACTTATTAACTTTTATAAAAAAGGAGAGTATATGAGTAATACAAATTTAATAGTAGAAGAACAAAAGAAAAATAAGTGGAGTAAGAGAAAAAAGTGGATATGTGGAATATTAGTTGGAATACTAGTGTTTTTAACTTTAGCTTTAGGCTTTGGTGGCAATTACCTATATAACTTAGCTATAAATCCAAATACTTCAAAAGACATGGTTTTTGCATCTACAAAAAAAAGTAATGATGTTGTTACTGTGGAAGGGACAAGCGGTCCAATAAGTATTTCAAGTGAAAAGTGGTTAGAAGAACAAAGTGGATATAAAAATCTTTATATAACATCAAAAGATGGATTAAAACTTCATAATTATCTTATAAAAAAACCAGATTCTAACAAGTGGGTAATAACTGTTCATGGTTATTCATCAGAAGGGAAGAAAACAGCTTCATATGCTAAGAAATTTTCTGATATGGGATATAATGTTATAATTCCTGATTTAAGAGGGCATGGAAAAAGTGAAGGTGATTATATTGGAATGGGATGGGACGAACGTTTTGATATAATAGATCTTATAAATTACATAATAAAAGAAAATAAAAATGCTGAGATTGTACTTTTTGGAGTATCTATGGGAGCATCAACTGTGATGAATGTTTCAGGAGAAAAATTACCAAGCAATGTTAAGGCTATTATAGCAGACTGTGGATATACAAGTGCTTGGGATGAATTTTCTTATCAGATTAAGAGATTGTTTGGATTACCAGCATTTCCTATTTTATATGTAGCTAACATTGTAACAAGAATAAGAGCTGGATATTGGATAACAGATGATTCTTCAATAAAACAAGTTGAGAAATCAAAAACACCTACATTATTTATACAGGGGTCAAAGGATACATTTGTGCCAGCATATATGATAAATGAACTTTATAACTCTAAAGCTTCACCAAAGGAAAAGTTAATAATTCAGGGTGCTGGACATGCTAAATCAAGTAAAGTTAATCCGAAGCTTTACTGGGAAACTATTAATAAATTTTTGAATGAATATATAAAATAAAACTTAAGGCATTGGTAATTAAGATTATCAATGTCTTATTATTTTAGAGTTTAAAAATCAAACGAAATGTGACAATAATTATTATTTTAAATTAAATTGAGTAGCATTATTGAAGTTTTTATTACAAAATTGAAAGGAAAAAGTAAGGCGTTTGAATAATACTTTTAGTATTAATTATGTATAATTATAATTAAATAAAAGATTTGTAAAACTAGTATTAGTTATATGAATCTAATAGGAGGAATTTATGAAACCTATTATAGGAAAAAGAATAAACGTTTTTTTGATAATTATAACAACTATTTTATTTTCAACTTTTTTTGTAGGATGTTCAATATTTAAAAAGGATTATAGACAAGACATATTAAATGAAAAAGTAGAAGTGTTAAGAGAAAATCCAAATTATGTAAAGATAGAAGATGTAAATAAAGAGTTTTTAGATGCAGTAGTAGCAACAGAGGATAATAGGTTTTATAATCATGGAGCATTAGATTTTAAAGGGATAGCAAGAGCTATAGTGAATGACATAAAAGCTTTGGAACTTAGAGAAGGTGGAAGCACAATTACCCAACAAACTGCAAAGAATCTTTGCTTAAGCAATGAAAGAAGTTTATCTAGAAAAATTAAGGAAATTTTTCTTAGTTTTCAGCTAGAAAGAGAGTATTCAAAGGAAGAAATATTAGAATTATATGTAAACTCAATATATTTTGGTTCAGGATATACAGGAATAAAGGAAGCTTCAAATGGATATTTTAATAGAAGCCCTAAAAACTTAACATATAATGAAGCAACACTTCTTGCAGGTCTTCCACAAGCACCAAGTAGATATGATTTAAAAACTAAAAGTGGATTAAAGTTAGCTAAGGAAAGACAAAAATTTGTTGAAAAGGCATTAAATGAGTATAAAGAAAATAATAATTAAAAAATTTAAAAAGAAAAAACAAGATTAATTGATATAAAATTTCTAAATACCCTAAGTATATAGGGTATTTTTTATTTTAGAAAAGTAAAATATATTAAAAATTTCCTTAGGCTATAACCTTTTACTTTAAGAAAAATATTATATAGTAAACAATAATAATGGAGAAAATTTTATGACTAATTTAAATAATAAAACCATATTGGATGTTAAAGTGGGTAATGTAATAAAGAAGTATAGTACAGATAAGGTTATTTTATTAGGTGAATATTATCAAAAAGGAAGTGAGTATATAGAAAACATTGAGGTAGTTATAAGCCCTGGAGAGGGTGGTGCTGAAATTAAAAGTGAAATACCTTATAGAGGATATAACTTAGAATTGTTTTTAGGCGATTTTAATGGGGATGAAATTGATGAAATAATGGTTAGAGGTGCATATGGAGGAACAGGAGGATTTGCTATTGCCTCTATATATAATTATAAGGATGGAAAATTAAATGAGATTTTTAATCCCAATATGTTTTTTGAGAAATATGATTTTAAAGCCAGATATTTAGAAAACACTATGGTAGAGGTATATTCTGAATCAATAAATGAGAAGTTTAACTTTTATATAGGAAATAAGCCTAAAGTTTATTTAGACATAATCTATGATGAAAATGGAAGAGTAAAAGAAAATAATCTTCCAACAGTTTCTGCAATAAACAATGCTTTTCCCATAAAGACTGTTTATAATAAATTTTATTATTTATTAATTAGACAAAGAGTAGTTGGAGTATCTAATGCGGATACTATTGGATTTATTGAAAGTCTTATTACTCTTTTAGATAATAAAATTAATATAGCTACAATTGGCTCCTTTGAATTTGGAGAAAATATAAAGAATATAAATAAAGAAAGGGAAGAGGAGAATAGAAATTTTAATTTTAGAGGGAATAGTAAAGAATTAAATGATATGAAAAATAAAAATTTAATAGAAGAAAATAGTAAAGACTTTAGAATTAAAAAAACAAGCAAAACAGGGGATTCACTATTTATAGATTTTTATAAAAATAATAAAGAGGATTATGAACATGATTTAATAGAAAGAGGATTTAATGAGGGAAGAAGCTTAAAAGAGGAAATGTTAAATGAAGTTGAAATACCAAGAGATATAGCTAATAAACTTCCAAAAGAGGTTAATTTTGTTAAAGAGGAAAATAGTAATAAAGCTATTATAAGAAAAGTTGATTTGGGTAAAAATTGCAAGGGGGTGTTGGTTCCTTATACTTTAGGTGAAAATAGTTATATATCTTTCATGGAGAAGGGGGAGTTTGGATATTCTTTAAAATCTAGTTTTAGAGAAAATCTAAAATACTTAAATGATCTTATGATTAAGAAAATTGACCTTAATATTTATGTGTTTGCGGGTTTTAAGGTTGAAGAGGATATAAACAAATTATATATTCTAACTTTAAGAGGGGGTAAACTTTGTAAAGCTTTTGAGAATAATGAGTACTTCTATTCTAAGATGTATTTAGAAGATATAAATAATGGTTCTAACTTTGAGTTAATACTTTGGATAAAAGATGTGGATAAAGCTTATAGAGTTGATATATATAATATTAAAAATAGTGGACTTAAAAAGACTGATAAATATGATAAAAAATATTATAAACATGTAGTTGATTATTATAAAGGATTAATAAATTCTTATGAAGAAGATACAATATATCTTTATTATTTGGCATTAGCATATGAAAAAAGAGGAGAGTATAAGAAAGCTTTAGCTATTTTAAATAAAGTAATGAGTTCTGAAAATCCATATCCATCCTTTGAAAAACTTAAGGAACTAAAACAAAGATTGAAAAAGAAAGCTTAAACAAAAAATAGTCACTCATAAATTATTTTAGAGTGACTATTTTTAAGAAAAAGCAGTGGTTATATGATTTACAATAGAATCGTCAAGTTTATTATTTTTTTGCTAAATCCAATTTGTTTCAGCTTCTTTTCTTGGAGCTGTTCTCTTATAAGTAACAGCAGGATATCCTATAACCATACAAGATTTTAGTTTTTTGTCTTTAATTCCAAATAGATTCATCATTTCTTTATTACCTTCAGCAGCTATTTGTAAAAAACCACTAAAGAATGTTCCAAGACCTAAAGCATTAGTCATAAGTTCCATATTAGAGGAAGCAAGCTCTCCATTTAAGTCATGGTTAGAAAAGGCTAATATAACAAGAGGTGCATTATAGAATAATCTATCATTTTTTATTGGATCATTTTTATAGGCTTTATACATCTTAGTCCATATCAAAGCGTATCTTCTTAGTTGTTTATTTTCTTCTTTTTGATTAAGTATATATTCTCCCTTAGCTTTTAAGCTTTCGTAAGCCATATCTTTTAATTTATCTAAATTTTCAGTAATAACAACATATGAAACATCTTGGCTATTTACAGCAGTTTGAGTAAATCTACCAGCTTCTATTATTTTTTCAATTTTTTCTTTTTCAACTTTTTTATCTTTAAATCTTCTTACACTTCTTCTAAATTTTATAAAGTTTAGTAAATTTTCTGGTTCTAAAGAGAAGCTTTCTTTATCAAATTCTTTAACTTCATCCATATCATAATCATCTGTTGAAACTGCTTTTGTAGGACAAATAGCAATGCAGTGTCCACATTTAATACAGTTTTTATTTTTTATATTCGCTTTTTCATCAACTAGTTTTATGTCATTTACTGGACAATCTTTTATACATTGAGAACATGCAATACATTTTTCCTTATTAACTTTAAACATAAAATCCTCCTTAGTATTTGTTCATAAATAGAACTATTTTTTTCATTAGTATTTATAAAATATCTTAATATTATATCATTTTAATAGTATATAGTCTAATTATTAGAAGTTATATTACATATAAAGAAATTACTGTATTATTTAAATTGATGAGACTATTATAAACTGAGCTTTATGAGAAGAAGATAGTTTATAATAAAAAAGATATAGATATAAATTTATACCTTTTTGTATGAATTATATATTTAATTAAAAAGTAACTAATATATTGACAAAATAAATAAATTTTTACAATGTTGTTACAATATTTAAATTTACAGAAAAAGTGGTATAATATAAAGGAGTAATCAAGGTAATATAATTTTAAAAAGGTATTAAACAAAAAAGCGGTCAACTTAACAAAAGGAGATGGGAATTTTGAGAATAACAACTTTAGTAGAAAACACAAAAATATCTAGTGATTTAGAGAATAAACATGGATTATCATTTCATATAAAAACAGATAAACATAGTATTTTATTTGATTTAGGTCCTAAAGGAGTGCTTTTAGATAATGCAAAAAAATTAGGAGTAGATTTAAAAGAAGTAGATATTGTAATAATATCACATGGACATTCTGATCATGGTGGAGCTTTAGAAGAATTTTTAAGTGTAAACCATAAAGCTAGTATATATGTAAATAAAGAGGCTTTTAATGAATACTATAGTGTTTTAGGATCATTTAAAAAGTATATAGGATTAGATAGAGAATTAAAGAATAATAAAAGAATAGTTTTAGTTGATGGAGATTTAGAAATTGATGATGAATTGTATATTTTCTCAAAAATAGAGAGAAACCATAATATTTCTAAATTTAATGAGGATCTATATAAAAGAGTTGATGGACTTTATTTAGAAGATGATTTTTCACATGAACAAAATCTAATTGTAAAAGAGGGGAATAAATCCTTATTATTTAGTGGATGTGCTCACAATGATATAAGAAATATATTAGATAAAGCCCAAAATATAATTGGGAAAGATTTAGACTGTGTAATAAGTGGATTCCACTTGGTAAATCAATCAACAGGAAGATGTGAAAGTGAAACTTTTATTGATGAACTAGCAGAGGTTTTAGATAAAAGAGATACTAAGTTTTATACATGTCATTGCACAGGTATGAGCCCTTATAAAATATTAAAAAGAAAATTAGGAGACAAAATAGATTATATATCAACAGGTAAAATAGTAGATTTATAAAAAAAAAGGTGATGCTTAATGGCATCACCTTTTTATTTATATTAAAATTCATTCATAAGTAAATTAAGTTTTTCTAGGAATTTGTCTATTTCTTCTTCTTTAGTTGCCCATGATGTTATAAGTCTTATAGAAGAATGAGTAGGACTAACTTTTGTCCATCTGTAAAAAAGATAATCTTTTTCTAGCTCTTCAATAACTTCATTTGGAAGAATAGGGAATATTTGATTTGTTGGAGAGTCTATTAAAAGAGAACAACCACATTTTTTAATACCTTTAGCAAGATATTGTCCCATTTTATTTGAATGAGATGCAAGGTCAAAATATAATCCATCTTTAAATAATTCTTCAAACTGAATTCCAAGTAATCTTCCTTTAGCTAAAAGGGCACCTTTTTGTTTTATATTATGTCTAAAATTAGGTTTTAAATCATCGTTTTTTATAACTAAGGCTTCTCCTAAAAGAGCACCATTTTTTGTACCACCTATAGAAAAGGCATCAGTATATTTAACCATATCACTAAGTGAAAGGTTAGAGTTTTCAAGACAAAGTGCAGAGCCAAGTCTTGCACCATCTACATATAAAAGAAGATTTTTTGATTTGCAAAAATCATAAAGGTTTTTCATTTCTTCCTTATTATAAACAGTTCCAAGTTCAGTTGGATTTGATATATAAACTAACTTTGGAATTAGGACATGCTCACTATCATATTCTTCTAATAAACTTTCAATTAAATCAGGATTAAGTTTTCCTTCTTCACAGTCTATAGTTATTACTTTATGACCCGTGTATTCTATAGCTCCACATTCATTAACTGCAATATGTCCTGTATTAGGTGATATACAAGCTTCATAAGATCTTAAGAATCCATCTATTGCAATTAAGTTTGTTTGTGTTCCACCTGATATAAGATGTACATCTATATTTTCATTTTCTGAAAGTTCTTTTATTTTAGAAACAGCATTTTTAGTATGAACATCATATCCATAACCTTCTTCTTGAGAAAAGTTTGATTCAACTAATGCTTCTAGTATTCTAGGATGAGCTCCTTCACTGTAATCATTTTTTAAGCTATGCATTTTTTTTGTATCCTCCCAATTTAAAAAATAGTTTTTCATAGTTTATTATGTTATTTTTCTATCAAGATTAAAAATTAAAATAAAAATAAACAAAAAATAAATTAAAATCCAATTAAAATTAACTATATATCAAAGGAAGAATCATGTCAAATGATAGTAAAAGTCTTTAAATACAATGGTTTATCAGTGGAAAACAAATGTGGAAAAAAGTCTGTGTAATGTTTAGGAAAAAGTTAGAGTGTGCATTAATTTTTAAATGAAAAATAATAAATTTTAATGGTGAAAAATAAAATAATTTAGAGTTTTTTTATATTTAATTAATAAATTCGAATTAAAAAGGTTTATTATTTAACAAATTTATTTGAAAAACAATTTTAAATAAATTATTATATTAGTAGTTAATATAATAGTGATAAAGGGGGACTTAAAATGGAATTTGATATAATGAGAATTATTGCCACATTAATAAATTTTGGATTGTTAATAGGAATATTTTTACTTATTATTAAATTTATTAAATGGTTAAGAAATATTGGGAAGCGTATGTATAGTATTGAGGAGAGTTTAGAAAAAATAAGCAAAGAACTTGAAGAAAAATAAACCTAAATTGATTTTGATACAAAATTATTAAGAGACTTTAAAATATATAACTATAAAACATTTTAAAGTAGGAAATATATTAAAAAAATTTAATGCCTCTTGAACATATTTATTATATAAAAATATGCATATATGTATATTTTTATATTTGTGGTGTATGTATTAAAATTGCAAGTATAATAAGTATTTTAGCTATTTATAAGCTTTAAAATTAACTTTTGAAATTATATTAAAATTCATAAAAATAAATTTTTATGAATAAATATACAAAAATATATTGTATGTTTATTTCTTAGATGATATAATTTCTTTTTGAAAGAATAATTAACAAATAGTTAATTAAGTTTAAAGAATGGTTAACAAATGATTAATTAAGTTTAAAGATACAGAAGAGAGGATTATGAATGGGAAAGAATAAAAAAATAAAGTTATGGGCATTGGTAATGCTTATATTTGTGCCAACTTTTGGATTTACAAATATATCAAGTAATGCAGTTTATTTAGGACCTGCTGCTATTCCTTCTTGGGTGATAGTCTCAATATTATATTTTTTACCTTTATGTGGGATTATTGCTGAGATGGCATCAGCTAACCAAGATAAAGAGGGGGGAATATATTCCTGGATAAACAAAGCTTTGGGAGAAAAATGGGCATTTGTTGGAACTTGGACTTATTTTATAGGAATATTATTTTATTTACAAATGGTATTTTCAAGAATACCAGTAGCTGCATCATGGGCTATATTAGGAAGAAATATATTTACAGATTCAAATGCATATTTATTACCTTTATTATCAATATTCATATGTATAGCTATGACTTATATAGCAACAATAGGGGTAAGTAAATTTTCAAAACTTGCCGATTTTGGTGGTAAATTCACATTGGCAGCAACTGTAATATTTATAGTTATGGCAATTGTAGGATATTTTTTAGGAACACCATCTGCAACAGAATTTACACCACAGAATATAATGCCAGATTTTAATGTGAGTTACTTTTCAACATTCTCATGGCTATTATTAGCAGTTTCAGGATCAGAAGTTGCAGGTACTTATATAATGGAAACTGATAATCCTAAAAAAACATTTCCAAGGGCTATGGTTATTGCTACAGCATTAGTAGCTTTATCATATATATTAGGCTCTGTAGCAATACAGCTTATTGCATCACCTAAGGTATTAAGTAAAGCTGGAATACAAGATGCAGGATATGTTGTTTATTATATATTAGCAAACAACTTTGGAATAAGTGGTAAGGTTGTTGTACAAATATATGCAGCAATAAATTTAATAACATCAATTGCAGCCTATGTAATTTGGATGGAGTCACCAATAAGAGCCATGTTTAGTGAAGTTCCAGAAGGAACATTTCCAAGTATTTTAACTAAAAAAAGAGAAGATGGAACTCTTGTTAATGCACTTTGGACTCAATGTATTATATTAGTAATATTAATTTCAATTCCTCTATTTGGAATAGGTTCAGTAAACGACTTTTTTAAATTATTAACTGATTTATCATCATTAGCCGTTGTTGTTCCATATGTAGTTTTAATATGTGCTTTCATATCATTTAGAAAACACAATAAAGACTTAGAATTTAAATTTTTTAAGTCTGATATTTTAGCATATACTGTAGCTGGAATAGCTTTATTTCTTTCATGTGCAGGTTTCTTTGGAGCAGGACTTCAAGACATAGTAGGAAGTTCAGGGAAAGAAGCTATTTTACTTATAATAAAAACATATGGAGGACCAATAATACTTACTATATTAGGATTAATCTTAAGAGCTATATCAGAAAAATCTTATAAAAATAGATAGTTTAATTATTATTTTAGAGACTTTAAATGAGATAGTAAATAAATATAATTAGTTTAAGTTTTTAAGAAGTGAAAGAATTGTAAAAATTCTTTCACTTCTTTTAATTTTTTTTAAAAATTAAAGCTAAATTAAACAAATTCTAATTGACTTTAAAAATATATTATAGTATTATTTTAGTGAAAATGAATTTCAATTACAATTAAGGAGGAAATATGGATTACATAATTTATTCACTTATAGCAACAACAATTTTAGTATTAGGACTAAATTCAATTTTAAAACAGAAAGCAACAAAATTCTATTTATTATCTTCAATAATTGCTGTATTAATAATATTTTATGAGTTCTTTAAAATTAGTACAGGCTTTAAATTAGAAGGATTTATGTATGTACTAGAGAGGAGTTTTATAAAAGGGTATGTAAGCACAGCCTTGTTTATATTAGTAATGTTTGCAGGGGCATTAAGTAAAAAATGGCAAGTAACTAAGAATTTATTAAGAGTGAGAGCAGAAATGGCAATTATAGCGTCTATTTTAATATTACCTCACTGCATATTATATACATATAAATTTATATCAAAGTTAATTGATGGAAAAGCGTTAGCGCCATTTTATTTCTTATCTATGATCTTAGGATTAATAGCATTTTTATTAATGATTCCTTTATTTATAACTTCTTTTAGAAAGATAAGAGTAAAAATGACAGCTAAAAAGTGGAAATCACTTCAAAGATGGTCATATCTTTTTTACTTTTTAATTTATGTACATATTATGGTTTTACTATTAAGTAGAAAGGTTATACCATTTGGTAAAGTTATAATTTATACATTGGTATTCGGAAGTTATTTAGTTTTTAAGATTATAAATAATATTAAGAAAAATAAAAAGTAAATAGATTTTAATTGACTTTAAAAATAGATTATAGTAATATTTTGATGAAAATGAATTTCAATAACATTTAATCAGGGGGAAAATACATATATATATGAGTAAATTCAATTTCAAAAATATTTAAATTTAGAGGGAAGTTATGGACATAATCAAAAAAATTTTTATTAGTGGAAATATAAGTATGTTTTTATTTATATTAGTTATGATTGGTGGAATATTAAATAAAAAATGGAATTTAACTAAATTATTATTAAAAATAAGACCAGAATTTTCAATTTTAGCATCTTTATTAATAATTCCACATATTAAATTTTATTCTCATAAAATGCCTGTAGATAGTTCTAATGTTAAAGTTTTAATTTTAGGATATATTTTAGGTGGATTAGCATTTATAATAATGATTCCCTTATTTATAACATCTTTTAAAAACATTAGGATGAAAATGATGGCAAGAAAATGGAGAAAAATACAAAGGTGGGCATATCTTTTTTATTTGTTAATCTACTTACATGTTATGGTTTTATTATTTAATAAACCAAATATACATTTTAGTAAGATAATATTTTACACAATTATTTTTGGAAGTTATTTTGTCTTTAAAATTAAAACTTCTTTGAAAGAAAGACAAATATGATAAATAAAAAAATATACCTTAATAAACTAGACAGTGTTTTTGTATTCATATAGAATATTCATAAATACATATTGTGTAGGAGAATTTTATGAGGTTTAGAAAATCTAATTATCAAGATATTAAAGAAATTATGATTTTAATTAATCAAGCTAAAGAATATTTAAAATTAAAGGGTGTTAACCAATGGCAGGATGGCTATCCAAATGAAGAGGTTATAAAGGAAGATATAGCTAAAGGAGAAAGTTATATATTAATAAGTAATGATAAAATTGTTGGTACTTCCACTATTTGTTTTTCTGGAGAAAATACTTATGACAACATATTTGGAGGGGAGTGGCTTACTAAAAATAAATATATTGTAATGCATAGAGTAGCTGTTCATGATGATTTTAAGGGGACAGGCATTTTTAGAAAAATTCTTTGTGAAGCTTCTAAATTATCAACTATGAATAATATTAATAGTATAAAGATAGATACCCATGAGGATAATTTATCTATGCAAAAAGCTCTTATAAATAATGGATTTAAAAGATGTGGAATAATATATTTAGAAAATGGAGATAAGAGAATAGCTTTTGAAAAAATTATAAATAGGTAAAGAGTGCATTTATGCACTCTTTATTTAATTATTTTATATATCTAAAAATAAATAATTAAAGAGTAAAAATAGCAAAATTTATGTTATTTAATCAATTTATATAAGTTGAAAATGGAAAAAATGTATTTTTTTTAATGGAATATGCAGTTTTAGGGCATAAAAAAAGAATTGTTAAAAACAATTCTTTATAATAAATGGTGAGAATATATGTTTATTTAATTACTTTGTATATTACCAATAGAATAGATAACTTATATCTATCCTAATAATCTTTAATATAAAAATTAAAGGCTTTTTAATATACATAAAGCTAATACTAATACTATTAGCTTAGTTAAACATTCGTCTAACTGTCTAAACATATAATCACCTCGCTATATTTAGTTTTAAAACTAATATAATACTAAATATATTAGTTGTATAAATTTAATTATATTAAAAAATTTGATTTTAGTCAATATTTTGTATAAAAAGAATAGAGTAAATGAGATTAGAAGCATTTTGGTTATAATTACACATATAAAAAGAGTAGGGTATAAGTTACCCTACCAAATTGATTTTTGATATTCATTAGGTATTGATCCTACAAACTTTTTATCAGCTAGGATTATATACCAGAATGTTATAAATGCTATAAATGAGAAAATTATACCTAGTATAGTAGCCAATAAACCAAATCCAAAATTCTTAAGAATTCTATAGAATACAATTATAGCAAGTATAATATTTAAAATAGGTATAAATGTAATAATAAAATACCAATAAGACATACCTGCTAGATGAAGTATTTGTAATTCTCCAAGGATTGGTACAAGCATCATCCAAGAATTTTTCAAATTAGCTCTTTTAGCCATAACATAAGAAGGATAAACTCTTATTAAATAAAAAATTAAGAATATCAAAAAATTACTTGAAATGTAATCAAATCCATAAAAATAATCCATAAAATCAGCCTCCTTTTGAATAATTGTATCATATTTTAAAATAAATTTAAATAAAATGTAAATGATTATATAGGTAAAGATAAAGAGTTAAATATTTTATTAAAAAAATATCTTTTATGTCCTTTGGGGCAATCATCTAATACACCAAATACTTCATAACCGTGCTTAATGTAAAAATCTTTCTTTATACTAGCCAAAATTTCATACACACAATATGTATTATTTGCAATGTGTTGAGGTTGATATTGCGATAATATATAATTAATCATTGGGGTGGTTAAATGAGTAAAAGAATACAAGATAGTAATAATCTTTTTAAAAATATAATAGAATTTTCAAGTTTTTTATTAATTATTACATCAGATATTAGTTCTATAAATATGCTGATAGTAAAAAAGATTGGCTTGAAACTGTAAGTAATAATATGGATTAATATTATATTGAGGTAAATGATGATAAAAGTTTAGATTGGGATAAATATATTATGTATGATGTTGTTACTAAACTTAATACCAAAATACCTGAAATATATTTTTGTGATTTAAATATAAAAAATGATTTTTTTGAATTAACTAATAATGATTTTTTGAATTAACTAATAAAGTACAGTTTGAAGATTCTAATTATAGAGAAGCTATTTTGAATGAATTTATAGAATTATATAAATTTGAAAAAAATTATTAGATTTAAGTAAACTATATCCTTTAAAAACACATAAATTTATGTTTAATATAACTCGAATGGATATAGATAGTAAATTTACATCAGAAAACTTGTTTCTTATAGAGAGATATATTAATTAAAAAAAAGGTAACAATGAAAAATATTATATTAAGTTACTTGAATATAATATTGATCAGTTAAGAGATGTAGATATGTTTGGAAGTAAGTATTTAAATTTATTAAAATTCTTAAATGCGGAATCATAGTATGAATAAAATCTGTAATTATAGGGGGGTAATAACATTATTGCAAATTGAAATAAGAGACGTTTAACTAATGGAAAATTAAAAAAACAAAAGAATAAAGAAAAATTATAAATAAAGAGTGCATTTATACACTCTTTATTTAGTTATTTATTTAGTTATTTATTTTAATTGTAATTTTTTAACTTGAAGTTGGAATATATCAATATCAAGTTTTAAAGTTAATTTTTCAACTATAGTATCATATAATTCAGGATTTGTTAAAGAACAGTTAGTTTTATTTATAACAGCTTCTGAGATTTTATATTTATCTAGTTCACATTTAAAAGGTTCTTGTAATCTAACTTCTTGAGTATATAATCTTTCACAATCAGATTCACTCATTGATCCTTTATCACAAGGTTTCATGCAATCTTTTAATATAGCAGCTTCATCTTTGTCTATATCAACTGGATATTTAGCATTCATTAATTCAATTGGAACTGATAAGCTAAATTCTATTTTAGCTGTTAAATCTTTATAGTCATTTCTCATTGCTACACAATCAGTACATGGCTCAGGAAGTGGTTGGTTATTACTTGGAGTAGCATATTCTACATTTTTTAAGATATATCCTTCTACAAAAAGGTGGGCATCATATCCATATCCGCCACCATGTCCACCATGATATTTTATTTCATTAGGAACAACGTAACATTGAGTTAGAACAACTCTTCTAGATATATTTTTTATAGCATAAAAACCTTCAGGAATTGTAATTGTATCAGTAAGTGGTTGAACAATCTTTGCTTTGGCAACTTGAACTAAAATGCGACACAGAATTTTTAAACCTAGGAATATATGAAATAGGCTCTAAAGCTTCATCAAGTTTTTTTTTAGATTGAATCCAAAGTTAATAGTATTAGTATCACTATCCCATGTAATATATTCAAAAATTTCTCTAAGTAGATTCTTCTTTTCTTCTATAGTCATATTATCAAAGTTTTCATTAAAATCTTTAAGTTTAGAATACATTTCATTTATTAACTGGTGTGATTCATATATATTAGCTTGAGATTCATTGGTAGCTTGTATCTTTTCATCTATCTCATTTAATTTATTTTTTAACTCCTTAACTTGATCTAAAAGTATCTTTGAAACTTCTTCATCATCAGTTAAAGAAAGTTTTGAAATAAGTCTTGATATTTGAGCATTTATATTAGTTCTTTGTTTTTCTATATCAACAATATCTTTCTCTAAGTTTTTAGGATCAGTATTAAGCATTAATAAATCAAATTCATTTTTAATTTTATCATAGGGTATATTTCTTACTTGTTCAATTATAGCCTGGTCAGTTTTAAAGCCATTAAGATTTTTTGACTTGCATAAAATTCCTGCTGATGTATTTTTAGCAGAGCATACATAGTAATAAGGTTTTTTACCATCAACAACTCTAGAACTATAAGTTATTCTCATACTAGCACTACATTTACATCTTAATATTCCAGAGAGTAGAGAAGTTTTAGTTTTGCCAATTCTAGGAGCTTTCTCTGAATTATCCTTAAATATTTCTTGAATCATTAACCATTTATCAGCATCTATAATTCCCTTATGCCTAGATATTGCAGCTATTTTATTATCCTTACCATATCTTAATATTCCATTACCATTAGGTTCGCCACATACTTCATAATTTTTAGATTCTAAATACTTTACTACCTCAGGAGTGCTTTTTACATAGGCAGGATTTTCAAATATATTTTTAAGAATACTTTTAGAAAACTTACCACCAAATCTACCAATAACATTATTCTTTAATGCCCAATGGTGGACTGCTGATAGAGATTTTAATTCTAAATATTTATCAAAAAGTATTTTTACTATTTTAAATTCTTCAGGATCTTTCTTTAATATAGATAGAGAACGTTCTTTTAAATTTTCATCTTTATAAACTTCTCTAGTAGAAGTAAATCCAAAGGGAGGATTACCACCTAACCATCTACCAGTTTTAGCTAGAGTGTACATATTATCCTTAACTCTTTCTACTAATTGATCTCTTTCAAGTTGAGCAAGAGAAGCTAATATTCCTATTACGGCTCTTCCAAATGAAGTAGAAGAATCAAATCCCTCAGTAGCACTATATATAATACAATCAAGCTCAGTACACATCTCCATAGTATTATGTATATCCCTAGCATTTCTACCAAGTCTATTAAGTTGATATATTATAATCTTATCAATTTCATTATTCTTAACTCTTGAAATCATCTTTTGGTACTCAGGTCTATTTTCATTCTTACCTGAAAAGCCTTCATCAATATATATTTCAATATCATTTTCATCACAGATATCATGGAATTTATATTCTATAAACTTCTTACACTTAATTATTTGATTCTCAATAGATTCACCTTTACCAGTAAACTTTGATTTTCTACTATAAATTGCAATAGTCATAAGCTACCTCCTTGCTCATAAGCATTAACCTTGTACTATTATATTTATTTTCATTTAAATATATAGATAATAACTTATATTTTATAATTTCCTCAGTAACAGAAAAATGGGAAGCCAATCCACTTAAAGTACCTGATATGTGGAGTAAAGCTCCAATTATCTCTTCATCAGAAATTAAAAAGTTAGCAGCCCACATTCTAGCTTTCTTTTCTTGTTTACTTTTATTAAGCTTATCAGTATAGGTTATACATTCAGAAGTTAAATTCCCTGAGGAAGTGAAGTGGTGACCAAGTTCCTCAGCTAATACGGATATATATTTTCTAGTATCAGTAAGTAGTTCTTTATTGATTCCAATTATAGGATTCATTCCTGATACTTTAAAATATATACCTTCAATATTAGATGATTTAAAATAAACTTCTTCTAATTCTATGTTTTCATCTACAATTAAACTATAAATATCACTTAAACTTTTCATTAGTTCACCATCCATTTTATTTATTTATAGGATAATTGTAGCATTTATTTATGAAAATGTCGAACATATGTTCTTGATTTTTTAAGAATTTTAATATATAATATAAAATGAAATACTTTATTATGAGGAGGTAGCGATGAGAAGAGAATATAGATTGTTTAATATAACTATGTTAAAATTAGCTTCATTTATATCTTCTATGTTTCCATTTGGTATTTATATGTTTATTGAATATTATAATGATTATTATAGATTTTGGGGAATGAAATATTTAACACCATCCATATGGTCAAAAATATCTTTAGGAATTTGTGTTATTTCAACTATTTATGTTATTTTTTTCTATAAAAAAATAATTAATAATATAGACTGCTCAATAAAATATATTCGTGTTAGTAACTTAAAAAAAGAAAAAGCTAATACTACAAATTATTTATTAGCTAATGTATTACCAATAGCTACAATAAGTATGGATACAGAGTTAAAAGCATTATTTGTAATTTTTTTATTGATTATATTGGGATTTATGTATATAAAAAACAACTTATATAGTACCAATCCAATTTACGATATTATAAGAGTTAAAGTATATGAAGGTACAGTTGAAATATTAGATTTAGATAATACCTCATTAATACTAAATAAATATGATACAACTATAATTTCAAATGAAGATATATTTGAATTTAAAGATAATTGCTATATAGCAATCGAACAGGAAGGTTCATTTTTTATAAAAAAGAAAAATGAAATTTAATAATTTTATATAAGAATAGAATATTTAGAATCAATAAGTTTAATTAATTCTAAATATTCTATTCTTATTTTATTATATTAAAATAATTGAGAATATCAAAAATATTTTATGTATTTAAAGGCGTACTTTTACCTACAGATACTAATTCGGTAGAATCTGGTTCTCTTTTTATATGACCAGTTATATATTCTAAAAAGATAGAAGCTTTTTCAGGTTTATCAAGATCTAGATAAGGTTTTTTTTCTTCTTCGTTAAAATTAAGATTTATTTTTAACTCATGTATAAGAAAGTCTTTTGTTTCATTAGATTCTTTTAAAGATAGTGCTTTAAGTCTTGAATCGTTAAAATCTGCAAATTGATTATAATGTTTTTTTATCTTGCTTAGTTTGTCCATATTAGTTGTAGATGTGTCACTAAGAATAAAGTCTTTTTTTATTGAGCTTAAGGTTTCTTCACAAACTTTTCTATTTAAATCTTCAAATCCAAAAATTAGTTCGATTTTATCGTCTATAAAAATACATAAATCATTGATTATTACCATACTTGGGTAATAGGGCATTTTAAACAAATTTTTATTTATAATTTTAAAATCGGAAACACAATCATCATCCTCGTTAGGTTCATATACGTAATATGCTTTCTCGGTTTTGATAAGTGGCTTGCATTTATTTATAATAAATATATTATCGCCATCATTTGTATGGGCATGAGTACATGTATAACGCATAGTATCAAAATCAGAGGTGTTCTTTATATTAGCCTTAGTTTTTTTTAATTCATTAATAAAATAACAAATTTTATAATGATTTACATTAGAATTATCATTTAAAATACCATTGACAATATTAGTATCAGAAAAATCGAAATCTTCTAAATTCATATAATCAATAACCTTTTTGCTATTATTTATATCATAAAGTTGAAGTTCAATGTCATCTTTGAATATATTACTCAAAAAATAAGATAATAATCTTTTAGTATTTTCTATGACTACATTTTTAGACATTTTAACATTGATTATATTATATTTTAAATTGATATTTGGATTTTTAGTTTTTTTATCTTTTAAAGATTTAAAAACAAATAAATCTCCTTTATCAAATTTAATATTTTGATAATTTATAAATTTATTGAATAAATTTTTTAATTCAGTATGATTCAATAGCATAACATCCTTTCATTATATTAAACCTTATATTTATGTTTAATAAATTCTATAAAATCTTCAATTTCTTTTCTTGCTTCATCAGGTAATTCATCATCTATACTATTTGAATTACGTAGAGCAATTGGTGTTGATGTATCTTTTAATAGTTGGTCAGCAGATTCCTTTATATCAGACTTTCCTAAAAGATAATCTGTAGATACATTAAAATAATCAGATAACTTATTAAGAGTTTCAGGATCAGGCGATCTTTTTCCTTGTTCATAATATCCATATGCAGTTGTAGATATTTTTAAAATTTGTGCAACATCTTTTTGTAACACACCTTTTTCACTTCTTAAATCTTTTAGTCTAATATTTAATTTTAAATATTTCAACTATCTACCCCCATTTATTTTTTATATTTATGTTTAACATACTCAATAAAATCTTCAATTTCTTTTTTTGCTTCATCAGGTAATTCATCATCTATACCATTTGAATTATGTAGAGCAATTGTTGTTGATTTATATTTTAATAATTGGTCAACAGATTCTTTTATATCTGATTTACCCATTAAGTAATCTAAAGAAACATTAAAATAATCAGCTAATTTATTTTTTATTTCATCGCTTGGAACTCTTTTATTACTTTCGTATTGTGAGAGTGTACTTCTTCCAATATTAAGATAAGAAGCTAAATCTATTTGCTTTAGGTTTCTTTCTTCACGTAAGCTTTTAATTCTATTTCCTAACAATTATATTCTCACCATCCATTACTTGAATTTAATAAAAATGATATTAGCACTTTATTTTTTATATTTATGTTTAACATATTCAATAAAATCTTCAATTTCTTTTTTTGCTTCATCAGGTAATTCATCGTCTATACCATTTGAATTATGTAGAGTAATTAGTGTTGATTTATATTTTAATAATTTATCAGCTGATTCTTTAATTTCAGTGTTATATATTAAATAGTCTACTGATACATCAAAGTATTTAGCGAATTTCTTTTTTAGTTCATCATCAGCTTGACGTTTGTTTAATTCATATTGTGAAATTCTAGTTTTATGTAAACCAAATTGGTTGGCAAGTTCTTCTTGAGTAAGTTCTTTAGCTATTCTAAGTTGACGCAATCTGTCACCGAATTTATTCATAAAATTATCACTCCATAATTTAATATTATTATATTCTTTGTATACTTTTCATTTAATTCAAAAATATTACATTAGGATGGTAAAATAAAAGTGCTATTAGCACTTTATTTTTTATATTTATGTTTAACGTACTCAATAAAATCTTCAATTTCTTTTCTTGCTTTATCAGGTAATTCAGCATCAATACCATCTGAATTGTGTAGAGTAACTGTAATTGATTTATCTTTAAGTAGTTGTTCAGCAGATTCTTTTATATCTGTTTTTCCTATTAAATAATCAACTGACACATTGAAATAGTTAGAAAATGTTTGTAAAGTCTCTGTATCAGGTGTTCTTCTATTTTGCTCATACATACCGATAGTACTAGCTGATATTTTTAAAATATTAGCTAGTTGAGCTTGTGTTAAATTCAGTTCTTTTCTTAAAGATTTTAACCTATTTCCAAACAAGTATATTCACCATCCTGATTACTTAGATTCATATAGTATTGTCGAAATAAAAGTGATATAAGCACTTTTTATTTTTTATATTTATGTTTAACATATTCAATAAAATCTTCAATCTCTTTTCTTGCTTCATCAGGCAATTCATCATCTATACCATTTGAATTATGTAGAGCAAGAGTCATTGATTTATCTTTAAGTAGTTGTTCAGCAGATTCTTTTATATCTGACGTACCCATTAAGTAATCTAATGATACATTAAAGAATATTGATAATTTCTTTTTTAATTCATCATCAGGAGTGCTATTGCCATTTTCATACATGGAAATAGTTGTTTTCCCAACATCTAAAATATTTCCTAGTTCAGATTGTGTAATTTTTTTTTCAGTTCTCAATTCTCTTATTCTTGTAGATAAATTAGCCATAGTAAAATCTCCTTAATTAATAGTCCAATTATATTGTACTTTAAAAAGAAAGTTAAATAAACTTAGTTCAAAATAATTGTACTTTTTGTATTATTAATGTTGACAGTTCAAGAAAGTTGGACTAATATATAAATATAAAGTTCAAGAAACTTGAAAGGGGAGTAGCGATTTGAAATTTTCATTAAAAGATTTAAGAAATAAACATGGATATACACAGGAAGAAGTAGCATTAAAGCTAGGCTATAGTAGTAAAAGTGGATATTCAATGCTTGAAAATGGAAAGGTAAATCTTTCAATATCAAAAGCAAAGATACTATCTGAATTATATAAAATAGATATTAAAAATTTTTTATAATTTAAGTTCAAGTATCTTGAATATATTATCTCAAGAAAGGAGAAAAAAATACATGGCAAAGCAACCAACAAAAGCAGCTAATAATATGTATTGCATAGCAAGAAAGAAAGCAGCTGAATTTAATCCAAAGTTTACAAGTAGGGAGGGAGCATCAGAATTTTTAGGAATTTCAAAAGATTCATTAACTGATTATGAGTTAGACCTTTGTAAAGTAGTACCAGTAGATAAAGTTGTTATTATGTCAGAAGCATATAATGCACCTGAACTTTTAAATCATTATTGTTGTAATGAGTGTCCCATTGGAAAGAGGATTACACCAATTATTGAATCAGAGAATATTAATAATCTATACAAATTTGCAATTTCAGTAGCTAATACATTAGATGATAGTGCTAATATTCAAAAGACTTTATTAAAAATAGTTGAGGATGGAGTAATTGATGAATCTGAAAAAGATGAATTAGAGGTTATAGTTTCATTTTTCTCAAAATTAGAGAAGAGAGCTGCTGAACTAAGGGTTATAGCTGAAAAACAGTTGAACTCTTATTAGTATCAAAAGAAAAAGGACAAGCATAATTTAGTTTTATAAGGAGGGATTGATATGGCTAAGGAAGTTAAGTTTGTATTGGATAAACCTATGCCTGAGGAAGTTGAGGATTATATAGTTAAGTTTTATGTTCAATTTTGTGTTAAGAAGTTTTTTGAAATGTATGGGGAAGAAAATTGTAGAAGAGCATTTAGAGAAACAAGAGAGAAGAAATAATCTTCTAGGCTGAAAAGCCTACTATACAATGTAACATAATTTTAAAAAGGAGTATTAAGAATATGGTATTAAAAGCTATTCAAAGATTAAAAGAACAGTATTCAAATTATGATTTTAAAGTAATATTGAATATTGTTGAGAATGATATAAGATTCAATAGAATTAGTTTTGGAAAGAAAACATCACAAAGTAAGTTCTTAGAAATTTTAAATGAAGCAGAAATGCTAGTTAGAAAGGTCTAATTAATGGATAAAGTTGAAATGAATAAATAATAGAGCTATCTCTAAATGGTATGCCATATAAAGAAGCTCTAAGGGTGTGTATTGATACTGACCAAAGCAATCAATACACAAAAAATATTTGTAATTTAATTTTAACATTGAAGATTAATTAGGGCAATAGTTAAGAAAAGAGGTGTCTAATTAATGAAATACACAATACATGGGTTTAGTCAGGAGAAGTTGATAGAAGCAGGATTAGATAATGATGATGCTCTTATATTATCAGTAATTAAAGATATGTATTCCAGTAAGAATATGCAGTTTCAAATTATTGATGGAGAACGTTTTATATGGATAGATCAAGGATATTTATTAGAACAAATACCGATAATAGGATCACCAAGAAAATTAAGAACAAAAATAAAATCATATTGTGATAATGGATTTTTAGAAAGAAGATTAATTTTTAACAAAGATGGAGTTAAGGGAAAATTTTCGTATGTAAATGTAACTATAAGATTAGATGAATTAGTTAATAGTAATATAAGTAATACCTTAGGCAAAAATTGCCTAAGGTTAGGAAATAATAGCCTAAGGGTTAGGCAAAATTCGCCTAACAAAGATTCTCTTATAAGAGATTCTATTAATATATCTAAAGATATATTAAGTAGCACTTATGTGCAACGAGTCATAGATGAATGGAACTCTATAGGATTACAAAAAATTATATCTGTAAATGCAGGGACAAATAGATATAAATCTTTAAAAGCAAGAATCAATGAGTATGGAATAGAAAAAGTTATACAAGCTATTAAAAATATAAATAACAGTAGTTTTCTTAAAGGACAAAATGATAAAAATTGGACAATAAATTTTGATTGGCTAGTAAAGCCTAACAATTTTATAAAGGTATTGGAAGGAAACTATACAGATAAAAAAGGAGTGAATAGAAATGACTTTTGCAGCACTAGACAGAATTTTAGCCAGTGTGAAAGAAAAGAACCTAAATACGACTACAACAAAATCAATGGAATCTAAATCTAAATATAAATGCTCTAAGTGTAAAGACACAGGAATTATATTAGAGTATAGAGAGCATCTACAACCTATAGGAAGACCTTGTAGTTGTAGACTTGTGAATAATGTTGAAAAAGCATGGAGAGAATTTGGTTTAGAACCAGGTAAAGTAAAAAAGATAAATGAATTCACTCCTTATGACAAGGTAACTGAAAATGCTAAGAATAAGGTTATAGATTATATATTTAATTTTAATAAAACTAAAGATCATAGTTGGTTTGTATTTATGGGACAACCTGGATCAGGCAAAACTCATTTGGCAACTGCTCTTGGAGCTGCATTGTTTAAAGATAAAAAAAGACATGTTATTTATATGCCTTATACGGAAGCAATCATGGGGTTAAAAGGTTCAGCAAGAGATTTTGAACAATACACTACATTGTTAGATAAATACAAAGAAGCTGAAATATTGGTAATAGATGATTTATTTAAAGATAAGGTTAGAAATGGACAAATCATAGCATCATTAAGTGATATTGATATGAAGCACATATACCCATTGATAAATTATAGATACTACAAAAACCTTACTACAATTATTTCTACAGAATGTACCATTGAAATGCTAGAGCAATTAGATGGTGCTCTAGCTGGTAGAATAGTTGAACGTTCTAACAAAAATATGGTTGTTTTCCTAGGAGAGCAATATAACTATAGATTTAAAGATTTAAGAGGTTAATAGTTATGGCGAAAAGATGGAGTGTAGAAGAAGAAGAGTTTTTAAAAGAGTGGTTTGGAAAAATTAAAATTAAAAGCATAGCTGCTGATTTAAATAGAAGTCCAGCAGCTATTATAAGTAAAAAAAATAAGATGAATTTAGGTAGTAGTAAAGAGTGTAGAGAGGAATTAACAGCTAATGAACTAGCTGAAGTTTGCAATGTAGCACATGCTACTGTAGTTAGAACTTGGATTAAGAAAAAGGGATTAAAGGCTACTGAAAAAATAATATTTAGGAAACAAAAATATTATTTAATAAAAATATCAGATTTTTGGAATTGGGCTGAGAAAAATAAAGAAAATATAAATTTTTATTTCATTGAAAAAAATATACTTGGAAAAGAACCAAAGTGGGTTAATGAAAGAAGAAAAATAGGAAGAGCAAATGCAAAGAGATTTAAAAAATGGACTAATAAAGAAGATGAAATTTTAAAGATGTTACTAAGAAAAGAAACATATGAAGAAATTGGAGAAAGACTTGGAAGAAGTAAAGGAAGTGTTAAAGCAAGAGTAAAATTTTTAGGATTAACTAGATTGAGAATAGAATGGGAAGATAAAGAAATTAAGCTTTTAAGAGAATTGAATGTTAAAGGATTAAAAGCAAAAGAAATATCTAATATATTAGCTAGAAGTCAAGGAAATGTATATAGCAAGTTAAAAATTATAGGAGGTTAAGGTGATTTTATGAAAAAAATTAATTGGAACTTAATATTTTTTATTTTATGTACAATTTTTTTGTGTTTAATAATTAGCAAAATAATTTAGAAAAGGAGCAAGAAAATGAATAAGGTTGTTTTAGTTGGTAGGCTAACCAAAGATCCTGAAATGAGATTTACCACAAAAACAGGAACTGCGATTACTAGATTTACATTAGCAGTAAATAGGGATTATAAGAAAGAAGATGGTACACAAGAAGCAGATTTTATAAATTGCATAGCTTATTCAAAGAGAGCTGAGGTTATAGCTCAGTATTTAACCAAAGGTAAAAGATTTAGTATATCAGGAAGTATAAGAACTGGAAGTTATGATGCACAAGATGGAACAAGAAGATATACAACTTATGTAGTAGTTGATGGTTTTGATTTTATTGATTCAAGTAACAACTCTAATAGTAATAATTCAGCATTTTTATTGCCTGATGATATGACACTAATTGATGATGGAGGTGTTCCATTTTAAAAGAGGTGATAGCTAAAATTTGGTAGAAATATTGAGAGGAGAAATTAAGGATGAAACCAATATTATTTAACACGGCAATGGTAAGAGCAATCCTCGATGGTAATAAGACTTGTACTAGAAGAATTATCAAAGAGGAGATACCAAAAGAATATAAACCTTTAGGATTTGTTTTATATCCAACAGATGATAAGGAATTAGGAAAACTTGCTTTTGGAGGAAAAGGAGCTAATGTTCATTATGCTAAACCACCTTACAAAGCTGGAGATATTCTTTATGTTAGGGAAACATGGGCTAATACTTGGACACCAGATGGAGAAGAAGGATTTATATATATAGCGGATGGTAAACCAAAATATTTTCCTTACTGGGGAAATGCAAAACACAGTAAACATGAGGTTTGGATGCCTAGTATTCATATGCCTAAAGAAGCAGCAAGAATATTTTTAAAAGTAATATCTGTAAGAGCTCAAAGATTGCAGGATATTACAGAACAAGAATGTTTTAATGAGGGCATAAGAGAATTTACTAAAGAGGGATTAGTAAAGAAATATGATATTGAACCTAATATGCACACATGGGAAAAGATGCCTAAAACTCCTAGAGAAGCATTTGAAAAGCTTTGGAATAGTACAGTAAATGTTAAAACTTTTAATGGTTGGACAAACTTATTTGAATTTAATCACTGGGTATGGGTTATTGAATTTGAGAAAATTGATATAGAAAAATAGTGTGGGAGTTAAGAGTAATCAAATATTATTACTAAAGTAACTATATTTGATTACTCAATAAAAGATATGGATAAGAAATATTTTGAACATATAGCCAATATTAAAGAACTTGGAAAGTATCACTATAAGGTGCTACTTTTACTTAAAAGCAAAGATTATACTCAATCAGAAATTAAAAGTTTACTTGGTTTAAAAAAGCAAAATGTAAATAGAGTATTTAGAGAGTTAGAAAAACTTGGTTTGATAGAAGTTAAAGAAATGAAAGGCTCAAGTAAGTATTATAAGTTAGTTGATATTAAAAACTTAGAATTAAATATAATTGGGCAGATAAAGATTATTTAGGGGGAAAACATGCATAAGATAAAAGAATTGGAAAGAATTTTAAGTAGTTATAGAGTTATGAAAGCAGATATAGAAGATCTAAAATTTAGAGAGATTGAGGAAGGCATTAGCTTAAATTGTGAGATAAAAAGATTACAATCAAAAATAAATAGAATAGATAATGCACTGAATGTCTTAGATACAAAAGAAAGAGCAATAATAGAAGAAAGATATCTCGAAGGTATGGGTAGACAGAGTTGGAAACTTATAGCTGAAAGTTTGTTTTTGAGTGAAAGATGGTGTCATGAAAAAAAGAAAACAGCATTAATTAAATTAGAAAAAGTAATTTTAAAGTAACAAACATACTTCTTAAAGAGTGCATAAATAGTTCAGAATTTGTGCACTCTTTTTTTAGTAGATTTATGTTAATATATATTACATAAATAAAAATATTTAGAAAAAGTATCGATGAAAAAAATGTCCCTTTTTATGGGTTGGGGTGAACTATACATTTTTACGAGAAAGGAGAGTAGTTTAAATGAAGTCCAGCAAAAAGAAAAAGATAATAAGAGAACTTTATAAATCAGGATATAACTCAAAAGAAATAGCTGAAATAATAACTAAAGAAAATTTAAAAGACGGCATTTATAAAAAAACTACTCCAGAATCTATAAAAAAATGTATTCAAAGAAATTTTAAAGAGTATAAGAAAGAGCATAAAATTAATGCGGCTGGAAGAAAAGAAGTTAGAAGAGCTTTAGATTATGAATCAAAGAAGTTTATTAGTGATAAATCTTTAATATTAAAAAATAGAAGTGCATATAAAACTAAAATAAATGGAGATATTGTTCTAAAAAAAGAAAGTGAGTATGTTTTTGCTAGTGATATGCCTAGAAAATTAATTAATGCTGATAAAGCTTTAAAATTAGAAAAATTAAAAGGCGATGAAAATATAAGAGTTAGTGTAAATAGTTTTTATAGTAATAACAATAAAAATAATACTACTCGTTTATTAAAGAATTATGAAACTGATATTCTTTTAAATAAAAAAATTAATTATTAAAATTATGGAGAGTTAGCTTAATGGGTAAAGCATTTTCCTATAAGATTATAAGTCAAAGGTTCGATTCCTTTACTCTCCTACTATCCTCTTTTAAAATCTTTTGTTATAAATTAAAATTAAAAAAAACAGACATATATTAGTCTGTTTTTATGGAAAGTTACTCAAGTTGGTTAAGAGGGCAGATTGCTAATCTGTTAGTAGGCTTAAAGTCTAGCAAGAGTTCGAATCTCTTACTTTCCGCCATCAACTATATAACCGTTTTAAATACTAACTATAAGTTTAAGAACTATCAAGTCATGATAGTTCTTTTTATTTTTTCAAAGAAGGGGGTGAAAGAATGGGACAAACTACTAAGCCAATAAAAGAAATACAAAAATTAAAAAAAATGAGTAATTATTTAAAATGCAATTATCCAATAGCTTATATATATTTTATATTAGCAACTAAAACTGGTTATAGAGCATCAGATCTTATTGATTTAACTGTAGCTGATGTTAAAGAAGCTGTTAAACAAAGAAAATTTTCTATTTTAGAGAAAAAAACAGATAGCACAAGAAAAAATTATAAACCAAGAGTTGTAGAAATAGGAGATAACACTATAGAAATTTTAAGTGAATATATTAAAAATAAAAATAGCTGGGAATATATTTTTCCTTCACGTATAGGAAGAAAGCATTTAAGCATTAGGAGAATGGGAGTAATAATTAATAATGCAGCTAAAGAATGTGATATTAATTACTGTGTTGCTAATCATGGACTTAGAAAAACTTATGGATATCTAACTTATCAAAGTATATTTAAAAATAAAAAAGATACTATGTATGCTTTACTTTCTGTTCAAGATGATTTAGGTCATTCTACTCCTGAAATTACTAAAAGATATATAGGATTACATGATGAAGAAAGAAAAGGAACTACTAATTATTTAGATAATTCATTTTAATTAATTTTCCAGTTGAAAATTTTTTTTGAAAATTTATGTTACTTTTTAAGCATAAGCGAAATTGATTAAAAGTTTTTAATGCGTATATATAGTAGAAACTCAAATTTAATAACTTCGCAGAATTATATATAAGTAATGAAAAATAACATAAAAAATGGAAAATATCATAAAAAATCTACTGGAAATTAAATTTAGACAAAAAAAATATTTGAAGAACTCAATTAATTCAAAAAATGTAGATAAATCAACGTGTAAGATATATTTTTAGACTACTATCTATTTTTTAATATAATTTTTGTAAAAATAAAGTACACTTTAAATTTACTTTTGCATTTTAATATATAATTGTAAAAATAAAATTAAAAAAATAATTATTTTACAAAATGCAAATAAAGTTATTGATTTTAAATTTACAATTAGTTATAATATAGTCAAGAGGTGATTATATTATGAATATAGCTTATGTAAGAGTTAGTACAGTAGAACAAAATGAAGAAAGACAATTAGAAGGATTAAAAAAATATAACATAGAAAAATGGTTTACTGAAAAAATAAGTGCTAAAGATACCAATAGACCAAAGTTAAAAGAAATGTTAGAATTTGCTAGAGAAGGAGATACAATTTTTGTTTGGGATTTTTCAAGGTTAGCAAGAAGTACAAAAGATCTATTAGAATTAGTTGAAACCATGGAAGCTAAAGGAGTACATTTCAAGAGTATTAAAGAAAATTTAGATACATCTACACCAACTGGTAAATTAATGTTAACTATGATTGGTGCCATAAATGAATTTGAGAGAGCCAATTTACTTGAAAGACAAAGAGAAGGTATAGCCATAGCTAAATCTAAAGGGAAATATAAAGGTAGAAAAGAAGTAAATATAGAAAACTTTTCAGAGCATTATAATAGATATATGAGAAGAGAAGTAAGTAAAAGTGCTTTAGCTAAAGAGTTAAATATAAGTAGACCGACGTTAGATAAAATAATAAAAGAATATGAAGAAGAAAAAAAGTAGATTTTTATTATCTACTTTTTTATTTTTTAAGAAAGGAGGATTTTTAATGGAAATAAGAGAAAAAGCTTTTGAGTTATTTAAAGATAGTAATGGAAATATATCATCACAGAAAATAGCAGATACTTTAAACATTAAGTTATCTAAAGTTAAATATTGGAGAAGTAAAGATAGATGGAAAGATAAAATTAATAGAGAAAGAGGAGCACCAAAAGGAAATAAAAATGCATTAGGTAATCGTGGTAATGTTGGAAATTTAAATAACTGTAAACATGGATTGTATATAGATAACTTTAAGTTTTCATCTAAACAATTCTTAGCTAAATATATTCCAGCTGTAACAAAAAATATAATTGGTGAAATTGAAGATGCTGGATTAAGTTCTTTAGACATTCTTTGGATGAATATAACTACTCAATTAACAGCAATAATTAGATCTCAAAGGATTATGCATGTTACAAGTAAGAATGATTTAACTAAAGAATTAAAGAAAAGTAAAGTAAAGACTAAGAGTAAAGATAATGGTAAGACTGTATCAAATGCTTCTGAAGAAGAATATGAGTATGAATTACAATTTGCTTGGGATAAACAAGCTAACTTCTTACAAGCTCAATCTAAAGCTATGAAAACATTAGAAGGATTGATAAATAGTTATGAAAAGTTATTGCACTCTAATTGGGATTTAGCTACAGAAGAACAAAAAGCTAGAATAGAAGTATTAAAAGATAAATTAAATAAAGATGAATCAGGTAAGAATGAAATGGTTCAAATAGTGGATGATATAGATGATTAAAGTAAAGTTAAAATGTATTATAGCTAAAAGTTTTTATGAATCTCACAAAGATATAAAACGAGAACTACATACTCATTATTGGTTTAAAGGTGGAAGAGGGAGTACTAAATCTTCTTTTATTTCAATAGAAATTGTTTTAGGGATGATGAGAGATGCAGCAAAGGGAATAATGTCTAATGCTTTAATACTTAGAAGAGTTAAGGATACTTTATCAGAATCAGTTAGAGACCAAATTAAATGGGCCATAGATACATTAGGTGTAGAAAATGATTGGCATGTACCAGAAGCTAAGCTTACTATAACGTATAAGCCTACTGGACAAGTAATTAGATTTAAAGGGGCTGATAATCCTAAAAAGGTAAAGTCTACTAAAGTTCCTAAAGGATATATTAAATATATATGGTATGAGGAAGTAGATGAATTTGAGGGAAAGCCTAAAATTGATACAATAAACCAATCATTAATGAGAGGTGGTCCAAAGTTTGTAGTATTTTATTCATTTAACCCGCCAGAAAGCCAAAGAAACTGGTGCAATCAAGAAGTATTAGAAGAAAGAAAAGATAAGTTTGTACATCATAGTGATTATAGAACAGTACCGAGAGAATGGTTAGGTGAACAGTTCATAATTGAAGCAGAGCATATGAAGAAGGTTAATCCAACTAAGTATGAACATGATTACTTAGGAGCTGTAACTGGTACTGGTGGAGAAGTATTTAGAAATGTCACTGTAAGACAGATAAGTGATGATGAAATTAAAATATTTGATAGATTAAAAAATGGTTTAGACTTTGGTTACGCAGCAGATCCATTAGCTTATGTTTTAATGCATTACGATAAGACTAGGAAAAAGTTATATATATTTGGAGAAGTGTACAAAGTTCAGTTGAGTAATAGTAAGGCAGTTGAAGAAATAAGAAAATTAAATAAAGATAATAGAAAGATTACTGCGGATAGTGCTGAACCTAGAACAATAAATGAATTTAAAACACTAGGTTTAAATATAGCAGGTGCAAAAAAAGGACCTGATAGTGTAGAGCATGGAATTAAATTTTTATCAGAAGAGATAGAAGAAATAATAATAGATCCAATAAGATGTCCTAATACAAAAAGAGAATTTTTAGGATATGAAATAGAAAAAGATAGTAATGGAAATCTTAAAGGAGAATACCCAGATAAAGATAACCATACAATAGATGCTGTTAGATACGGTATGGAAAGTGAAATGTTAAATAGAAAAGTTAAGATTAGAAGTAAATCTAAATTAGGAATAAGGTAGGTGATAAAGTGGCTATAGTAAAAGATAGAAGTTTATTGAATGAAGATGGAAGTATACCAGTAGAACTTTTAAGTAAGTGCTTAGAGGATCATAAAGTATTAGTAGATAGATATGAAGTATTAAATAATTATTATGGTGGTAAGCATAAGATATTAAATAGAATGTTTAATAATCCTAATATTCCTAACAATAAACTTGTTTGTAACCATGCACAGTATATAAGTGATATGGCTACTGGATATGTATTTGGTGTACCTATTTTATATTCTGGTGAAGGATCAGAGGAAATAAATAATATATTTACTGAAATAGATGAAGATAGTCATAACAATGAGTTAGCTTTAGATATAAGTATATTAGGTGTAGGATATGAATTGCTTTATATGAATGATGATGAAGTTCCTTATCCAGAATTAGCAACAATAAGCCCATTAAATAGTTTTCTAGTAGTAGATAATACTGTTAAGGAAAAACCAATGTTTGGAGTTTCATATAATGTTAGGTTAGATATAGATAATCAAATAAAAGGATATGATGTTAATGTATATACCGATGAAGAGGTTATACATTATTTTTTTGTAGACTTAAACAGTAAAGCACCTACCGAAGAAGATAGAGAACCTCATTATTTTAAAGGAATTCCTTTAATTGAATATAAAAATAACAAGAAGCTTATAGGGGATTTTGAGGGAGTTATAACTATAATAGATTCCTATAATAAACTTCAAAGTGATAGAGTAAATGACAAAGAACAATTAGTTGATGCATTCTTACTTATAGTAGGACAATCCTTAGGGGATGATGAAGATGAAGTAAGTAAGACAGTTCAGTATCTAATGGAAAATAAAATAATTGAGTTAGATGAAAAAAGTGATGCTAGGTGGTTAGTTAAGCAGCTTAATGAAGAGCAAACAGAAATATTAAAAAAATCACTCAAAGATGATATACATGAATTTTCTAAAGTACCATGTTTAACAGATGAAAATTTTGTTGGTAATGCTTCTGGTATAGCTATGAAGTATAAGCTATTAGGATTTGAACAGTTAGGTAAGACTAAGGAAAGATACTTTAAAAAAGGCTTAAGGCAAAGACTTAAACTTATGTCTAATATAGAAAATATAAGAGCAAAACACATTGATTCATCAAAAATAGATATTATCATGAAGAGAAGTTTGCCAGTAGATGAAGAATTATTAGCTAGAATATCTCAGGAAACATCTGACTTATTAAGTTGGGAAACTAGGGTACAAAGATTTGATAGTGAAATAGATGTTGAAGAAGAAAGAAAAAAACTTGATGAAGATAGAGAAAGAACTATAGAAGAAAATCAAAAAGCTTTTGGATCTTATAACTTTAAGAATGATATAGATGATAAGGGAGATGATAAAGATGAAGATTCTAGCATGGATAGTTCTAATAATAGTTAGTATATTTTCGTTAGTAACCTTTAAAAACGTATTTACGGGTAAAACTATCATAGATAGGGTTTGTCAGTTTATTGGCTTTATTCTTTACATATTAATCTGTATTATTTCTATATATGTTATAAGGTTATAAGACTATGAAGAAGAGAAGTAAACACTATTGGGAGCAAAGAGCTAACTCTAGAATGGAATCTTATCATAAGAATAGTGATGAAACTATATATAAGATTAATAAAGCTTATGATAAGGCTATAGCTGATATAAATAGCGATATAAATAAGATATTCAATAAATATGCAATAGAATATGGGTTAAGCAAAACAGAAGCAAGAAAATTACTAAACTCTTATATAAATGCAAAGGATTTAAAGAGTATAAGAGATAAAATTAAATATATTCAGGATGAAGATATAAAAAAATACTTAATGGCAAAGTTGAATTACTCTCCTTATAAAGCACGTATAACTAGATTAGAAGCTTTAAAGGAGAGTATTTATGCTAATACTAAGCTATTAGGAGAACAAGAATTAAAGTTAAGCACAAGTGACTACATTGATAATATGAAAGAAGCATATTATCGTAATATATTTGATGTTCAAAGAGGATTAGGAATAGGATTTAGTTTTTCTGAAATGCCTATAGATTTTATAGAAGAGGTATTAAAAAATAAATGGAGTGGGAAAAGCTATTCTCAAAGAATATGGAATAATACAGATGTATTGGCAAATAGATTGGAAGAAGTAATAACAAGTGGTTTAATGAGTGGTAAAAGTTCAAAAAGAATGGCGAAAGAGCTGAATGATTTAAGTAATTGTGGTAAGTTTGCATCTGAAAGGATAATAAGGACAGAAACTACATACGTAACTAATATGGCAGAGATAGAAAGTTATAAAGAGTGTGATATAAGCAAATGTATTTTCTTAGCTACATTAGATTCTAGGACAAGTAAAATATGCAGGCATATGGATGGTAAAGTTTTAATCGTTGAAAATGCTAAAACTAGGGTTAATCTTCCACCACTACATCCTTTTTGTAGAAGTACAACTATAGCATATTTAGGAGAAAGCACATTAAGTGGATTAAAGAGAAGGGCAAGAGATCCTGTAACTGGAAAGACTTATGTAATTGATAATATGAACTATAATGAATGGTATGATAAGTTTGTAGTCAATAAGTATGGTAAAGATAAGGTAGAATTTTTAGAAAAAATTTCGAAGAATAAAGTTCATGATAAAAAACAATATTCTAAATATAAAACTATTTTAGGTGGAGAAGCTCCTAAGTCATTGAAAGAGTTCCAATATATAAAGTATAATAATAGTAAAGAATGGAGTTCTTTGAAAAGTAACTTTAGAGATACAAACAGATATAATAAAATTATTGAAGAAGCTGATAGCTTAAATATTAAAGGTATTCCTATAAAGAATATAGATAGAATAGATTTGAAAGACTATAAGTTTGATTATAACCATATTAACAATGAGAGAAATCATGGTGTTACAAAAGATATGGCACAAGAATTTATAAATAATTCTAAAGTTGCATATAGTCGCTGGAATGGTCAAGTTGTTTTATATATATCAGATAGTGGGTGTACTTTAATTAATTTAAAAGACAAAAATGTTAGAACAGCTTATAGAAGTTCTGAATATGATGAAAAATTTAAAAAGTTATTGGAGGTTTTAAAAGATGATTAGGTGTCCTATTTTGAATAAAGATATAGATATAGGTGATTGTGTAGCAATAACTGATGTTGTAGATGGATGTATAAAAGAAAGAGTATTATCTAACGAAATATTAGAAGTTGAAAATTGGAAAGAAATATGTAAAAAATGTGAATACCATAATAATTAAAGCATTTACTTAAACTGATAAGTAGGTGCTTTTACTTTTTCTTTAAATTGTTATATTATTAAATTATTAACAATTTAAGGAGGGAATATAATGAAAAACAGAAGTACAGCAATTATATTATGTTTATTATTAGGTGTTTTAGGAGCACATCAATATTATTTAGGCAATTATGGAAAAGGTGTTTTATATACACTTACTGGGGGATTACTTGGTATAGGGTGGCTTTATGATCTTGTAAAATTAATAATAAATCCAAATAGTATTATGGGATGTAATTGTTATATAAAGAATAATAATAACACAATAAATACTTATGATGATAATGGACATATGCAAAGTAACAATGATGTTGTTAGGTGTCCTAGATGTGGAAGTACTCAATTGACAGCTAATAAAAAAGGATTTAGTCTTGTAAAGGGTGTAGTAGGTGCTTGTTTAGTTAATCCTATTACAGGAGTAGCAACAGGAATGTTGGGTAAAAATAAAATAGTAGTTACTTGTTTAAAATGTGGAAAACAGTTCAAAGCAGGTAAAGGAAGATAGTTAGAGCACTTACTTAATGTAGGTGTTTTTATTATGTATAAATTAAAAGGAGTGATTAAATGAAATTCGGATTAATATTAAAAGTTATGAAATAGGAGGTAATTAAGATGATTGTTTTAATGAACTTATCAGAAAAAACGAAGAATTATCTAATTTATAGTTTTGGAAATGATGAAAAAAATTTAGATGGAAAAGTGAAAATACCTTTAGATAACCCTAAAAATTTTGAAGTTTTAAAAGAATCAAAATTTTTATCAAACGAATGTATGATGAGAGGATTAGTTAAAGCAATAAGATTTATTCAAAATGGTGAAATAAAAGAGTGTATAGATTATATAAGCTAAAAAGCACTTACTTAAATAAAGTATGCATAAATTTAAAATAAAGGAGTGATTAAAAATGCAAAGTTATATTAGTACAAAATTAGTTAAAGCTAAACCAATGACTAGAGGTAAATATAATAAATATAGAGGATGGACTATTCCAGCAAATGAAAATCCATCGGATGAAGGATATTTGATTGAGTATCAAGATGGATATATTTCATGGTGCCCTAAAGAGCAATTTGAAAAGTATAACTTAAAGGTTGATGATAATAAAAATTTACCTTCAGGAGTTTCAATAGGTTTTGATATGGTAAATAAATTTATTAAAGAAACTCATGTATCTACTTTAGGAGATAAGACAACGTTAGTAAGAGTTATCTTAGTTAATGGATTTGAAATAGTTGAATCTACTGGTTGCGTAGACAAATCTAATTATAGCGAAGCAATAGGGACAGAGATTTGTTTAAAAAAGATTAAAGATAAAATATGGTGTCTATTAGGATTTTTATTACAAACAGCATATGAAGGAGTTAATTAAGTCTTAGAAATAAGGCTTTTTTATTTTGCCCTAAGCATGGCTTTAAAAGGTTTAAAAAAATGAATCTAGTGGGCTTGAACACTAGGGGCAAGGAGGAAAATATGAAAAGAAATTTAATAATGAATCTACAGTTATTTGGTTTAGGTGGAATATCTAGACCTTTTTTAAATGCAGATGGTGGAGCAGGTAACGGGGGTACCGGTGGAGCTGAAGAAACTAGTACTGGTAGTTCTACTGGTGAAGGAGCAGAAGGCAATGAAGGTGATAAATCTTTTGATGATGTATTAAAAGATAAGAAGTACCAAAGTGAATTTGATAAGAGAGTAGCTAAAGCTCTTGAAACCGCAAAAGGTAAATGGGAAACAGAAAAGGCTACTGAACTAGAAAATGCTAAAACAGAAGCTGAAAAATTAGCTAAGATGAATGCAGAGCAAAAAGCTAAGTATGCAGAAGAAAAAAGAATATCAGAATTAGAGCAGAGAGAAAAAGATATTACGACTAGAGAATTAAAAGCACAAGCTTATGAAACTCTAGCAGAAAAGAATCTACCTAAAGAATTAGTAGAAATATTAAACTATTCTGACGCAGAATCTTGTAATAAAAGTATTGAAGCAGTAGAAAAGGCTTTTCAAGGTGCCGTAGAAAAAGCTGTAAATGAAAAATTAAGAGGAAGTGAAATTCCTAAAGGTGGACAAAGTAATGGGGCATCTACTTTTGGATTTAACTTTCAAGGTGTAAGACCAAAAACAACAAAATAATAAAAGAAAGAAGGAATATATATGGCAGTAAATTATGCAACACAATATGCAAAGGAATTAGCTAATGCTTATCCTTATGTACTTTATTCAGGAAGATTATGGAGCATAGATAATAGTAAAAAATATAAAGTTGTTGATGCAAAGACTGTAAAAATACCAGTCTTATCAACTACAGGTAGAGTTAATGGAGACAGAACTAAGATTGGTGATTTTAGTCAGAATTTCTCTAATGATTGGGAAACTAAAGAATTAAAAAATCATAGAATTTGGCAAACTTTAGTTCATCCGCAGGACGTTAATCAAACTAATCAAGTTGCATCTATAACAAACATAACTCAGACAATGAATGAAACTCAAAAGTTTCCAGAATTAGACGCAATGATGTTTTCAACTTTATATACATTAAAGAATGCTAAAACAGCTATTGTAGCAGAAACAGCGGAGTTAACTTCTAAAACTGCTTTAGCTAAATTTGATGCTATGATGGATGCTATGGATGAAGGTTTAGTACCACCTACTGGAAGAATACTTTATGTTGATACTTATACTAAAACTTTACTTGATAATGCTGTAGCTATAGTAAGAACTAACGGAGATAAAACTCTATCAAGAAGTGTTTCAAGACTTGATGAAGTAGATGTAATTGGTGTTCCGACATCATTAATGAAAACAAAGTACACATTTAATGATGGTAAAAGTTCTGGACAAGAAAGTGGTGGAATAACAGCGAAAGAAGATGCTGAAAATATGGCTATGATATTAGTTCATCCTAGTGCTGTATTACCAATAGTATCTTATTCTTTTTCACAATTACAAGATCCATCAGCATTATCACAGGGTAAATATGTTTATTTTGAAGAATCTTTTGAAGATGTATTTATATTAGATGAGAGAGAGGTTGCTATACAAATTTGTGTAAAGAAAGCTAAAGTAGAATAGAGAGAGGGAAAATCCTTTCTCTCTATTTTTAACGAGGTATTATTATGGAACAGTTAGATAAATTAAAAGTAATGTTAGATATAAAGGATAATAAAAAAGATGCTTTATTAACTACTATTTTAGAGGATGCAGAAGCAGAAATACTGGATTGTACCAATAGAGATAAGTTACCACTTAAAGCAGAACCTTTACAAAGAAAATTAGCTATTATTTATTATAATCGTATTGGAAGTGAAGGAGAAAGTTCCAGGAGTGAAGGTGGAGTATCAGTTTCTTATTCTACAGAAATTCCAGAAGATATAAGATTAAGATTAAATGCTTTTAAAAATTTAAAGGCGGTGAGAATTGCCAATGAGAATAAAGAATAAAAAAACTTATTATCTTAAAAAGAAAATAAATGTTGAAGATTCTGAAGGAGGGATATATTTAGATTTTAATGAAACTTCAATAGAATTAGAAGCTAATATATATCCTGCTACTGGAAAGTTACAAGCAGAAATTTATGGTGAAAGATTAAACTATATATTAAATATGCTTTACGATGGAGAATATGAAATAAATGAAGGAGATGGCATTTGTGTATATGTATCTAAAGAAAGTAAGCCTGATTATAAGGTTATAAGCATTAAAAGATACTCACATTTGGCTATTGAATTAGAAAAGATATGAGTAATAGTATAAATGGTATAGATAATTTAATGAAAAAATTAAATGAATTAGGTGTCAATGCTGAAGAAGTAGTAAAAAAGTCAATGCGAAAGAATATACAGTTAGTTAAGGATGAAGCTAAATTACTATGTCCTGCAAGAGATGGGGATTTAAGAAAAAGCATAAGAAGTAGTGTTTCTATAAAAAAAGGAACTATAAAAGGAATGGTTTATACTAATTCAGATCATGCAGCTTACGTTGAGTTTGGAACTGGAATTAGAGGACAATCTTCTAATTCAAATACTGAGGTTAATGTGAGATATAAGCAAGATTGGAGTGGTATGGAAGCACAACCTTATTTATATCCAGCTTTGAAAAATAATAAAGATAAAGTATTAAATGAAATTGAAAAAGATGTTAAAAAAGCAATTAGAGAGGTGGCTAGAAGATGATAAATATTAAGCCTTTAATATTTAATGAATTAAAAAAAGTATGTAAAAATATTAATGATTCATATCCATCAAATTGGGCCACGTTTCCTATAATTCAGTATATAGAAGAAGATAATAGAATAACTCTAAAAACTGATGATAAAGAGCAGCAAGCTTATATAAGATATAAAATAGATATATGGAATGATAAAAGCACGTCTGATATTGCTATA
Organism: Clostridium sp.; assembly: GCF_029267215.1. Classification (GTDB taxonomy): domain Bacteria; phylum Bacillota; class Clostridia; order Clostridiales; family Clostridiaceae; genus Sarcina. The sequence goes on along the minus strand of NZ_JARIDH010000022.1, from coordinate 67,768 downwards.
GCAATTGATGATGTGCTTTCTTCATTAGGATTAGAAAGAATACAATGTCTTGATGTTCCTGATCCGAAACAATTAAGACATAAAGTAATGAGATACGAAGGAATAATTGATGTTAATAACATGAGAGTATATAGTGCGAAAGGATGATGAAATATGTTAGCTAATGGAATAACTTTAGGTTATAAAGCTCAGAGTGGTGGAAGTTCTTATATAGTTTTAAAAGGATTAAAGGAAGTACCAGAAATGGGTAATGAACCTGAAAAAGTAGAAAATACTTGTTTATCAGATACAGTTAAGCAATATGAATATGGAATAGGTGATCCAGGAGATTTAGAATTTAAATTTAAATATGATAATTCAAGTGATTCAAGTGCATATAGAATATTAAGAAAGGCAGCAGATTCAAAAGAAAAGTTAAGTTTTGAAGAAACTTTCCCAGATGGAACTAAGTTCAATTGGGATGCACAAGTAAGTGTAACTTTAGGAGGCGGTGGAGTTAATGATCCAATTGATTTCACTTTAAAAATGGCATTACAAAGTGATATTAAAGTTACTGATCCCGCTTAATTTTATTGAAGGTAAGAAGAATAGAAAGGATGAATTAAAATGGCAAGAAAACAATTTGCAACATGGAAAATAGGCGAAGAGGAATATAAGCTAAAACTTAAAACAAGCACATTATGTGCTTTAGAAGAGAAATTAGGTACAAGTATGTTAAATGTAATTAACACTAGTAGCATACCTGCATTAAGTATAATGCTTACAATAGCACATTATGCATTAAAAGATTATAATGCAAATTTAAAATATAAAGATGTACAAGATATGTTTGATAAATACATTGATGAAGGTGGAAGCCAGTTAGAATTCTTTAGTAATGTAATTATGGATGTTTATAAAGTAAGTGGTTTTTTTACGGAAGCACAGACAGAACAGATGGAAGAGAAACAACAGGAAGTTCAAGAAAAAATGAACGAATAGAAAGTTATACAGATTTAATTAAGGAGCTATATCCTAAGTTTTTAGATTTAGGATATACTCCTTCTTTATTTTGGGATTCTACACTACAAGAAATATTCGATTTAATGGAGAGTGCTTATAGAAAACAAGAACTTGAAGAGAAGAAAAGAGAAGCTGATTTAAAAACAAAGATAGTTTTAAATTCTATTCTAGCTAGACAGATAGGTGAATATATGAGTTCTTTATTTAATAAAGATACTAAAATATCCACTCCAGAAGATTTATTCCCAAGTCTATTTAAAACTGAAAAAGAGTTACTAGATGAAAAGAAAAAATTAAAAGAATTAGAGTTAAATAAAGCTAGAATGAAAGATTTTGCTTTAAGACATAATTTAAGTTTTAAAAGGAAGGAGGAATAAGATTGAGCGAAGGCGGTGGAATGACTTTAGAAAGGCTTCAAGTTGTTATAGAAGCTCAAACAGAAGGAGTAAGGCAAGAAGTTGCAAGAGTAAATAGAGAGATTACAAGAATGTCAAATGTAGTTAATAGAGAAACAAATAGTGTAAGAAATAGTTTTAAAAATTTATTTGCAGGAATATCTATTGGTTACGGATTATCTAAATTAGCTCAATATATTAAAAGCTCAACTACAATGGCTTTAAAAGTAGAGAGTGCTATTCAACAAATTCAGAGAACTATGGGAGAAAGTTCTCAACAATTTTTGAAATGGGCAAGTGATAGTGCTCTAGCTTTTAATATGAGTAAATCAGATGCATTAAATTATGGTGCTGTTTATTCTAATCTAGTTAGTGGTTTTACTTCTGATACTCAGCAAACATTTAAGTATACAACAGATTTATTAAAAGCATCTAGTATTATAGCTAGTGGAACTGGAAGAACCATGAGTGATGTTATGGAAAGAATAAGGTCAGGTCTTTTAGGTAATACAGAGGCGATTGAGGATTTAGGTATTAACGTAAATGTAGCTATGCTACAATCTACAGATGCTTTTAAAAGATTTGCTAATGGAAAGTCATGGGATCAATTAGATTTTCAAACCCAACAACAGATTAGACTGTTTGCAATATTAGAACAAACAACTAAAAAGTTTGGTGGAGAGGTATTTAATAATACTAATAGTAGCTTACAACAGTTAGTTGCAGTATTAAAAGATGTTGCTTTAAATATAGGTAATGCATTTTTACCTATATTAAATGTAGTGTTACCTATATTAACAAACTTTGCAATGGAATTAAGAACAGTAACAGGACATATTGCTAATTTCATGCAAACATTATTTGGTCAAAACACTAGAAAACCAATAATTCCTAAAGATAGTATGAAGGGATTAAGTACTAATGCATTGAATGGAGCTAAGGCACAAGGACAGTACAATAAAGAACTAGATAAGACAGGTAAAAAAGCTAAGAAATTAAATAATTTAATGGGTTTTGATGAAATCAATAAACTACAAAAGAAAGAACCTAGCTCAGATGGTGGTGGAGGTCCTATTAGTTCTCCCTCAGGATTAAATAAAATATCAGATGAAACTAATAAAGCAACTGGTTCTACTAACGGGTTAATTGCAAAATTAAATGAATTAAAAAATTTATTTAACGAAGGCTTCAAAATAGGATTAGGTGATGACTTTGAAAATAGCATAAAAAGAATAAATGGACATATAAAAGGTATAAAAGAAAGTCTAAAAAATATATTTTTGGATCCAAAAGTAATTGGAGCAGCTAATAATTATATTAATTCAATCTTTTTGTATTGGGGAAAATTAGCTGGTAGTACTGTAAGTATAGGAACAACTATAGCAGAAAATTTATTAGGTGGAATAGATAAGTATCTACAACAAGATGGAGATTATATTAAGAAAAAAATAATTTCAATTTTTAATGTAGAATCAGAAACATTAAAAATAATGGGAGATTTAGTTGTTTCTATAGCTAATATTTTTGAAGTGTTTAGAGGAGATACAGCTAAACAATGCACAGCAGATATTATTGGTATATTTAGTAATGCCTTTTTAGGAAGCATGGAAATAGCATCGAAATTTGGTAGAGATATAATTAATTGTATTGCTCAGCCTATTATAGATAATGCTGATAAATTTAAAGTTGCAATAGAAAATACACTAGCACCTTTAAGTACTATTTTATCAACTTTAAACAATGCTGTTAAAGATACCTTTGATAAGATGAGTTCAGTATATGACGAACACTTAAAACCTATGTTTGATGCCATAGCAGCAGGATTAAGTTCAATAGTTAGTACTATACTTGATGCTTATAATACTTATATTGCACCACTGCTTCAAACATTAGCAACTCAATTCGCTACTGTTTGGACAACAAATATTCAACCAACTATAAATAAATTGTTAGAGTTAATAGGAAAGATAGCAGATGCTTTAACTTTATTATGGCAAAATGTAATAGTTCCATTAATTAACTGGATAGTAACTAATGTTGTTCCGGTTTTAGCTCCTATAATTGAAACAATAGTATCTTTAGTAATTTCATTTGTAGGAAGAATAGCACAGATTCTTGGTGGTATTATAGATATACTAAGCGGAATAATAGACTTCTTAATAGGTATTTTCACTGGCAATTGGTCAAGAGCTTGGGAAGGAGTAAAAGAAATATTCGGTGGTATATGGGAAGTTATTAAAGGAATAGTATGTGGAATTATAGATTATATAAGTTCATATATAACTGCTATATTGCAAACTATAAGGGGCACTATTTCCTTAGTATTAAGTGCTATAAGAGATTCAATACATTTTGCTTTATCTACAATTTCAAATATAGTAGTATCAATAGTTGATAGTATCGTTAATTCTATTTCAAATTCTATTAAAAGTATTGAAAGTAAATATAATGATTTTAAATCTTTTATAAAAGTAACTTTTATAAATATAAAGACTGTATTTTCATCATTTAACACCTGGTTATCATCTATATTTAGTATAGATTGGACTAAAAAAATAGGGTTTTTAGGTGAACCACTTAATGCATTAAGTAGAAATATAAACAACATTTGGAATGCTATAAAGAGAATATTTAACGGTATAATATCATTTATTAGAGGTGTGTTTACTGGAAATTGGAGATTAGCTTGGCAAGGTGTTGTTGATATTTTGGGTGGAATTATGAATGGTTTAGGTTCTGTTATTAAAGCACCACTTAATGGAGTAATTGGTTTAGTTAATAGTGCAATAGGTGCACTTAATAAAATAAGTGTAGACATACCAGAGGGTGTACCAATGGTTGGAGGAACACATTTTGGTGTTAATTTACCTAAAGTTCCATACCTTGCAAAAGGTGGTGTTGTAAATTCAGCAACATTAGCAATGATTGGTGAAGCAGGTCAAGAAGCAGTAGTACCACTTGAAAATAATACTGGATGGACTGATAAAGTAGGAGCTTTATTAGCTAATTCATTAGTAAACTTAATGCAAGTAAATAGTGGGAATAATAGTGGTGGAGATTTAATCTTAGAATTAAAAGTTGGAGATGATAAGATAGGTGACTTAATAATAAAAGCATTTAGAAGATTAGAAAGACAAACTGGAAAACAAATATTAAATATATAAGTATATAGGAGTGGTTTTATGTTAATTGTAAATGGAGTGGAAATAGCCACTCCTAAAGTATTTGAAGTTAGCTTAAATGATATAGATGGTGAAACTAATAGAAATGCAAGAGGTGAAATGTTGCGAGATAGAATAGCAACGAAAAGAAAACTTAATTGTGAATGGGGAACATTAGGAGTAGAGGAATGTTCTGAGTTGCTTAAAGCTGTTAAGGATATATTTTTTGAAGTTACTTATCCAGATCCAATGGAGGGTAGAATGTTAACCAAAAATTTTTACGTTGGTGATAGAACCACACCAGCATTATCTTATTTAAATGGAGAAATTCGTTGGAAAGGCTTAAAGATGAATTTCATCGAGAAATAGGTGAAGTTTATGAGAGATGTATCTAATGATTATAAAGCAGCTATAAGAAAAAATAGTAGGGTTGTATGTAGTAAGATTATATTTGAAAATGAAAAATTAACTATAACTGACACTGATATTATTTCTATTTCTATAAATGAATCTATTCTAAGCGGAGAAGAATTTAAACTTGGTGGAGCAATAGCAACTAGTGTTGATATTGAATTAAGCAATTACTTTAACCAGTACACAGATTTTAAATTTAAGAATTTAAAATTTAAATTAATCTTTGGAATTGAATTAGATAATACAAGTTTTGAATATGTTGAATATGGAGAATATAAAGTATTTGAAGTAAAGGAAACTGGAAAGAAAATAAAACTTGAATGTTATGATAGTTTTATTGATATGGATGTACCTTATAAAACAACACTACAATATCCTATGACAATACATACAATAATAAGTGATATAAGTAAGGTGTTTAATTTAAAGCTCACAGAAAGACTATCTAGTGGTAAATATAATAATTCTGACTTAATAATTAAAGCTAGACCAGAGGATATTAATTATAGACAGGTTTTAAGAGATATTGCAATTATAGTTGGTGGGTTTGCTGTAATAAGAAATGGCTTATTAGATATAACAACTATTCAGCCAACAGATATAGAAATAAATCCTAGTAATTATATAAAAACTACAACAACCAGTAATTATGAAAAAGTTTCTTTTATTGATTTAAATGGATTTAGCGTAGGAAAATTAGGTGGCAATAAGTTAGAACTGGATATTCCAATGTTAGATTCAAATAGTAAGGATGAAGTTAAACAGGTTGCTTCAAGTATTTTAGAAATATATAAAGATTTTACTTATACAGGATTTAAATCAGATTGGCAGGGAGATTTTTCATTAGAGGTAGGGGATTCTATTAAAGTAACAGATATTAATAATAAAGAATATATATCATTTGTTGCTACTAATAAACTTTCTTATTCTGGTGGACTTAAATCTACAACAGAAGCAAAGCTAAATAAAAAGATTTCTAAAACAGCTAATAGAGAAGTTCAAAGGCTTCAAAATAAAATAAAAGAAGCTGAAAATGGTATGTACTATTATTGTAATAATAATGATGTTAATGTAATACCTGCATGGGGGCAATTTGCTTTTATAGGATTCTCTCTTAATGGATCTACTAATCTTTTGTTAAATGTAGCAATACAGGTTGAGGGGACTGGAACTCTTGAATGTAAAGTAACTTTAGATTCTAATACATTAGGATTTATGCCAAAAATTAAAGTTAATGAATTTGGATTGCTATCTTTTACTATTCCATTGATTCAGTTAAAGAGTTCAAATGGACATGGGTTAAGTATAATGCTTAAAGCAAGTGGCAATATGACTATTAAAAGAGAGCAGGGACAAATAACAATCTATGGAGATAAACTTTCAGGAGCATTATCTGATGAATATCCTCATGCAGAGGTTAAAGAAGAAATTAAATATGATGATTTCTATTCATTACAAAGTAATTTAACTGATAAAGTATCAGTTACTCTTGAGAATGTTATTAATGTAGAAGCTAATGACAAAGTAAGCTATACAAGTGAATCATTTGGAAATATTACTGATAAGATTAATATTGGAATAGTTGAATTTGGATACATATCAGATATTAATGATTACTCTAAATTAAACTATGAATATGATCATAATACTATAGCTGTTGATAATACTGGTATGACTATTAAAACATTACAAAATACTACTAGCTTTATAAAAGTTAATGATATTTATGAGGTAGAAATGACTGATAGTATTACTATGGAAAATATATTTGGTGAGGTTAAATAATGAGTAAAATTGAAAATGGAATGTATATTGAGGACTTTTCTGGAAGTCCTTTTTTTAATATTAAAAACTGGCAAATTGTAGACTTTGATAACCAAAAAGTTCTTGTTAGTAATCACATAGGAAATAGCTCTACTACTACATTAGAATTTAACTTAACTACTAATAAAATAGAGATAGATTATGGTGTTAGTTCAGAAAGCAATTATGATAAATTCTATATATTCATAGATGATGTTCAAAAGGTATGTATAAGTGGTTCTCAAGATAAACAAACATTAGTTGAAGATTTAAAGCTTGGAGAGCATAAGATAACTTTCAAATATTCAAAAGATAGCAGTAATGGATATAACAGAGACAGGGGAGAAATATTTCAGATTAGATATAAAATACCTTATAAGGAATTGTTTTTAATAAAAGATGGAGATTCAATAAAAGGCTTTAAAGATAAAGAATTAACTATAATAGAAGCTAAAGAACCAGTTAAAGAAGATTTTTTTAATTATGGATTGAGTAAATTAGAACTAAATCAAATTATTAAAAATAGAACAGTCTTTCAAAGTAATAAACCTAAGATTTTATTATATACAGATAATCCAAATGAAATTAAATTAGATTTATTTGAAAAAGGTACTCCACACGGTGAAATAGTAACTATGAAAAATAGTATTATTTTTGATAAAAACTATATCCAATATATAAAAGATATAAATGTCGATGCTACACTTGGACAAAATAGTATATTGAAATTTATTTTTTCTAAAGATGATGGTAACTCATGGATTACTTTTGAAAATTCTAAATGGTTACCTATAAACTTAGATAACATTTCTATATCTACTAAAGGAATAAACTTAAATACTTTAAACAATTTAACAGAAGAGCAATTAAAGTTAATATCTGATACAAGAAAGATAAAGTTAGCATGGTATATGAAGCGAGGAAGCTTAGAAGAAAATATAATTATAAAACAAATAAAACTAGATTATAAAACAAACTTATAGGCAGGTGATAAAATGAAAGATTCTATTAATTTTCAAGAGCCAAGTATAAATATAAACGGAAAATACAAGATACAACTATTTGATAAAGATACTGGTGAAATGGTACAAGAAGTTGAGAAGCATAACGTTGTAAGTAAAATACCTTTTTCAGCAGCTTTTTATAATCATATATTTAGAGGATTCATTTATAATGACAATAGATTAGGATTAGATTATTCAAGCCTTAGTGATACATATAAATGGTATAGTGGATATATAAATTGGCTAATGCTTACTAATGATCCAGAAGCTCCAGAAAATGATGATAAAAATCCAATTGTATTTGGAGACATGGTTGGATATGCAAGGTATAATGATAATAATTCATATAATGATTTAAAAAGAGGGATATTTAATCAAAATGAAACTACGAATATTGAAAATAAATTTGATGGTGGCACTAAAACAAAAAGTGTAACAAGGCATATTGTTTGGGACTTTGGAACAGATAAAGGGAACGGTACTTTTGATAATATCTACCTAGTTCCAAATCCTTATGATAACTATAATCCAGATGATTACAGGGGACAAAAGGTTAGCATTTCTTCATTAATTCTTTCTAATGAGGAAAATTATAATTATAAGGATGATAGCAGTTACCAAGGAGATATTGGAACTCTTTCAAGTTCTGATACACATTTATATATGCAATGTCTTTATTATAAAGATGATGGCAAAACACAGCATTGGGATAAAATAGCTAAATTAAGTTTTGCAGAATGGACGAAAGAATACATAACATTAAATGTTACAGAAGAAAGAAAAAATAAAGCAGCATATATAATTTATGCATGTGGAATGTTTTGGAGAATAGAAAGTGATTATACTATAAGTAGATATAATCTTGATGGAAGTTATAAAGATACAATAACCATAAAAAATAAATTTGCTAATAGCAATATTTTAAACTTATCTAGTAGCAACGGAGCTATAGGTTATTATGACACTTCATATTATACAAATTATCAATATTTGGATAATAGATATGATTTTTTTACTGGGGATAATGAATATTTGTATTTAAGTTATAAGATTAAGAAAACAAATGAAAAAAAAGAAATTATTTATGAAACTTATATATGTTCAATAAACAATAGTGGAGAGATAATTAGTGAAGTCTTAGCTCTATCAACAAAAGATAATAAAAATTATTCTTCTTGTGCTCAATTATCATTAGCATATATAAATGGTGAAAAATACATTTTTTCTTCAACAACTGGAATAGCAAAAGTATTTAAAATTGAAAATGGTGTTTTAAAAGAAAAAAGTCCTAGTTTATTAAAATCAATATCTAACATAAACCATCAATTTTTTTATTCTAAAACTGGGGAAATATTTATACTAGGAAATGGTTCGACTAATGGTGGTTGGACTAAAAGTTTATATGTATATACGTTAATTCCATGGGGTTCTCATTGTAAATTATCTTCTCCAGTTACTAAAACATCAGCTAATACAATGAAGATTCAATATGATATAACAGTTGATTACATAATGCCAGGTATGATTTCTAATCTTAAATAGAGTTAACTTAATGTTAGCTCTATTTTTATGTTGAAAATTAAGAAAGAAGGATTGATGAATGGAGAAAATATTTGATTGTTTCAAATGGCTAGTAATCACATTAGCTACAGTGTTTACTTGGCTCATTGGTGCATGGGACACCCCGTTAAGGATATTAGTAGTAGTAATTATACTTGATTATATAAGTGGTGTATTAAAGGGGTATATAAATAAGGAGTTAAGTAGTGATATAGGCTTTAAAGGAATAGCAAGAAAAGCTATGATATTTTTTATATTAATATTATCAGTAATGTTAGATAGACTTTTAAATACAGGAACTTGGGTATTTAGAACAATAACTTGCTATTTTTACATTGCAAATGAAGGTATAAGTCTATTAGAAAATGGTGTAGCATTAGGAGCTCCAGTTCCAGATAAGCTTAAAGATGCCTTAATACAACTTAGAGATATTAAAAAATAAAATTAAAATAAATTATAGAAAGAAAGAGGTAATTAAAATGACAGATGTATTATTAAATCAAATAGGACCAGTTGTTATTGCAGCAGTTGTTGGAGTAATAGGAGTGGTAATAAAAAGTGTAGGAGATGTAGTAATTCAGCTTATTAATAAAAAGAAAGAAGAAGTAGAGCAACAATTAGAATTAAATAAGCATGAAAAAGAAATTAGAGTTGCAAAAGAAATTTGGAATATAGTAGAAGAGAATTTCAGAATAAAAGACACTATTGAAGGATTGGCAAAATCAAAAGCTGATGAATTTGATAAGTTATTATTAGAAAAGATACCATATCTAACTGAAGATCAAGTAAAGATGTTACGCCAGACTATAGCTGGAGAAGTTAATAAAGGAAAAGAAATATTAAATGTAGATGATATAAAACAACAAGCTACTAAAATAGTGCAAGAAAGTAATGCTCTTAAAGCAGAAAATGTAGAATTAAGAAATAAATTAAATGCAATTTCTAACTACATACCTGCAGAACAAGTAGAAAATAAATAAAAATAAAAAATAAGGCGATAGATAGGACTAGAGATAGTCTTTTTTTATTGCCTTTAATTATATAAAGAAAGAAGGAATTAAAATGCAAAGTAGAAGTAATAATAATTTAAAAGGTATTGATATATCAAATTGGAAAGGAAATGTTGATTTCTCAAAAGTAAAGAATGCTGGAATAGAAATAGTTTATGCTAAAGCTACAGAAGCCAACTATTATAAAGATAAGTATGCTAAAAGAAACTATGAAGGTGCTAAGGCTAATGGATTAAAAGTAGGGTTTTATCATTTTTTCAGAGCAAATAAAGATGCTAAAGAACAGGCTAGATTCTTTATTGGTTATCTAAATGAAATAGGAGCAACTAATTATGATTGCAAACTAGCTTTAGATATAGAAACTACAGAGGGAAAAGGAAAATCAGAATTAACTTCTATGTGTATAGAATTTTTAGAAGAGGTTAAAAGACTTACTAGAAAAGATGTAGTTGTTTATACATATACAAGCTTTGCTAATAATAATTTAGATACTAGATTAAGTAATTATCCAGTATGGATAGCACATTATGGAATTAATACACCAGGTAATAATCCTATATGGAGTTCTTGGATAGGCTTTCAATATTCAAATAAAGGTAGCGTTTCAGGTGTAAGCGGAGACTGCGATATGAATGAATTTACAGAAGAAATTCTATTGAATAGAAGTACAGCACAATTAAATGTTAATAGTGGAAAGCAATCCTTTATAAATTCAACAAATGCTAAGGCTAGGGTTGCGTTAGATCCTAGAGATAATCCAAGTAATGATTATACTGATTTAGGTGAAATTTATGCAGATGAAAGAATTCAAGTCTTGGCAGAGGTTTGTGATAGAGATGACTACTTACCAATTAAGTATTGGAAAGATGAATTAAATCATGAATCAGGTAAAGTTTGGGTAAATGCTAGTCAAAAGTATTTAGAAATAGACACCAATGCTAAATCATTTAATATAAGAACTGAACTTGATGCTAGATATAACCCTTCATCAACTTCTCAAAGAATGGGCTATGTAAAAAATAATGAAAGATTGTATGTTCATAAGATTGAAAATGGATATGCTTTAGCTACTTATTTCGCTGGAGATGGTTATAAAACAGCTTGGTTTACAAATAAATATATACTTAGAGATTAAGAAGGTTATTGCCTAGTTAGGAATAATCCTAGCTAGGCTTTTTATTAATTTGAAATATTTGGTGATTATATTAATAACTTTATATATGTTTACAAATGTTGTTTTAAATAGTAAAATGTTGGTAGGAGGTTTCTATGAATATTGTTAAAAAAATTAAATTAATTATTATAGATAATGAAAAAGAATTGAGTAAATCTAAATATAAAAATATAACTGAAGAAGAAAAGAAAGAAATAAGAAATAGCCAATATAGATTTATTAGAGATTCTCAGTATAATCAATATTTAGGATTAAATAGAGCAATGGGATATTTAATGGCTGGATATTATTCAAATCTTATGAATATATCATCTGATGAATTTAAAAATCATAGAAATGCTTTAACTAATAGTTTATATATTTTTGATGATATAAACTTTGGAATTGGAATAGATTCAAAAAGTATGATAACTCAGAAAGTTAAATCTGATTTTAGTACTGCATTAAAAAATGGTCTTGCTAAAGGGGAGAGAAGTGTAACTAATTATAAAAGAACATTCCCTTTAATGACTAGAGGCAGAGACTTAAAGTTTAGTTATTCAGATAATGAAATTGATGTAGTTATAGATTGGGTAAATAAAATAAGGTTTAGATGTGATTTAGGTAAACATAAAAATTCTTTGGAGTTACAACATACTCTTCATAAAATTATAAATAAAGAATATAAAGTTAATGAAAGCTCTTTAGCTTTTAATAAAAGAAATGAATTGATACTAAATCTAGGGTTAAGTATAAAAGAAAGTTCAAGTGAATTTATTAAAGATAGAACATTAGGCGTTGATTTAGGGGTTGCTATACCAGCATATATTAGTGTATCAGATATGCCACATGTAAGAAAAGGACTTGGAAGTTATGAAGAGTTTAATAAGGTAAGAAAACAATTTAAAGCAAGAAGAACAAGATTACAGAAGCAATTAGCTCTTGCTAAAGGTGGAAAAGGAAGAAACAAAAAGCTCCATAGTATGGAATTTTTAAAAGAAAAAGAAAAGATGTTTGCTAAAACATATAATCATTCTATATCAAAAAAAATTGTTGATTTTGCATTAAAAAATAAATGCGAATATATAAATATAGAAGATATAAATAGTATTAATTTAGATGATAAATTATTAGGAGAATGGGGATATTACCAGCTACAAGAACAAATAGCTTATAAATCTAAATTGGTAGGTATAAAAGTTAGAAAAGTGAAAGCTGCATATACATCTCAAACTTGTAGTAATTGTGGTAATATTGATAAGGAAAATAGAAAATCACAAGAAAAGTTTGAGTGTAATGAATGTGGATTAAAATGTAATGCAGATTGGAATGCAAGTGTAAATATTTCAAGAAGTGTTGAATTTATAAAATAATTTAAATTGCAAAATATATTACGGTATATTCAAATGCCGAAGGGTGAGGAATAATTAATTATTTAACTAGGTTTAGACCAAAAGTTAAGATTATTCACTCGCTAAGGGTTAATTCAGATAATATTACCATCTGTCATCATATAATTTTAAAATATATTTTGCAGTAAATCTATTTTTATATAAAACTCTTGAAAATGGCTTGTAAAAAGAGTTTTAAGTGATATTTTTAAAATTTAATAAAACATTATTGTAGGTTTACTGCAAAATATACTAATTTAAGCCTTGAAAAGTGGCTGTTTAACTATATTCTATATTGGGGTTAAAGATTAACTATATATGATGTGAATGGCGTTGTAAATTTAGTTGTACATTTTCCACCAGTAAGTTAAAGATTAACTATATATGATGTGAATAATGCTATTGCTCCTAAAATTGGGTCTAATATTTTAGTTAAAGATTAACTATATATGATGTGAATAGCTAAACCCGTTACGGTTATGTGTTTCTTATTTTCGTTAAAGATTAACTATATATGATGTGAATGTTATTAAAGTTTCATTATATTCTTGTAGTTCTAGTTCGTTAAAGATTAACTATATATGATGTGAATCTTTATAAGGTATCTTTTTCTTATCTAGCCAATCTGTGTTAAAGATTAACTATATATGATGTGAATGAAGAAGGTAAGATGCTAACTAAAACTTTTTATGTAGGTTAAAGATTAACTATATATGATGTGAATGTAATTTCTTTAATATCTCTGAATCGTCTAAAACAGGTTAAAGATTAACTATATATGATGTGAATCAAAATTAACAACTAGAGTATTACTATATTAGAATGGTTAAAGATTAACTATATATGATGTGAATTTGAAGTTATGTAGTTTTAAACTTTTTAAAATAATAGTTAAAGATTAACTATATATGATGTGAATAATAGCTCCAGTATCTTTGTTTATTACTATAGACATAGTTAAAGATTAACTATATATGATGTGAATTTCTGTTGAAGCAACTTGACCAGAAATAAAGTTTTGAGTTAAAGATTAACTATATATGATGTGAATGTTTACGATGAAGAATCTTCAGCAATTGGAGCTAAATAGTTAAAGATTAACTATATATGATGTGAATTATTATTCTATAGTGGTTTGCCTAAAAGTGTCTAATAGTTAAAGATTAACTATATATGATGTGAATTCTCCATTGTCCGAACTTAAATGTATTAAAGTTATAGTTAAAGATTAACTATATATGATGTGAATGTAGAAAATAAATAAAAATAGAAAATAAGGCAATAGAGTTAAAGATTAACTATATATGATGTGAATTTAAGTTAATGCCTAGCTTTGTGGAAGTGCTAGACAGTTAAAGATTAACTATATATGATGTGAATTATGATTTTAGATTATCTTACAGGAGTTACAAAAGGGTTAAAGATTAACTATATATGATGTGAATTACGATAGGGTAACTGAAAATGCTAAGAATAAGGTTAGTCAAAGATTAACTATATATGATGTGAATTCGTTATTGTAAGAGTCAACATTAATGCTTATTTCTGTTAAAGATTAACTATATATGATGTGAATTATAGAAAGTATCTTTTAGTCAAACTTTTATTTGACAGTTAAAGATTAACTATATATGATGTGAATTGTAATGGGTGGGAGTTAAAAGATATTATGACACTTAGTTAAAGATTAACTATATATGATGTGAATCTAAGTTCTTAACAGGTATGTTTTAGGTTAACTAAATATTATAAGGAATGATAGTATTATTTCTATTGAAGAATATTAACGATTTAAAGTATAAAGGCTGATATGATATCAGCCTTTTATTATATATTTTTTAATTTATTAAAGTTATAAGTTGATATTTGAACCTTTTCATAATACCATTTTTGTATAGTTGATTCATGAACTGATAAAAGATTAGCTAGTTCATGAAGTGGATGTTTTTTTAATATTTCTTTTAAAATAGCTTTTTGATTAAGTATAAAGTATATATAATCATTCATAACTAACTCTTTATCTAAAAACTCATGTAGTTTAAGTATATTATCTTTTGAAATATGAGTTTGAGTTCCGGCTTCTAAATCATTTATATATGATTTTGATAATCCTACTAATTTAGAGAGTTCATTTTGACTATATCCTGCAATAAGTCTAGCTTTCTTTAATCTTTGTCCAAAGGTATTTTCTTTTAAATCTTTATATCTATATTCTGAAAATTTAATCGCATTTTGGTTCACTATGCTTTACCAACTTTAGTAAGAACTTTAGCTTCCACATATTCCATAGAATCACCATTTTGAGATCCATAGCCATTTTCTTTTAAAGTTGCATTGAAATTAGTAACTGTTACATCTATATCACCAGCACATACAGGAAAGTTTTTTTCACATGAACTCATTTTATCACCTCATAACATAAAGTTTATTTATTATAACTTATGTTATATAGTATTCTTTTAAAAGAAATAATGTTCTATAAAAAGAAATTTATTTTAAATTATAAAAAAGCTAAATTTTGTTATTGAAAGCATACAATTCTAAGGTAGATTCAACTATTATTGAAAGTTTTAAGTTGTTATATAGATAGATAGAGTCATCAAGGGGATATTTATCTAGTAACTTAACATCTAATGTGAATTTATATTCTTTTAAAGAAATATTAAGAGAATTAAAGTAGTTAGCATATTCATCTATTTCATAATCAAACATTAAAAATATGCCGTCATTAAAGGGTGTTTTTATTACACAATTTTCTTTTTGTGATATAAGAGGAAGTTTATAACATTCTGGCAAATAATAAGTTATATCACTTTCTAAATATCCTTCTAAAAACAAAATTCCACATTTTTTATTATCTTTATCAATAATTAAATTACTAGAAGTTAAAATAAATTTATTTTTAATTTCTTTTATGGAAGTTATATTTTTTGAAAAACAAATATTTCCTTTAAATATATCAAATATATTTAAATTACTTAGTAAAATGGGAGTTTTAGGTGGAAGTGAGTCAATGTTTTTTGATTCAGATATTTTTAGTTGTAGTTTAAGAGGAAAAGAATCTTTTTTTAAATGGGTTGAGTTTTTTAGATGTTTTAAAGAACATACGATTTCCAGAGGTTTTTCAGAGCAATATTTACAGTATTTTTCGCAACAATCAATAGAATTTAGTCTATTTAACAGATTAGAATATTCTTTTGATAATAAATATTTTGAATTATCTTTTTTGTAAAATTTTAGTTTGGTTTTTGGGGTGTTGTAATAATTTATATTTAACTTAGGTATATGTTCATTTTTCTTAGGTTCAGTTATAACTAAAACACATTTAGAGATTATTAAAGAAATTAATATTTTGCTGACATAAGGAGATAATAAGTTTTTACAATAATTTATAAAAAGTAGAAAAATAAAATTTAAATCCATTTTAATAAAACCTCAAAAATACTATCTACTTATATAGATATTAGAATATCTTTTAAAATGTTATAAGAATATAGAAAAAGAGAGAATCTTTTAGGGTTCTCTCTTTGAGAATTTTAACTCTTTTTTTAAGAAAAAAGAAATTATTGTTCGTAATAAAACTGTAGACCCTAGTAAAAGTATATCATATAGTGTTGGTCTCAATATTGAAAGAATTATACCAGAACAAACTAAAACCTCTAATCCTAAAAGAATATAACTTCCTAAGAAGTTTTTTGCCATATTTAACTTTTTTACTGTTGTAATTTTATTTTCTTTTGAAAATTCAACTTTAAGAAATTTTATTATTGTAAGTACAATCCCATACAAGATTATAGCCACAGATATAAATTGTAAAATAACTATTAAAAATTGCAAAATCTTACCTATCAAGTTATCACGTCCTCTTAAGTTTTAGTTTTAGTTATCTTGTTTATGTTCATTAATAGATTCAATTTCTTTATTTAGGAAATATGATATTACAGTTCTGATTACAACAATAGATGCTAAAATTATTATATCTTGGAATGTTGGGTTTAGAATTGATTCTATAATATCTGCACATATTAAAATTTCTAAACTTAAAAGTATATAAGTTCCTAAGCAATTTTTTACCACTGTTATTTTTTCAATAGCTTCAAGCCTATTCTTAGCTTTTATTTCAGCTTTTATGAAATCTTTAAGGGTTAAAAAAACACCCCATAATAGGACTAATATTGATACAAAGTCTATAAACCAAATAGCTCCCTCTAAAATATGCTTAAACAAAAAATATCCCCTCCTAAAAATTTAATCTATTTTTTAAATGAATTTTTTAATCTTAAAATACCCATAACCAATGATAGAAGACCTAAAAGCAAATATAATATACTTGCTTCTTTACACCAATTAAACAAGGCTTTCCATATTAAGATACCAAATAAATTACATTCCATATGAACAATAATTGATGCTAAAATTGTTTTACTTTTAATATATATTAATGCTAGTATTATTCCAGAAATAAATGTATATATACCTTGAGTTAAATTAAGGTGCATAAGAGAAAATACCAAAGCTTGTACAAAATACTTAATTTAATATTATAATTCTTTTTTAGATATCCAAATACTATTCCTCTAAAAAATATTTCTTCAAAAATAGGAACAATTATTATGTTAATTAAAAATCCTAATATAGTAATAGATGGATTTAGTTTATTTGTAACACTTGAATAATTGTTCAAAAAGCCACCAAAAGTTTCAGCTATAATTATACTTAATATACTTTTAAAAATTTACTATCAAAACTTTAAAATGTTAATTTTATTAAAAAATATTTTTTACAATTGTATGTATAAATGTTATAAAATTCTATATTAGTAGTTTTAAATATTAACATATTTATAATTATTACCTTTAATTTTATTAATATTTATTTTTTTTGTGATTTGAAAAAATAAAAAAAGAGGAATATACTTTACCAATATGTGAGAGATTCAATATATAAATTGCTTTAATTAATAAAAAGTAAGATTCAATTAGTGGAAAGTTTAATTTATGCCAATTAAAAAGATTTAAAAGTGGAGATGATTATATGAATAAAACTAAGGGTTACATAATTATTTTTAGAGAATTTGGAGTAATGGCAACTCAAAGAAGTTTTGAAATTTACATTGATAACAAGCTTTTAACTAGATTACCAATGGGAGAAGCTTATTTGGTCCAATTAACTCCTGGTAAACATACTATTAAAACAGGAATTTCATTTTCAACTAGTGAAACCATAAATATAGATATAGAGGCAGAAAAAACAAAATATATTGTAACTGGAAACAAAAATGGAACTAAAGATAATATTTTTAGTTTTTTCATTAGTCTATTTAAAATGTTTACACGCAAACATTTTGTATATTTAAAAGAATTAAATGCTTTAGAAGTTGAAAAACAAATATTAAATACAAAAGTAGATTGTTCTAGTATATTTAAAAATAAAATTAATAAATTACCAGAGGATATTACAAGAAAAATATTCTCTAACTTTACTTTCTTCCCTAAAAATACCAATGCATTGAATTATGGCAAAATAACTATAAATAAGGTATTATTACAATTATTAATAATAAGTGCAATAATAAGTTTAGTCATTACAAAGGGAAATCTTAAAGTGACAGGACATTTAATAGTAGGTGATTTAATAACAATAATAATAATATATATTTTTATGGAACCAATAATATTTCCAAAAAAGAGGAGAAAAGAATAAGTATAAAAGTGTTTGAAAATAATATTTTATCATTAATTTTATATTTTTATAAGTATTGTATTTTTATGATTTTTAATTCAAAATAAAATTAAATAAATTTTAAAATAAGGATTGGTGATTTTTATGAAGGTTTTATTAAATGGAAAGCCAGTTGATGTTTGGGAAATTAGTAAAACAAATGTTCAACCTGATTGGGTAAAAAAAGCTTTTGCTGAAAATTATCTTTATTGGTTAGATAACAGACTTCGTATTTTAATTTGTGCTTTAAATCCATCTACTAAGGAAAATTTAAAAGTAGGAGCCATTGGAACTGTTGGGGGAGGATTTTGTGGTTATGCAATGTATCCTGTTGGAGATATTGGAGATTTTATAGATGCTACTAATCAGAAACTACTTTCTAGAAAACAATTTTATAAAAAATACCAAGTTATAGAAGAATAAATAAGTATATTTTTAGTTCTGTTTTAAACTAGTGTTGATTTTAGGTAGAACTTTAGATTGTTTATTAAATAAATCTTAAAGGACGAGCTAAAATCAACACTTACCTAAAACAGGACTTTATTTTTAAATAATATTATTAATAAATTAGATTTTAAATAACACTTGTTTAAAATGTACCAAATAGCAACTAAAGCTATTGCTATTATTGTGCCGATTTTAAATAACATTTATTTTAAAAGTACATCTTAAGATGAGACTAAGAATTTTTTATATTAAGCCCTCTTTTATATATTTTTCAATGGCTTTTTCTATATAACTTAAAGTACAGAAATCTCTATCTATTTTTTCCTTACATAATTTAAGTCCTTTAATAAGAAGATCTTCTTTAAACCAAGTTGAAAGTCTCATTAAACTTATTGGATTTATTGTTCCTTCTTTAGTATCTAAAACTCTTGATTTTTTTATGAATTGATTTTCCATTGCAATTAAAACAGCTTCTTTTAGATTTTCACTTATTTCAAGCTCTGGCATTTTATCAAATGTATGCACCTCATCTAAGTCAAACATCATTCCTACTGTTTTTTCTATATCAGTATCTACTAATATAACATTTTCAAAAGTAGCGCCTGTAAAGTCAACTCCATCTAAATTTACTCCTTCAAATATTACATCTTTGAATTTAGCTTTTTTAAATTTACTTTTCTTTAAGTTACTTCCTATGAATTCAGTTCCTTCAAATTTACCTTCAAAGAAATCACATGATTTAAAGTGAGCTCCTCTGAAACTTGCATAATTAAAGTTTGAATTTGAGAAATCACAGTTATAGCAATTAGCTCTTCTAAAATCCATATACATGAAGTTTTTATTTCTCTTTTCAGCCTTATTGTATTTAAAAATTGGAGTGTTTTTTTTATTTGTAGCCATAAGTATTGATAATGGTTTTTTATTATATTCCCACTATCATATACACCACCTTTCCTATTAGAATAGTCCTTTTATAGAAATTATTAATATGCTTTAAATATTAATAAAGTTTTACTTCTATGTTTACGTTATTACATTTTATCACATATTATTATAAATAGTTATTATTTTTATAATATCAATAATAGTACTTATAATATTTTTGATATGGAATATTATGTTGTTTAATGATTTGAAAATAAGAAATAAAGAATAAATTAATATTTAGTCTTTATTAACTTTTAAAAGATTAAAATAAAAAAAGTAGAGCTTGGCATCCGGCGAAGGACAAACCAAGCTCTACAAAAATTAGCACTGTATTAGTACCAACTGCTCATTTATAGTATCATTAATTAAATACATTGTCAATAAAAAACTTTATATAATAAAATTAAAAAAATAAAAGAAAATACTTGATAGTTTATTAAAAAAATGATATACTAAAAAAGTAGCAACAAGCTACTGAAAATTTATAATGAAAAGTTTTAATTTAGTAAATAGTTTCTTCAAATTAGAGATTATTGTCAAATTAGAATCTTTTAATTTAGGAGGAATTAATTATGACAGATAAGACATTAACATGTGTAGATTGTGGAGCAGAATTCGTATTTACAGTTGGAGAGCAAGAGTTCTACAAAGAAAAAGGATTCGATAACGAGCCAAAAAGATGTTTAGCTTGCAGAAGAGCTAGAAAACAACAAAATAACGCTAGATAATTCAATTTAGAATTTTAAGAGCTATAGTTTACTATAGCTCTTTTTTATTTTTTAAAACAAAGTATTTCAGTTGAAAAAATAGCTATTATCAAAGTTTTATTAATATATAAATAAAGTTATAAGTAAGAATTTTTTAAAATAATTGTTAATAAATTTTAAAAATGTTATGATAAAATGAGTTAAAAGAGTCTATATAATAATAACGGAGGACTATTTAAGGAGAGGTTATGGCAGAAATACTATATTTTTTTAGAAAAACAGAAGGAATTAACAGATTTAAACCTTTTGGTGAAATACATTTAATTTTATTAGGAATAGCTTTAATTGGATGTATTTTTATATTTAATAAAAAGAAAGAAAGTCGCTTATTAGAAATAGCAATAGGATTAGTATTGTTATTTCAACAGATTAGCTTATATGCTTGGTATTTTATTATGAATTATAAGGTTCTATCTGATGGCCTACCATTATACCATTGTAGAATAGCCATACTAACATTAGCTTTAGGATTGTTATTTAAAAAAGATTTCTTAATAAAAATTGGGGCTTATTGGGGAATATTTGGATCAATTGCAGCCCTTATATTTATTAATATGGATTCATTTGCTTTTCCTCATATAACTCAATTTTCATATTTTATAGGACATGTTGCTTTGTTATGGGGAGCCTTTTATGTTCTAGTTGTTAAAAAAATAGGTATGAGTAAAATTGATTACAAGAATATGATTGTATTTACAACAACTTATCATATTTTAATGTACTTTGTAGATAAATTAGTACATGGAAACTATGGATATATGGCCTCTTCTCCTATAGGTTTATTTAAAGGATCGGACAACATAATTTATGGTTTTATTGTTATAATTATTTTCAATTTGGTGCTTACAATAGAATATTTGTTAAATAATAGGGGGAATATTTTTAATTATAAATTAGATAGAGAGCTTGAAGCTTAGAGAGTTATCTTTTTATTAGGTTAAAAAATATAATGATTTTTTACTACAAGAATAATATTGACTTAAAAAATAGTTTTTAAATTAAATATATATAGAAATTTATAATGATTTACTATTGAATTTAAAACAGACAAGAATTAAAACTTGTCTGTTTTTTTAGAGCTTTTAAAATATTTATCATATTTATAATAAAGTTTTAAAAATAATAATTTATTTAGATATTTTTAAAATTTAGATTTTTTATTCTAAATACGTACATAAACTTGCTGACCATATTGAATTTCATCTAATGTTTTAATTCCTAAATCAATATTTTTACTTATATGCTTTGAAAAAGCTGATTCTAAGGTTCTCTTTTCAGTTTGGGATAGCTTTTTCCAAATGACACCAGGGAATAGGTCCTGTATTATAAAGCTTTCACCAGAATTAACATAACTTAAAAGGTGTACTGCTTGAGGTAATAATGCATTCATAAGAAAACCTCCTTTTAAAATTTGCAAATACTACTAACTATAATATATGTTTTAAAATGAGGAATAAGAATAATATATAAATTAATTATTAGGTTTATGAAGTTTGAAAATAATGATATATTTTAAGTAAATATTTATTTAAAATAAAGTTAATTATAATTAAGGTAAATTTGGAGGAAACAAATGAATAAGAAAAAAGTAATAGTAGTTGGTGGAGGACCAGCTGGTATAATGGCATCAATAACTTCATCAGTTAATAATGAAGTTATATTAATAGAGAGAAATAATGAGATTGGTAAGAAGTTAAGACTTACTGGTGGGGGAAGATGTAATATAACAAATAATAGAGATATAGAAGAATTTTTTGAAAAGATAGTTACAAATAATAAATTTATGTATAGTGCATTATATACATTTTCAAATTATCAACTACTAGATTTCCTAAGTAAAAAAGGATTAGAATATAAAGTTGAATTAGATCAAAAGGTTTATACTAAGAGTGATACAGCAGAAGAGGTAATTGGAATATTAAAAAGAGAGTTAGAAGAATGTAAAGTAAAAGAAATGTATAATACCAAGGTTTCTGATTTCATAATAGAAGATGGAGAAATAAAAGGAGTAGTTACTGAAAGTGGAAAGAAAATATTAGGTGATAAAGTCATAATAACCACTGGTGGAAAGAGCTTTCCTAATACAGGATCAGATGGAGAGATGTATGGAATATTAGAAAAGTATGGACATACAATAACTCCTATTCATGCAGCCTTAATACCTCTTGTTACAAAAGAAGACTTTGTTAAAAATCTTCAAGGAGTAGCAATGAAAGATGTGGTTGTATCAGCTAAGATTAAAAAGAAAAAATATGAAAAGACAGGGGATATGATATTTACTCATTTTGGAGTGTCAGGTCCAGCTATTTTAAAGCTTTCTTCTTATATAACAAAGGCCTTAGGAAATGGAGAAGTTGAGTTAACTTTAGATTTCTTAAATGATAAAACAAAAGAGGAGTTATCTCAAATAATAAGAGGTAATAAAAATAGAACTGTTTTAAACAATTTAAAAGGAATACTTCCTCAAAATTTCTTAAAGCAAATATTTGAAATGTTAGATTTAACAGAGGTTAAGGCTAGTGATTTAAAAAAAGAGGATGAAAATAAAATAATAAGTTATATTAAAGAAATGAAGCTTACTGTTAGAGAGACGCTTACAATAAAGGCAGCCCAAGTAACTTCAGGTGGGATAAAGGTTAAAGAAATAAATGCATCAACAATGGAATCAAAGCTTATAAAAAATCTTTATTTTGCAGGAGAAGTTATAGATATAGATGCTGAAACTGGAGGATATAATCTTCAAATGGCTTTTTCAACAGGATATCTAGCTGGAAGTGATTTTTAAAAAATATACATTTACAAAGAGATGCTAATGAATAAAAATTATTTGTTAGTATCTTTTTGCTTTTATTATTGACTTTGGTTTTTTAGAGAGTTATAATTTGTTTTATAAAATATAATTTTTAAAAATTCAAAATTATTAAATTCATAGTGTGAAATTTTCGCACTTAGTAATCTACAAAATAGTCTTTTATGAATTAAAATTAGTTTTCCATAATGAGATGGAAAGTTATTTTAAAATTTAGAAAAACAAAAAATTATAAAATAAAATTTATTATACTCAGGTTAAAATTTTTTAAATAGGATAAATTAAATACAGAATAAATTGAAGTAAGGAGAGAGTTATATGTTATATGATTTTAAAGTTAAAGACATAGAAGGAAATGAAGTTTCTTTAGGAGATTACAAAGGAAAGGTTCTTTTAATTGTTAATACAGCAACAGGTTGTGGATTTACTCCTCAATATGAAGGATTAGAAAAATTATATGCTAAATATAGAGATAAAGGTTTTGAAATATTAGATTTCCCTTGTAACCAATTTTTTGAGCAAGCTCCAGGCACAAATGAAGAAATAGTAAGTTTCTGTAAGTTGAATTTTGGAACAGAGTTTAAAACATTTGCTAAGATTGATGTAAATGGAGAAAATGCCCATGAATTATATAAATTCTTAAAGAAAGAAGCTCCAATGGCAAAAGAAGATGAGGCATCATTAGGACTTTATGAAAAATTAAAAGGATTAGGATTTACAGCAGATGGATCAGAGATTAAGTGGAATTTCACTAAATTCTTAGTAGATAAAAATGGTGATGTTATAGCAAGATTTGCACCTACATTTGAACCAGAAAAATTAGGTGAATTAATAGAAGAGTTATTAGCAGAATAAGAATTATCATAAAATAAGACCATACTTATTATAGTATGGTCTTATTTTATGATAAATTTATATTTAAATTAAGTTAATTTATTAGTTAATCAGAAATTCTAACAATTTGTACAAAGCAGCCTATACCAGAATTCAATTGGGTTGTTTCTCCTAAAATAGCAGGAGTAACAGTTATTGAAGTAGGAATTGGGTTTGGAATTAAGTTAACAGTGGATTCATTAACCAAAGTGAATACATCTCCAATATTAGCATCAATAGCTATACTACCATTTACAACACCTATAGAAGATGGTGAAACTTTAGGTACTCCAGATAAGAATACTCTAGAACCATTCTTAAATAATGAAACAATTGTATTTGCAATGTTAGCATTAGTATTTTCTAAATTAAATGACCAAATGAATAAATATCTACCTGCAGCATTAATTGTGAAAGTACCATTAGTAATATTAGCAATTATAGTGGTAAAAGTTGATCCGTTATTATTTTGAGTATTATAAGTGAAATTTTCATTAGAATTAACAAGTAAACTATTTTGCGTAGATAAGCTTACTAATAGGGTATCATTAAAATTATTTCCAGGAATACCTTGTTCACCTTGAGGACCTTGGGGACCAGTAGGTCCTTGAGGTCCAATGGATCCTTGAGGTCCTTGAGGGCCAATAGGTCCTTGAGGGCCAGTTTCGCCTTGAGGCCCTATAGGACCTTGAGAACCAGTATCTCCTTTTGGCCCTTGAGGCCCAACTGGCCCTATAGGGCCTTGAGATCCGGTGTCTCCTTTTGGCCCTTGAGGCCCAATTGGTCCTACAGGCCCTTGAGGTCCAACAGGTCCCTCTGGACCTTGAGGCCCAGGAAGACCAGGTTTACAGCAGCATCTACAACAATTTGGTCTGCAACAATTATTATAGCACCTATAGTAACAATCATATTGATCATCATTGTAATAATCATAATATTGATTTGGATTATAATCTCTTCTTACCATATGAAACTCCTTCTTAAAGATTAAGAAATAAATTCTCAATATTAGTTTATGATTATATTATTATGTTGTGCTAAAAATATAAAATTGCAGTTAATATAATAGGCCATTTATTTATAACATATAAATAAACGGCCTTTAATTATATCAAAGGTATTATACTTTGAACAAAATCTTTGAAAAATTTTATTCCAAAAACTGAGTAAGATATTAAATAAATATTATATACAAGTAAGAGTAAGTTAATAAATTTTATAAGTTTATTAACTAATTTTTCTAGTTTTGAACCAGTTTTAATTTTAGCTATTTTTATGTTAGCTTTCCAAGGAAAAAGTAATTCAATTCCTTCTGATGTTATAATATCTAAAACTAAATGAGATAAATATCCACAAAGAAATCCGAAAAATATGGAAAGTAATATTATATTAAAGTTACTTATATAAAGTATTGTATAGAAAATAGCATAAACTAAAGCTAAAAATAAAAAGCTATGAGTAAATCCTCTATGTCTACATTTACTTCCAAAATGTTTTGATAAAAAAGGATACATTTGACTTATGGAAGATTTTCTTTGATCTATATCTGGGAAAAGTGAACCTATGTAAGAAAAATGAAAAAATAAAGCTATAAGAAATACTTTATAAGCTAAGTTATAAGGTATTAAATATTCTGTGATGAAGTAATTAAGCATTATTAAAGCTATGCATACTCCACCTGTTGAGTGTGTTTCTTTTGTCATATAATCTCCTTTTGAAAAATTGTCATTTGTTTTATAGTAAAAATATTATCATATTATCAAAGTAATATAAAGATTTTAAATACTGTGATTAAGTAAATTATATGAGTTTATATTTCAGATTATAGATTTAATCTAAGGTTTAGATTCTAATTGTGTGTAAAATAAAAATACCTAGGAAAGAATGGACGGTTCTATTCCTAGGTTTGATAGTTATGGTGGTAATTTTATGTAAGGTTTATTACCAAATTAAAGTAATATATTTTAAAATGATGTATTAAGGCTATTTATTTTACAATTTTGTACAAAACATATTACATATGTATTATATCAACTTTTATATTGATAATGAATAGAGTTTGTAAAACTGGTCAAATTTTATGCGAAAGTGGTCAAGTTATATAATTTTTACAAATAATATAATGAATTTATTTGTTCATTTTAGGTATTATTGATTATGATGTTTTATCAAATATATCTGGGTTAGATTCAAAAACAATGAAGGTGGATTTTGAAGAAATAGTAAATGATAAAAGGATAATAGTTCCTATACTTTATTTAAATTATAAAAAGCTTGGATTAACTATGAAGATGTTTATTATAAGACTATTCCAAATAATACCTTGTTATAGAAAAGCATAAATGGTAGAGGAACTTTCAAAAATATCAGAAGCTTAATAATATTTTTGAGTTTAGTGATTCTTTCTAGTATATTTGTATTACTGCTTATAATGAGATAACAGATATAGATAAAATAAGAAAAGTTTTAAATAATTATGGAGAAATAGAAGAAATTAAAGAAGCTAATATTGGTAAGCAGTTTAGACGTTGGGTTTATAGACTAGATGAAGAAAATGGATATTGGGAAGAATGTGTTTTCACAGATGACTTCCTTCAAAATAGAACAATAAAAGAGAATAAGGAGTAAGTTTAATATGAAGATTGATAAAGTTCGTGATTATGTAGTTGAAAATACAAAATGTATTTCTGTATATATTGAAGGATTAGATTGTAGAGAGGCATTTATTGAAGCTTGCAGGGATGTTGTACCTAAGAAACCAGTAGTAGCAATTAAGAGTGGTGGTTCTAAAATAGGAGTTAAAGCAGTTTTTGCACACACTGTTTCAGAAAATGAGGGGACAGATGATTCCTTACATGATGAAATCTTTGAGAAGGCAGGAGCAATAAGGGCTACCACTTGGCAAGAATTCTTATTATATTGTAAATTATATTAAGACTTATATAATAAAAAATAGGTGATTAATTTTTTATGATACTAGAACTTATAAAACAAATGTATGTAAGAAAATTAAAAAATTATAGGTATATATTAGTGTGTGTGATAGATGATTATGGAGAAAGCGAAAAAAGATATGGAGTGGTTTATGTTTAGGTAACATAATTGGATATTTGTTTGATTTTACTAATAATTATGAATTAGTAGAAGAGTATATTAGGAACCATGAAATTAATTTTGATGAACTTAAGTTTATAAATTATAAAAAAGAGGAAGAGTATGGTGAATAAGGAAAGAGTAGAAGCTTTAAATAAAATAGGTTATTTTTTAGGAGCAAGAGATTTAAATAATTTAAGTGAAGAAGAACTAGAAAAATGTTTTGGTATAAAAAAGGTAGATGTATTAGTATTGTTAGGAAGTGCAATAACTTATAATATAGAGGTTGCTATAGAGGCTTATAAAAAGGGGCTTTGCAATAAATTACTAATATGTGGTGGTATAGGGCATTCAACAGAATTTTTAAGAGAAACAGTTAGAAATGATGAAAGATATAAGGATATAAAGTTTGATAATAAAGCGGAAGCCGATATAATAGCTGAAATAATTAAAAAATATTTTAATCTTAATGAAGATGATATTATTATAGAAAATAAATCAACTAATTGCGGAGATAATGCTAGAAAGGCAGTGGAACTTTTAGATGATTTAAAGTTAAAATACAATTCAATTATGCTTATTCAAGATCCAACTATGCAACTTAGGACTTATGCAGCCTTTTTAAAATATACTAAAGAAAAAGAAAACATTACAATTATAAATTATTCTCCATTTATTCCAAAGGTAAATATAGAGGGAGAGTTTGAAAACAAAGGTATTAATGGAATATGGACTATGGATAGATATGAGGATTTAATAATTGGAGAAATACCTAGATTAAGAGATGATGAAAATGGATATGGCCCAAGAGGATATAATTTCATAGAACATATAGAAATTCCAAATGAAATAGAAGAGAGTTACTTTAAATTAAGTAATATACTAGGTAAAAAAACAAGATAAATGAGAACTTTTTATTTAATAGATTAAAATTTCAAGAATAAAGGATTGTGAGTTTTTAGAGTGTGATTTAAGAGGAACTATATTCCAAGAAAGTAGAATACAAAACATAAGTTTTAATAAGGTTAATTTTGAATAGAGTGTATTTAGAGGAACAGATTTAAAAGGAATTGATTTTAGAGAATGCGATATAACTAATATATAGATTTAAATATGGAAGATTTAGAGGGTGGAATATTTTCATCATATCAAGATTTAGATTTAATTAGATTTTTAGGAATAGTAATAAAATAGATTTTATTTAAAACTCAATAAAGCTTATAAATAGAAATTAAATAACCATAAATTTTAAGTTGGTATTAGAATTTATTTTTCTTTTAGCCATCATAATATCTAAATTAACAAGAATCGGCATAGTACAATCCTCCTAAATTGTTTGCATAGATTTTATAATAGGATTATTATTTTTTAGGAAGCTAGTTATTTTTTTTACTTTAAATAAAGCAATAAGGTGAGGAATTGCACAAATATAGATGCATATAGTTATAGAATAAACTAAAGACGAATTTATTATTGAAAATGTACTTTTAAAATATGATTAAAAACTAAGGTTGACAATATATAAAAAAAGTAATATCTTTAGTATATATTAGTTGAGTAAAATTAAATTTATATATACATTAAATTGAAGGAGAAATTATGGATAAATATGATAGCTTAAAACTAGAAAATCAACTTTGTTTTAGATTATATGCTTCATCAAGAGAGGTTATAAAGAAGTATAAACCTATATTAGATGAATATAACTTAACATATACTCAGTATTTAACTATGTTAGTATTATGGGAAGAGGAAAAAGTTACTGTTAAAGGAATAGGACAAAAATTACATCTTGATTCTGGTACACTAACCCCTCTTATAAAAAAATTAGAAAAAATGAATTTAGTTATGAAATATAGATCAGCAGATGATGATAGAGTAGTAATAGTTGAATTAACTGAAGAAGGAAAAGAATTAAAAGAAAAAATTGTAGATGTTCCTAAAAAAGCATTTTGTTCTCTTGGACTAGAAAAAGAGGACGTTATAAAGTTAAGAAAAAATTTAGATGATTTATTAGAAGTTCTTAAATAGAAAATACGGGATAGTAAAGTTTTAAAAAATAAAAATGAGATTTTTTATTTTTACTTTTTTAATATGGTAAAATATATTTGAAATTTATTATATTACAAAGGATGATTAAAATGAAATACAAAAGACATCTAATATCATTAATATTGTTAATGTTAATGGTAGCTTTTGCAGAGTATACAGGTGAAATGGAAGTTATATTTCCAGAGGTTGGTGCTTTGGTAGTAGGGGCTTGGATAGTTGAAAAGCAACCATGGAAAGTAAGTAAGATAGAG
This sequence comes from Clostridium sp., assembly GCF_029267215.1. Taxonomy (GTDB): domain Bacteria; phylum Bacillota; class Clostridia; order Clostridiales; family Clostridiaceae; genus Sarcina. The sequence continues at coordinate 37,935 of NZ_JARIDH010000022.1, read as the reverse complement.
TTAGTTACTCTTATGACTTTATGCTCTATAGTTGGGGTTGTTATTGTTAGATATGTTCATTTTCAATTAACATTTCAAGTTTTAATTGGTTTAATCTTTGCAGGGTGTACTTTAAAACTTACAAAAACAACCTTAGTCCCAATCGTTTCAGCTTGTATATTACCTATTTTACTTAGAACAGAAACTATTGTTTACCCAATATCTGTATTTGTATTAACTTTAATGATTGTTTCAGTTCAATATTTCATCAATAAGGATAAAATAAAAGATATTAAAGAAGAAGCTAAAGAAGAATTTAAATTAATGGAAAAAGATACTCAATATAGAAAAAAAGAACTTATTAAAATGGGTAAGATTTTTATTATAGTAGGCTCTCTAACTTTTTTATCAGTTAAATTAAAAGAAACTTTATTAATAGCCCCACCTTTAATTGTGGCATTTATTGAGCTTACTAATGAAAAATGTAAGTTTAGAAAAAAATCAAAAAAATTATTATTGCTTTTTATAATTGCTTCTTTAATAGGTACTGGATTTAGGTTAGGATTAAATGAGATGTTGGGACTTCCATTATGGATTTCTACATTAGGAACAGTGGTTAGTATATTTATATGCTTTGAAAAATTCAATATGTACTTTCCGCCAGTTGCAGCAATTTCAATACTACCTATGCTCTTGAAAAATAATCAAATTTTATTTTATCCATTACAGGTTGCTATAGGATGTGCAATTTTTATTTTAATAGCTACGTTTTTATTTACTGAAAAGAGCATTAAAATTTGTAATGAAGAGGGATGCCATAAGACATCTTTAAGAGTATAAAAATAAAGGTTAGTAAAATTATAATTACTAACCTTTATTTTTATATTCTTTTACTTATTATCTTTTTCAAAATTTGAAGTAATAGTCACTTCTTCTTCAACCATTCCTATTTTATCCATAGTAATTTCTTCTTCAGATAATACAACTTTCTCTATTCTATCTAGAGTATTGTTTACTTTGTTATTTAATACTTTTCTTTCATATCTTTTGTAAATTAGCCATGCTAAGAATACAAATATTAAGGGACCAGATATTTGGAATATTACAGAAACATAGTCTTTTTGGTCTCCTGTTAGAGGTTTTATAATAGTAAATATGTTTGCAAATCCAACTGTTGAGGTTACTACTATAGATGCTATTAAAGAGCCATTATAAGTTTTAAAAACTTCAAATGGTTTTTCAATCTCTTTTTTCTTTTTAAAAAATGGAAATGCAAATGATAAAAACATATATGGAATTGTTGTTGCAACATTACCCATAAGTATTAGGTGATCAAAAAATTTAGATGAATCATCTCCACCTAAGGAACACGCTAATATAAATAATATAACGATTATAGCTTGTATCCACATAGCTGTTACTGGCATATTTTCTTTGTTTAATCTTGTCCATTTATTAGGCCAAATATCATTTGGAGTACCTTCTATTAATTGTTTTATTGGTGAATATGATAATGTAAAATAAGCACCTATAAGAGCTAAAAACATTGATAGTCCTATGAATCTTGATAGGAAGTTTCCAAGTATTACACAGGCTGAATGACTTAATCCAAATGCTTGTCCAATATAGAATCCTAAATAATTTATAACTATGTAAGCTATATTAGCCATATTTACATCAGGACTCATTAAATCTCTATTCCAGTTAACAAAGAAACCTATTGATAATATACCAATAGCATATCCTATAACTATTACAAATGCAGAAATTTTTATTCCTTTTGGAAATGTTTTCTTTGGATTTTCAGTTTGGTCAACTAATCCACCTATAGCTTCTAAACCACCATAAGCAAAGATTGCAAAAACAACAAAACCTAAAACACCTAAAGGTGATTGATATGATGGGTTAGGAGAATGTAAAAATTGATGGATATTAAATCCTTGAGCTGTGTGAAAACCATTACTTGCTAAAACTATAAGGCCACCTAATATTAATATAACGTTTGCTAAAGCCACTACTGTACCACCTATAGAAGTGATTTTTGAAATATTATTTAAACCTTTAGATGAAACATATGTTATTATAACAAGCAATAATATTCCTAATAAAGCTAAGGTTTGAGGGCCTGAAAGACCAAATAACTTCCAACTAGATGTGGTATCTTTTCCAGTAAATACATTTGATAATGGAATCCATATTGAAGAAGATACTGAAACCATCCATATTAAGTTTGATGAAAACCACATGAAAGTTACTATGAATGCAAACTTTGGATTAACGGATTTTGCCATCCAAGAATATATACCACCTTTTTCTTTTCTAAAAGCAGCACCATACTCAGCCATCATAAATGCGTAAGGAATAAAAAATAGTATAGCTGAAATTATGTACCATATAATACCATTATAACCCATTAAGTAGAAAGTTCTTGGCATATTAGTAAAGCCATAAACTGATGTGAAAATCATAAGTATTAAAGCTGTAAGGGTTAATTTGTTTTTTTCTTTTGATTTCATAAAATCACCTCTTATAAATTTTTACTATAAAACCCTATTTTTATTAATTATACAAATAAAAGTTTTGAAGTAAAGTACATTCTGTTAATAAATTCACTTGTTGTTAAGTATTTATCAATGAAAATGGTTACAAATTAATGTATCAATTATTTAAAAAATAAAAAAATGCATAAATTTGTGACAAAATCATAAAAATAATATTAACATTAAATAAATTTAACTTAAATTATTCAAAGGAAATTAATAAAATATAAGAAGGAAAAAGGTAAAGTAATATAATTATGTATAAAATAGAATATGATTAAAATTAATCATATTCTATTGGGTTATTAAAAACATCACTATCCACAAAATCTTCTAAATGAGTTGCTTTATTTCTACCTTTTCTTTTTGATATATATAATGCTCTATCAGAATATTTAATTGCAGATTTTAAGTTCTTAATATTATATAGGGTAAATACACCAATACTAAAAGTTAAATGGTCTGAAACCTTAGAATAGCGATGTTTTATATTAAGGGTATCTAAATTTTCTTTTGCTCTTTTTGCAAAGTTCATGGCAGTAAGTTTATTAGCGCCTTTTAATAATACACAAAATTCTTCACCACCATAACGAGCAACTATATCTTCTTTACGACAGTTCTGTTTTAATATTGAAGCAATACGTTTTAAAACTAAATCACCTTCTTGATGGCCGTAATTATCATTATAAAGTTTAAAATAATCTACATCTACCATTAAAAATGATATTGGTAAATCTTTGGCTTTTATATTTTTTATATAATTATCTAAAAAACGCCTATTATAAATATTACAAAGTCCATCTTGCATAGAATCTAATTTTGATTTTCTAGCTTTTTTTATAAAAAAGATAACCGCTATTAATAATATTAATAAAACCAAAAATAGAACACCTAGGATTTCTTTAAAATAAGAAATATCATTAGTTTTTATTATTTTGTTATCTATATAACTTTTAAATTGTTTTTCATTTATAGTTTTAATTTTAGTTTCCTTTTCATAATATTTATTTATTAATATATTTGCATCTTCAATATTTTTTAAAGACTTATATATAGAAACTCTTTGATTAATTGAAAATAAAGAAACACAAGTTGCTCCCTCATTATCAGCAAGTGTTTCTAATTTATTAAAATATTCTATAGAAGTTTTATAGTCACCTATACTTTTATAGTAAAGAGCATAGGAACGAGTTTTTATCATTTCTAATTCTGAATATTTAATATCATCATTAGTTAATTCTAGCTTTTTAATTTGTGATATGTATTTAGGAACTAAATCAAGTTTTTTATCATTTATTGCTTTTAATATCATATAGGATAAATACATAATATTTAAATCATCTGAATCATTTTTAGGAAGCGCATTTAGATATTTACTAGATTTTTCTAAGGTATTAGTAAAATCTGCATTATCATTAACTGACCAATAGATTTCAGCTAAGTTTAAGAGAGCATATTCTTTTAAATAAGAATTATTTTTTGTAAAGTATGTATTTGAATTAAGTGTATTGTAAAGTATATTTGCACTTGTTACATAAGCTCCCATATATCTATAAGCTAACGACATATTTAGTTTAATAACTAGTTTTGAATCATTATTTGCATATTTGTAAGCTTCTTTATAATTTATTACAGCATTAAGAAATTTTTCTTGTTCAAGATTTAAAACACCTAAATAATTATAAATATCAAATTTGTATTTTTTTGGGAGTGATTTAAACATTTTTTCATTTTCAGTTATTGAATAAAGTTTTTTTTGTGCTAAGTCAAACTCCCTATTATGTATTTCAAGTTTAATATTTGAGAATATAATATCTGCTTTTTTACAATATTTATCGATTTCATTTTTTTTATTAACATAATATTTAGTGCACACTAGTGAAAATGAAACTAAAATAAATAATATTATTAGCAAATATTGTTTCTTTAAAGTTTTCATAAGTCCCCCTAAATTAATAAGTTTAAATAAACTTCAATTTAATGCCATACAATTTAAAAGTATACCATAATTATTCAAAAAATGGACATATTTAGACAGAAATATACCAAAAAATATAATAGTTTAATATTATAGGGATATGGGATAATAGTTTTTATTCTTATATGAAGTAGAAAATAAAAAGAATCTATAATAAAAGCGTACAGTTTAGTACGCTTTCTACTATAGTAAAAATATATTAAATGGAAAATTTAATAATATATATTAAGAATTTTTATTAGGTTTTGGATCTATATCTACATCTAAAAAATCCTTTGTAATCCAATTTATGTTACATGAATTTAAATCGCTATCATTTTTTATTATATTAATTATTTTATTTCCTATGTCTAATCCTAAAGCAAATCCATTATCTAAATCAGGCATAAAGTGAACACCGCCATAAATTCTTGAAATGCTACATTCTTGAGATAATGCATATATCTTTTCTTTTTCAGTTGGGAAATAGTATGAAGCTATTTTAGCAAAGCAACCAGCAAATACTGAATGTCCTGCTGGGTATGTTGGATGATGAGGTGTTGATATATAGGCTTTGAAATCAGGATCATATTGAACAGGCCTTGGAATTTGAAATTTATATTTATAATACCAGCAAATAATCATTGCATCATTTAAAGCATTAGATAATACAGAGAACATTCTACTAGCTGGAATTATTTCTATACCATATTCATTTATAAGATTAAAAAAAATTGGGAAGAATTGATTGTGTGCTGCACCTTTTCCCCAAAAAACTGCAAGCATTTTTTGTTCAGAAGTTAAATTTTCAGCAACTCTTTTTACTTTATCTAATTCCTCACCTTCAAAATCAAATAAAAAATCAGGTGGCAGTATATCAAAAGCTACTTTTTCTCCAGTATTTTTATATTTAAAAGTTCCATCAATATTTCTATCAAAATAAACTAGTGGCCAATCTTTTCCAGAAGGGGTTTCTCCAATTGTTGTAAATTCAGAATTTCCATAAGGAATATACCACCAATTATTCATTACAGGTCTTTCATTTCTACAGCATCTATAACTGACTTTATCAGCTTCTTTTTTACAAGTAGCATTTAAACCATTAAATGTATATTTATTTATCATTTAAACTCTCCTAAGATATTTATACACAATTATTATATTATTTTTTATATATTTTGCTACATGACAAATGAAATACAATAAATCACAAATAATCAAAAAAAAGATAATATAAATAGTATAGGATAATAATTTTTGTTTGACTTAATATTGATTTTATACAGTAGAAATTATGTGAAAGGCATTTGAAGGGATATGGAATATTTCGAAAGGAGGTACTTATCAAGTTTTTTAGTTTACTTGATAAATATTTATGCGAAAAAGAGTTAAGGATTCAAGTAATAGTATGGTTGCAGCTTTAGGTATAAAGACTTTAAATCAAAACTTGAAAAATGCTTTGAAGTCTGTGATAAAGTGTGACCCTGAATTCATTATACTATCAACTAGAAATTTTTTATTAAGTGATGATTTATGGAATGATCTAAAAAATGCTAATTGTCCTAAGTTAATAATACTTCCATTTGACTATAGATACAGAAATCAGAAAAATGCAGTAAATGATGTTAAAATAATTAATTCTCTTATTAATGATGGGAATATTGGAACTATTTTAAATTCTACAAATGAATCCAATTGTGTTTTAACAGATAAGTTTTGCTATGTGTCTTCAGGGGCTTTAAATTATAATGGAATAACAAATTATATAGAAATTTACGAGATTATGAATTGTAATGATTCTAATTATGAGCTTTGGAGAAGTGAAATTTTTAATTTTGCTAATAGAGAAATAGAAAACTATAGAAGAAGTAAGAATAGAGAGGGTGTTGAAAGTAAGTTAAATGAAAGCATAGCTAGAGCTGTAAAACTATTTTCTGATATGACTAGACAATTAACAAAATCATTTATAAATGAAGTTTTAGAAGTGATTGAGGACATAGATAGAGCTATTATTTTAAGTGTTGATGCTTATCAATATATTGATAAAAATTTTATAGATTTAATAAAATTTGCAAAGAAAGTTTTATCAAAGATAACATGTATAATAGATGATTTAACAAGACTTATATTAAATTTTAACAAAAATAAAGAAATCACAAATATTAAAATGTTTAATTGCATAAGAGAGGGATTTTGGTGCTTACTTCCACTTATAGATGAATTTAAAGAGTTAGAGAATGTTATATTTTTTAATACAAGTGAACAATGGAGAAATCCAGATGAGGGTATAATAGACTTTTTAAGTAATAATACTAATCCTAATAATGAATTGATAAAAACTTTTTATGAGGGTGTTATATTTCAAAGTAAAGAATGTTTTAGTAATAGTGAAGATAATGAGTAATAAGAGTTTAAAAGGTATAAGTAAGAGATATTAGGTAATTATACTAAAATTGTAGTTGAAAGATTTGAAAAAAGTATTATTTAAAAAATTAATTAAGGATAAGTGGTTATCACTTTGAATAAACAGCAATAATTTATTGATTATTGCTGTTTATTTTTGTGATTTTAAACTATATATAATATAGTTTAATTATAATTTTATTTATTTTACAAGTATTTTTTTTATTTCTGCAATGTATAAAATATGGTAGTCTTTTTCTTTATACCATCTTTCATCTATACCATCTTCTAAGAAGCATTTAGGATCTAACTTTTGATTATATAGTTTTTTACAAACTATAACCACTTTTCCTTCTTCAAAGTAAGGTGTATTATTAGAATGAGAGATTGTTAGGTTAGAATTTGTTATTTTATCTTCATCTCTTCCAGAAACTTTACCAAGATAACCTAATATTTTTTTGTATTCATCATCAAAGAAAGTAAGAGAGAATGTATCTGAATTTTCTACAAACTCTTTAGTGTAGCGTTGAGGTCTTATAACAACATATGCAACATCTTTTCCCCACATTACTCCAAGACCACCCCATGAAGCAGTCATAGTATTAACTTTTCCCTCTTTTTCAGCAGTTATAAGCATCCAGTCTTTTCCTATTAATTTAAATGGACTTTCATTTAGCTCTTCTGTTTTAATTTCGTGGAACTTATTCATAGTATTATATCCTCCAAATAATTATATAAGTATCTTCTAAAATTATATCAAATATGTGATTTTAAAAAAACTTTTGTTTATAATAATAATTGGTTAAAGTTAAAAATTATATTTTTTATTAGTTAAATTAAATGGAGGAATAATTTTGAAAAATAGATTTAGTATTGGAGAAGTTAGTAATATGTTTAAAGTAAGCATACATACTTTAAGATATTACGATAAAATAGGATTATTAAAACCTATCATAAATGAAAAAAATAGGTATAGATATTATGAGCCAAAGCATATTCATCAGCTTTCTATAATTTTAGGATCTAGATATTTAGGGATTCATATAGAAGATATTAAAGAAATTTTTGAATCTGGAGATATAAATAGATATTATTCTCTTTTAAATGACCAAGAAAAATTAATAGATGAAAAAATATTAAACTTAAAACATTTGAAAAAGCGAGTAAAAAGTAGCAAGGAGAGAATTAACAATATAAAATTTCATGAAAATATATATGATATCAAATCTTTAAATATAGTTTATGAAAAAAGAAATATACTATTTGTAAAAAGTGATTTGATATTAGAAAACCATGAGTTTAAAAGATTTATGAACTCAATTGAAATTGATGGTATAAATTCAGAATATTATTATAAGGGGAGTTTTAATGGTAATGAAATGGTATTTCCATTAGATAGTTTTTGTATCTTAAAAAATGATGAAAATAATGAATTGTTTGAAATAATTAAAGAAAACTCTGAAGGTAATAATGAATTTATATTAGAAGGAAATTTTGTAGAATTAGCCTTTTTAGGTACAATAAAAGAGGTTAAAAATTATATAAAAAACTTACCTAAAATATGGATTAATGGAAAAGATAGCTTAATATTTGTAAATGAAAGAAGCTATTTATTAAGTAAAGACAAAGCAAAATATTATTTTAATATAATAATATTTTTTAAATAATAAGTTAGCACTTGACACTAGAGTAACTCTAGACTTTATTATTAAATAAGAAAAACTAAAGAGAAGGTGAAATTATGCTAAAAAAACAACTTATGTATTTAAAAGTATTTTTAGTGTCTTTAGTTTCTATTGCTTTATTTACAGTATGTTTTGGAAAAGATAATCTTTTTATAGCCTTTGCAGCTGTAATTACTGTAGCTACTATGTTTGGAGAAGATTATACAATTAATCCTATACGCAACACTTTATATTTTATAGGAGTGGAACTTTTTGTTGGTCTTAGTGCATATTTAGCAAGCTTAAATATAATACTGGGTGTTATAATAACGCTTATAGTTTCGTTTGTTATATATTTTGGTTTTAGTTATGATACAAAACCAGCTAAAGCAATTGGTTTTATAGAACTTTATTTGTTTTTGCTATATCAACCAATACAAAGTTCACAACTTTTTATTAGAGTTATTGCTTTGATATTTGGTGGAATAGTTATAATGATTTTATATTACATATTGGCTAGATATAATTTTGAAACTATATTTAATAAATCTATTAAAGGATGTATAGATTTACTTTCTTATAATATAAACTTAATATTAAAAGATGGAGAGACAAATAAAGAAAATAGAAAAAAAGTCGGTACTATGATAAAAGACTTAGAAATAAGAGTACATGAAAGACTAGAGCTTGATAGGGATAAAGTATATTCTGTCTATTTAAAAAACCTAATTGTAATATATTTAAAGAGATTAAATTATACAGTTTTAGAATTAAAGCTTAAGGAATCAAATAAGCACATTATTGAAAGAACTAATGAATTATTAGATTCGATAAAAAAATATATAGTGAGTAATGACTTAAATGAGTTAAATAAGGCATTAAATGCATATCTCCATGATTTAGAAAATTTAGATTTATCTCTAAATATAGATAGTTATTATTACTATAATATAAAGCTAAATACAAAAGAGTTATTAAAAGAGATTGAAGTTGATGAAGATGATGTTAAAAAATACATAATTAATAGAATTAACTTAATAAAATCAGCAAAATTTAATAAAGAGAGTTTAAGAAAAAGTTTAAAGATGACATCTTTAAGGTTTAATTTAGCTATTAAGGGGGCTATTACCTTATCTTTTTCAGTATTTATAGTGAATTATTTCAAGATTTACGATGGACAATGGGCTCTTTATACAATATCTTTATTGCTTCTACCTTATGCTGAGCAAAGTACCAAAAAGGCTAAGGATAGAGTAGTGGGTACTATAGTTGGAGCAGTTTTATTTAATATAGTATTTTATTTTATACAATCTAATATTATATTAGTAATTGCATTCATAGTAGTTTGTATGTACTTAAGTATAGCTATAATACAATATAAAATAAGATGTATATTTATAACATTAAATGCATTACTTATGGCTGGACTAATGGATCCTATGCATACTCCTTATTATGTCTTAAGTGAATATAGGGTTTTCTTTATAGTAGTAGCTTCAATATTAGTAGCATTTGTTATGAATTTTATATTTCCTTATAAAATAAAGGAGCAAACAAATAAATCAATAGAAAAGTACATAGATATAAATAAAAAAATAGTTAGTGATTTAATAAATAGTGAAGAGAATAAAAAAGAGAACTTCTATTTATTAACTTTTATTAGCAATTATATGTGGAAAAAAATAAATTTTAACAATAAAGAATTAAAATCAAAATTTATTCAAGAATTACTTTTAATGCAAAATGATTTTATAGTAGATTTAGATTTCTTTATGAAAGATGAAATTCTAAAAAGAAATAAGGAGTTATTTAAAAATAAATTCCATAAATTTAAGAGTTGTGTAAGTAGTGAAAAATTGAAAGAATTAGCAATAGAAGAACTTAATAAAGCAAAAGATGAAGAGCATAAGTTAATTATAATATTAACTTATAAATTATTTAATGAATTAGTAGAAATGAATAGAATAAGCAATTTGGTATGTAGCAATTAAAAAATACAGAGGATATGCTTTAATTTGCATATCCTCTGTATTTTATTCTTCAGGTAATGTTAAGTTACAAGTTGACAACATGTCTATAGTACTAATTACATCATGCTTAACTCCAGCAAGTATTATTAAATCATTTGCTTCTAATACAGTGTCTGCATTAGGCATAAATTCATGTGTATCTCTTATTATTGAGAATATTCTACATCCTGATGGAAGTTTACATTCTTTAAGTGGTTTACCTATATAGTAGTGGCTTCCTATAACAAATTCACGTATTATTATTTTTTCATCATCATCTATAATTTCAGTAGTATGATCATCAGTTACTATAAATTTTTCAAATAATATAGGGAAAAGAATACAAGTTACAACTGTTGTAACTATAAATGCAGAATAATCGGCATTAGTTATGTATCCTAAATTTAAAGCCATTTGAGCACCTACAATTACTAAGCTAAGTTGGGCGGTTAAAATCATTGAGGCTGCTAATGAATTTTTCATTCCATATTTCTTTTTTAGTAATAGAGATGGAATAAATTTTACTAAGAAGAATATAAGAACAAAAAATGGTATTTTAGCAATTGAACCTGGATTTTCAACTATTGCTCTTAAATCAACGTTAACACCGACCATTATAAAGAATATTGGTATTAAGAAACCGTATCCTACAACGTCTAACTGATGAGAAATTTCTTCTTTAGCCTTACCAACGATTAAAGAAAATACCATACCTGATAAGAATGAACCAAGTATAATTTCAGAATCAACCTTTTGAGCCACAACTACTAATACTAATACAAGTACAAAGGCCCCTCTAACACTAAGGTGGAGATTTTTAAAAGCCATTGCTGAAAAATCATTCACTTTAAATATTATTTTAGCTAAGAAGTAGACTATTATAGCTACCACAAATATTATTAAGAATGTAAAACTTTTTAATGTAACACCATTAACTGCTATTGAAGAAACAAAAGTAACTCCTATTAAGCTGACTAATTGAGTTATTATTCCAAAAACAAGTAATGTTTGACCATAGCTACTATTTATTATGTGTTTAGCCTTTAATATTGGAACCAAAAGTCCGGGGGCTGCTGCTGTAAATAATAGGGTAAAGAATAACATTCCTTTTGAGATACCAACAAATTTTAAGGTATAAGAAAGTATAAATGCTGTTAATATTGATACAATAAACATTTTTACACTTGTAAATAATTTTGAATCATATAAAGATTCTCCTTCGTTAAGTTTTAGTTCATCAAAATCTATGGCAAGACCACTTAAAAACATTAAGTATGCTAATCCAAGGTTTGATAAAAATAAAATCCATATATCTGGTTTTAATAAATTTAAAAAACTTTTACCAAGCAAAATACCTATGAATATTTCTCCCACTTGATAGGGTATTTTTATTCTTTTTAGCTTTGATACTAAAAATGGAGTAAAGAATGCCACAACAGATAAAATTAACAATGAATCATAATTTATAGTTGTACTCATAATAAAATCATCTCTTTTCTTCTAAGTTTTATGTTAAATTTATATAGCTTAATTCATAAATAACAATTTTTTCTCTAGGGTCTTTATCATATCTATTTGGTATTTTAATTTCTTTCTTAAGGGAAAATATAGTATAGTTATCTAAATAATAAAGATAATCTTCAGCTGGATAATATAGTATTATATTAACCTGTCTTTCATGTTCAAGTAAAGAATCTAAAATATTACCAACAACTTTTATAAAAATCTGCTCTGAAAATGGGTTGAAAAAATAAAATTTATTATCGTTTTTTTGAACCTTATATTTTTCAGCAAAACAATTTAAGAATTGAATTTTATCTTCTTTATTTTTGAAATTTGATAAATATGATTTTTTGTTGTTTAAACATTCTTCAAAAAAGAAGTTGTTCATTTCTATTCCTGTAACATTTATATTGTATAAGTTGTTTAAATAAAAATTAAGTCTGCCTTTTCCACATCCAAAATCAACTAAAGAGTCTTCTTCATTAAATTCTAAGTTATCACAAAGTGCCTTTAAAACAGCATAAGAAGTAGGTTCATATCTATTGTAATGAAGAGATTCATTAAAGATTTTTTGTTCACCTGATGTTTTTATATTAAGCAATTTTTCATAATACTGTTCATTCATTTTAATCCTCTTTCTCATAAAGTTATTATTAAATTGTCTCATAACAGTATAGTATTTTAGTTTAAATAAGGCAAGCCTAATTTAAAATTAGACATTTTAAGTTAAGGGCAATTAGAGGAAGTAAATTTAACCACATATAACTTAAGCTATTAATAGAATTAAAATTTGAACTTGGTTAAAGTTTTAGTATTAGATAAAATAATAAATGAAATAAGTAATAAACAGAGGAGGAAATAAAATGAGAAGCAATTATCATACACATACATATAGATGTAATCACGCAACAGGAGAAATAGAAGATTATGTAAAAGCGGCTATAGATGCTAAAATAGATGAGATTGGGATTTCAGATCATTTACCTCATCCAGGAAAAAATATAGATAATTATCATAGAATGGCTTATGAAGATTTAAAAGATTATTTTGAAAAAATAGAAGAAGCTCAAAATAAATATGGAAAAGAAATTTCTATAAAAAAATCAATAGAATGTGAATACTTTAAAGATTTTCATTGGCTTTATGAGGAGTTGAAAGAAAAATATAAGGTTGATTATTTAGCCTTGGGAGTACATTTTTTCCCTTACAAAGGAGAATGGGTTTATATTGGAGCTATTGATTTAACCCCTGAATCACTTATGATTTACGCTGATTTTGTTGTAGAAGCAATAAAAAGTGGGTATTTTTCATATTTAGCACATCCAGACCTTTTTGGAATGACTTATAAGAATTGGGATGAACATTCTAAAGAGGCTTCAAAAAGAATTTTAAAAGCAGCTGAGGAAATGAATATTCCTATTGAAATAAATATAAATGGTATGAGAAAAGAAAAAATACTTTATAATAATGGAGAAAGATATCAATATCCAATAAAGGAATTTTGGAATCTTTCAAAAGAATACAATGTTAGAAGAATAGTTGGGATAGATGCACATAATCCATGTGAAATGCATGATCTTTATATTGGACTTAACTTTGCTAAAGAAAATGGACTTGAAGTAATAGAAAGTTTAGAATTAAATAAAACTAAGTAAGATTAAGGGCTGACATAAAAATAGTTTTTTATAAAACTTACAAATATATTTCAAGAATTACTAGATTTTGCTAAGAATTTATAATCATTACTTCGAAAATATCACTAAAGCTTATAAACTTGCTACGCTTTAAGCAGTCTAAGCTTTTTAAGGCGATATTTTCTACGTAATAATTTAAATTCTAAAGCACATCTAGATATTCTTTTCAAATTATTTGTAAGTTTTATTATTATATTTTGATGTAGTCATTTAATTAGCTTTATATTGTTTATTGAAATTTATTTTTTTTGTTTTTATATGAATTTTATACAAGTTGGAGAAGGAACAGATATATCTTTATTTATTAATTTTAGTGTTCCGTCTTCATTTCTTTTATATATAGTTATATTATTAGATTTTTCATTAGCTACTATTAAGTAGTTTTCGCAGGGGGTAAGAGTAAAGTCTCTTGGAAAGTCTCCATATGAACTATAGTGATTTATAAGTTTTAAAGTACCAGTTTTTTGGTCGATTTTAAAGGCACTAATTCCATTAAATCCTCTATTTGAAACATATAAAAATTTGTTACAGGAGCTTATTTTAATTGTAGACCCATAATTTTGTCCATTAAAACCATTTGGAAGAATATGATTATATTGAACTAGATGGAAGCCATTTTCTCCTAAGTATCTTAGAATTATTACTTCTGAACTATTTTCACATATTACATATGCATTTTTTCCATCCTTTGAAAATTCTATATGCCTAGGTCCACATCCTTTATCACATTGAAAAGCTAATTTTTTTAAATAAGTTAATGAGTTGTTAGAATTTATTTTAAAAAGCTCAATTCTATCCATACCAATATTTATTGCACATAAAAATTTTCTATCTGGTGTCAATGATGCAAAGTGTATTTTTGAATTATCATTATGTATAAAAGAACTTAAGCTTCTATCTATATCCATTGTTTCATTTAGTGAATAAGTATTTATGGATTTTTCATGAAAATTACTTGAAACTATTAAAGGTATCTCATGTTCTATAATATTTATGTGGCAAGGTGCCTTTCCTTGAGTTAAACTAGCTCCTGTTAATTTAAGAGAGTAATCATCTTCTATGTTAAAGGAAGCAACCCCTCCTAAAGTATCTACTGAAAATGGATTTCCAACAGTATATAATTTATTTTTATTTATACATAAGTAAGTAGGGTTACCAAATCTAGCAACTAAGGAAATATCATTTACATTTCCATTAGTTAAATCTAATGATAACCTATAGATTCCTTCACTATCCCCATTAGTGTAGGTACCTATGTATGCAATAGAGTTTTTCATTTTTTTTTTAAGCCCCCTTTGATTTAATTGTATTGTTAATTTTATATTCTATATTGTATTATATAAAATATATGTTAACAAAAATTCTAAATAATATTTTTTATACCATATAAAGATAAAATAGTAAAGTTATAAAATATTATGAAAGATTGTTAAGTTGGTTTACATGAAAGGAAATAAATATGAAGAAGACAATTGGAATACTTGCCCATGTTGATGGAGGGAAAACCACATTTTCAGAGCAGTTATTATATCATACAAATAGTATTAGAAATAGAGGAAGAGTAGATCATAAAAATTCTTATTTAGATAATAATGAAATAGAAAAAGAGAGAGGAATAACAATTTATTCAGAAATTGCAAAGTTTAATAAGGGAGAAAATGAATATTTTTTAATTGATACTCCAGGACATATAGATTTTTCGCCAGAGATGGAGAGGGCAATTAGTGTTTTAGATTATGCAATATTAATTGTGAGCGCAGTAGAGGGGGTACAAGGGCACACTGAAACTATTTGGGAGATTTTAAGAAAATATAAAATTCCAACATTTATATTTATTAATAAGGTTGATAGAGAGGGAGCTTGTGTATCTAAGGTTAATGAAGAGTTAAAAAGTAAGTTGTGTGAAAATATTGTTTATATTAATACTTCAATTAATGAGGAGTTTAGTGAAGAATCTTTAGAAGAAATTGCAGAAAAGGATGATGAGCTTTTAAGTTCTTATTTTGATGGAAAACTTACCAAAGAGATTTTATTTAGAAAGATGAAAGAACTGATTAAAAATTTAGAAACAACATTTTCATTTTCAGGGTCAGCTTTGTTAGATGAAGGCGTAGTTCAGTTTATAGATTGGTTTGATGAATTAAGCTTAACTAATTATGATGAAAATTCACAATTTACAGGGAGAGTTTTTAAGGTAAGATATGATGAAAAAGGAAGTAGAATAACTTTTATAAAAGCACTAAGTGGAAAACTTAAAACTAAGGAATATTTAACTTATTTACAGGGTGAAGAGGAAGTAAGTGAAAAAGTAAATGAACTTAGAATTTATAATGGAAATAAATATGAGTTAGTTCATGAAATTAAGGCTGGAGATGTTTTTGGAGTAGTAGGAATTAAAGGGTTGGAATCAGGTGATGGGATAGGTATAGATTCCTTAGAAGATTACAATATGATTCCAACATTAAAGTCTAAAGTTATATATAGAGAGGAAGTAAATTCAAAGGAAATGCTTCGTTTATTTAAAATACTAGAAAGTGAAGATAGAAGTTTAAAAGTTACCTTTGATAAAAGTCTTAAAGAGATACAGGTAAATATTATGGGAAAGGTTCAATTGGAAGTTCTTAAAGAAAGTATTAAAAACAGATTTAATGAAAATGTTGAATTTGGAACACCAGAAATTTTATATAAAGAAACTTTAGGGGGATCTGTAATAGGTTATGGTCATTTTGAACCTCTTGGCCATTATAGTGAGTTGCATTTAAAAATTGAGCCTTTAGAAAGAAATTCAGGAATAATTTTTGAAAATAAATGTCATACAGATGACTTAACAGTTGGAAATCAAAATTTAGTAAGAACTCATATATTTGAATGTGAGCATAGAGGAATACTTACAGGGTCTCCAATTACAGATATTAAGATTACACTTTTAACAGGAAGAGCCCATAATAAGCATACAAGTGGAGGAGATTTTAGAGAAGCTACTAAAAGAGCTTTAAGACAAGGGTTAGAAAGTGGGAAAAATATTTTGTTAGAACCTTATTATAGCTTTAAAATAGATGTTGATATTAATTTTATAGGAAGAGTTATGACTGATATTCAGAAGATGAGCGGAGAGTTCTCTGAACCAATTATAGAAGGGGATAGAGCCATTATAAAAGGCGTGGGTCCAGTAGCTACTTTCATAAACTATGGTATGGAATTTCAAAGTTTCACAAAGGGAAAGGGAGGCTTAAGCTTAAAATTCCATGGATATGAAGTTTGTCATAATGAAGATGAGGTTATTGAAGAGAAGGGATATGATAGAAATAAAGATATAGACTATACTTCTACATCAATATTTTGTTCAAAGGGGCAGTCGTATTTAGTAAAAGGAGAAGAAGCTAAAAAATATATGCACTGTTTAACTTAATTTGAGAGAGGTATATAAGGTTTAAGCACTTCACATAAGGAGATAACTTTTATTATTAGACAACTAAAAAACTCTTAGTTATAATTTAGTTTAGAGAAATGACAAAAAATATGAGGTGAATATAATATGGAATTAGTAAGTATATATGAAGAATACTTAGAAACAAACAAAAACTATGTTGATTTTATAGAGGAGCTAGTAAGTAAAAATTTTGAAGGATTTAGTGAAGATTTTGTAATTAGTAACTTAGAAAACTTTCAAAATACAATTGGAGATTTAAAATTAAAAGTTGATAATATAGAAGTAGATGAAGAAAATAAAAATAACCTAAAAGACTTAAGTTACTTAATAATGGATACATTATTTTTAACTTTTGATTTAAATAACTTCTATAAACTTAAGGAAATAGAAAGGTTTAAGATGAGATTTACAAACTATGTAAATAAAAGAAATAGAGATGAAATGATGAAAAAATTTAAATAGAAAAGTGATATATCTTTTTAGATATATCACTTTTTATTTATTTTGAAACACGTGTTAACTGAGTATGTTCTGTATATCCTATAATTAAAGGAACATTTTCAATTTCAATTTCACTAGATTCTAAACCAAACCATTTAGCAGGTGAAACAGTAAATTTCTTAATGAAAAGTTTAGCTCTAATAACAATTGAATCTAAAGTTTTTATGTGGCTTTCGGCTGATAAACATTCATTTATAAGAGTAAATCTGAAATCACCAACATGTCTATTAGGGATTGTTGAATATTTTTTGTTTTGAATCTTAATATCACCATTTTCCATAAGTTCTCCAACTATTTGACGAAGGAAAACATTAAGTTTTTGGTTAACTCTAAATCCAAGTTTAAGCTGAACCTTAACCATATAATCTGTACCAAAAGTATTTACTGAGTATTCAGCAGTATAAGGCTCATCTGTTACAACAACATTTACAAACCAATAAACATCAGCTCTCTTAGGTCTTTTGTCTAGTATTGAATACATTATTTTTCTTTCAATTCTTTTTGAATTTTCTGAGCATGTTAGATAAACTAAATTTGTTGAATATTTAGGTCTATCTGTATCATCTTTAAGAACTTTTAACTGATCTTTATAATTTTCAATAGGTACATAATCTAATAATCCCATTTTAATATAATGACCTTTAATCCATATAAACATTATACTTAATATAACTAAGGCTATTAAAACAGATACAAAACCACCTTTTTCAAATTTAACAGCACTTGATATTAAAAATGAAGTTTCTAAAGTTCCAAAGAATATTAACACAAGTAAAGCAAGTGGTTTTGGAGTTTTCATTTTTAATAAGTAGTTAAATAACAATATTGATGTCATAAGCATTGTAACTGTAATTGAAAGACCATATGCAGCTTCCATGTTATCTGAACTTCTAAAATATAAAACTATTCCTATACATGCAATCCATAAGATTCTATTTATAGATGGCATATAAATTTGACCCTTAGAATTTGAAGGGTATAGACATTGAAGTCTTGGAAATAGATTTAATTTTATAGCCTCTGAAACTAGTGTGTATGAACCTGATATTAAGGCTTGAGAAGCTATAATAGCGGCTAAAGTAGCTATTATTACTCCAAATAATAATAACCAATGAGGCATCATTTGGAAGAATGGATTTAAACTTTTAACTTTATGAAGACTAGTGTCCTCAGTAACTGAAAGTATCCAAGCTGCTTGTCCAAAATAGTTTAAAAGCAAGCAAATCTTAACTAATGGCCAAGTTAAATAAATATTTTTTCTACCAACATGTCCAAGGTCAGAATAAAGGGCTTCTGCACCTGTTGTTGATAAGAAAACTCCTCCTAAAATAAAGAATCCTAAATGATTCTGACTACTAAATAGAATTTTTATTGCATAGTGAGGAGAAAGTGCTTTTAAAAGATAAAGATTTCCTGAAAGATTAACAATTCCTATAATAGCTAAGAATGCAAACCAAATAAACATAACAGGTCCAAATATCTTTCCAACTATCTCTGTCCCGAAATGTTGTATAAAAAATAATACACTAATAATAACAATTACTATGGTTATTATTATATCCTGATTATTACCAAACATTGAGTTGAAGCTAGGAAGAACTTTTAATCCTTCTATTGATGATGTTACTGTAACTGCCGGTGTTAACATACCATCAGCAAGTAGAGCCGATCCACCTATCATAGCAGGTATTATAAGCCATTTAGCTCTTTTACGAACTAAGGTATAAAGTGAAAATATTCCTCCTTCTCCTTTATTATCAGCTTTTAAAGTAATTAATACATACTTTATTGTTGTTAACAAGGTCATTGTCCAAAAAATAAGAGACAAGACACCTAATATAAAATCAGGGGTAATACTCTTTAAACCACCATTTCCATTAATTATTGATTTCATAACATAAAGTGGAGAAGTACCTATATCTCCGTAAACCACACCTAATGCTATTAGAAATCCTCCCAATGTTATTTTTTCAATAGAATTTTTATTAGTACTCATTGTTTTATTCCTCTATTTTAAAATATTATAATTATACTTAAATTAAATAAATGTTAATAAAATGTTGATTGTGTACACAAAATATTTAAATTCGATAGAATTTATACTAACACCATTAGAAAGAAGTGTAAAGTAATTATGGAAAAGAAATGAAATAGGTTTTATAAAAACATTTACAAAGGAAAAATTGATAAAAAAAAACATGAAAAATTAACAAAAATGAAGTTTAATTTCAAATAAATTCCAATAAAAAATAAAAATAGCCATAGAAAAATTCTGTGGCTATTTTTATTTTGATTAAATTTTACTTTGTAGTTGTAGGTGGTGTAAAGACTCTTGTAGCTAATTCATCATCCATCATATAAAGAGCGGCAGGATTTCCTTCACTTCTTCTTACTTTCTTTAATAATGAACTAAAGTTATTTTCCTCTTCAACCTGTTCATCGATAAACCAGTTAAGTAGGCTCATTGTAGCATGTTCTTTCTCTTCAAAAGCAACATCTGCAAGACTATAAATTCTTTTAGTTACTAATTGTTCATGTTCAAATCCTCTTTGGAATGCATCTATTATGTTTTCAAACTCAATATTTGGTCCTTCAACAGCTTCTAATTTAACAACTCCACCTTTTTGGAATATGTAATCATAAAATTTCATAGCGTGGAATAATTCTTCTTGAGCTTGAACTCTGAAGAAGTTTGCAAAACCACTTAAATCAACTGATTCAGCATATGCAGCCATTGCTAGGTAAGTATATGATGAATAGAATTCAAAATTAACTTGATCATTAAGTTTATTTAACAAATTTTTACTTAACATATATGTACACCTTCTTTTTTATTTTATGAGTTTATTTTATTACTTATAAATTATTTTATCAAACTAAATAACAAAGTTTATTATTTAAAATTATTACTTTTATAATAATAAAAGTCTATTTATCTCTTAAATTCTAGAGTATACATATAATTTTAGAATATTTATATATTTATGGGATTTTTTCCTTTGAAGGAAGAATGCCTAAATGCTTTTTATATGTCTTAGAAAAATAAGAGAGATTATTAAATCCACTTTTATAAGCACTTTCTGATAAACTTTCTCCATTGTAAAGCATTAAATTCCTAGCATTTAAGCATCTTAAAAAATTAATATAGTCCAAAAGAGTTTTGCCTGTTATCTCTTTAAATACATGACATACATAATATTTACTAAAGGAAACATGATTACATACATCTTTTATTGAAATTTGTTCCTTATAATTATCCTTAAGATAAGATAAAATTTCTTTTACTAGAGATATTTTATTATTTGTTTTAGGATTTAATTTTATGTTTTCTTCGGATATATAATTTCTATAAAGATGTATTAAAATTTGAATAATATCACTTTTTATAAATTCTTTAAAAAAATCTTTATTCATTTTCATTTCTGATTCTATGAATTTAAATTTTGACTCTATAAAAGAGTCATTTATCTTAGAATTAAACCTAATTTCTTTTAAAAGTTCATTAGGAAATATTAATTTTTTATTTAGTATTAAGCAATAATAAATACAGCTAGAATTAATTGAGTCAATAGAATGAAGTTCATTTGAATTTAGAATAATAATATCCCCTTTTTTAGCTTCAAAAACTTTATGGTCACAGTTTATATTTGCCTTTCCTTCTAAAAAATAGAGTATTTCTAAATTTTCATGATAATGCATGTAAATGCTAGGTCTATATTCATCTAGAATATCTTTGTGAAATATTATTGGGAAATTAGGATCAACATGAATATGATATTCATATATGTAATTACTCATTTAAAACTCCTTTAAAGCAATATTGTGTTAATATAAAGCAAAATTAATACTTAATATTAATAGAAACTAATAATATAATTATAGTAAACATTATCATAAAATTTTAGTTTGTTATAAAAATTAATAAATATTTAAAGATTAAAGGGGGATATATTTATGCATTTAATACCTAGACCAAGTAGTATAATTGAGAAAAATGGTGAATTTATAATTGAAAGAGATACTGAGATAATATTAAGCGGAAATGTAAGCTTTGATGATTTAAAAACAGCCTTAATATTACAAGAAAGCATAGAGAAAACTTTAGGATTTAAGCTTAATATAAATAAAGTATTATTAGGAAAAGAATATAAAAATTCAATAATTTTAAAATATGGGGATTTTGAAAATAAAGAAGAGTATAAGTTAAATGTTACAGAAGACAATATTGTTATAGAAGGAAAAAGAGAGGGTATTTTCTATGGAACTAAAACATTAGAAGGATTAGTTAGAGAATATGGTGCTATTATTAAAGCTGTTGAAATAGAGGATAAGCCTTTCTTTCAGTTTAGAGGATTTTATCATGATATAACTAGAGGTAAGGTCCAAACCTTAGATACATTAAAGAAGTTAGTTGATAAGGCGTCATTTTATAAATTAAACCAACTTCAACTTTATATTGAACATACTTTTGCATTTAAAGGAATGAGTGAATTATGGTTAGATAAAGATCCTTTAACAGCTGAGGAAATTTTAATTTTAGATAAATATTGTAAAGATAGATGTGTTGAATTGGTTCCTTCACTTTCAACTTTTGGACATTTATATGAAGCTTTAAGAACTAAATCTTTTAGAGAGCTTTGTGAATTAGAAGAAGTTGACTTTGAATATTCTCTTATAGATAGAATGGCCCATCATACATTAAATGTTACTGATGAGAGAAGTATAAAATTTGTTGAAGATATGCTAGAGCAATATATTCCTTTATTTACTTCAGATAAATTTAATATATGTTGTGATGAAACTTTTGATTTAGGAAAAGGAAAGAGTAGACAAGAGGCTGAAAAAGTAGGTGTTGGAAGATTATATGCTGATTTCTTAAACAAGATTTATAAAATAGTTAAAAAGCATAATAAAAAAGTTATGTTCTGGGGAGATATAATAGTTGGATATCCAGACCTTTTAAAAGATATTCCAGAAGATTTAATATGCTTAACTTGGAATTATTCTTCAGAAGCTAGTGGATATTCTGTAAAAATGACATCTGAGTATGATAAATTACAATATGTTTGTCCAGGTGTTAGTGGATGGAATATGATGATGAATCTTATAGAAGGATCATTTAGTAATATAAGTAGAATGGTTGATCATGGTAAAAAATATGGGGCAATTGGTGTATTAAATACTAACTGGGGAGATTTTGGAAATATAAATTTACTAGCTAACTCCATACCATCAATGATATATGGAGCTTCAATTTCATGGAATCCTAATAAGGGGGATTTTGAAGAGTTATTTAAATCAATATCACTTATGGAATTTGGTGATGAATCAATGTCCTTAGTTGGTATAATGGATAAGCTTTCTAAAAATCAAGTTGCTGGATGGGGAGAGCTTATTTGGTGGAAAGAAAAATTAGAAGATGATGGGTTTAGAAGAAATTTTGAAAAAATAGATGTAAATAAGTTAATTAGAGGATATGAAGTTTCTATTGAATGTAGAAAAGATTTCTTAAGACTTTTAAATAAAGTTTCTGATAAGGAAAGTCTACAAAGTTTTATAGTATCAGCTAAGGGTTGGGAAATTATAAATAAGGTATTATTAGTTGTATCAAAGATTGATTTTAATAAGGAAATACCAATAGAAATAGACAATTTTAAACTTGCTGAAGAATTTGAACTTTGGTTTTATGATTATTCAAATCTTTGGAGAAAGAAAAATAAAGAAAGCGAATTACGTAGAATAAGAGAAGTAATAGTATATGTATGTAATTTCCTAAGAGATAATAAATAATTTTTTTGAAGTTTATATTAAATTTAAAAGGACTCTACAGGCTTAATTTTAAAGGGTAGAGTTCTTTTGTTTTATAAAAAATATTATATATTAGAAATATTATTTAGTTAAAATAAATAATGTATAATAAAAAGTTTTGCTAAACAAATTAATGTTAAAAGAGTATAATATTAGTAAAACATATTTGCTTTGTTGATAAAGTATTATTTATATTAGAAAGAATGAAAGAAGGAATGGATATGAATTATTGGCAAATATCAGCAGAGATAGGTAACACAAATTTGACAGACATATTCTTTGATATTGGAGTTGCTTTGGTTGGTCCTGGAAATAAGGGTGACTACTTTGATAACAAAGAAGAATATGAGCTTCTAGAAGGGGAAAGTACCTTAATTCAAAAATTTGCAGAAGAGGTCAAGGTAGGAGATATACTTATACTTAAAGAAAGAGTGTCTAGTGATGGAGAGTTTAATATAGTTGGAGTAGGAAAGGTTTTAAGTCCTTATAGATTTGAACCAATATTTAATAAGGTTGGAATAGATGGACTTCCTATGCAACATTGTAGAAGAGTAAAATGGTATATTCCAACAGATGGACTAGTTATAGAAAAAGAAGGCTTTGAAAGTGGACTGCAAAAGATAAAAAAAAATAGTTCTTTAATGATAAAAGCAGAAAAAATAATTAATGAATTACATGGAGAAGAATAAATATTTTAAGTTAAAAGAAAACTTACAAACATATTTTAAATCTTGTTATTAAAATAATGTTTGTAAGTTTTTTGTATTTTACTTTAATGATTAAAGATGTACTTGAACAAGTAATAATCCTATAGCAAATATTGTTATATAAGCCATAAGAGGCATTATGAATTTTAACCATTTATTATAAGTTACATCAACCATGGCAAGGGTTGCAAGTATAAGTCCTGTTGGTGTTATAAAGGAAATTAATCCTTGACCAAATTGGTAAGAACTTATGATTACATCTCTTGGTAAACCAACAGTATCTGCAAGTGGTGCCATAATTGGAATTGATAATACTGCAAGACCTGATGAAGATGGAATAAAGAAGCCTAATATTACAAATACAACAAGCATTAATATTATAAAGATATTTTTATCCATTCCTTGTATTGCGTTTGAAAAAAAGTACAATAAACTATCTGAAATCTTACCATTTTCTAGGATTAAGTTTATAGATCTTGCAACTCCGATTACTAAAGCAACTCCAACTAAGTCGGCTGCACCATTTATAAACTCACTAACAAATTTCTTTTCACCAAGACCTGATAAAAATCCTAAAATTATTCCAACTACAAGGAATAAGGCTGTCATCTCTGTAAACCACCAATCTAAAACAGAAACTCCATATATCATTATTCCAAAAGCAGCTGCAAAGATTAAAAGCATAAGCTTTAGTCTTAATGTGAATTTTGGAACATCTTTAGAGGATTCATGTAAGAATTTGTTTTCAATTTCATCCTTTTGGTCAAATATAAGTGATTTTGAAGGATCATTTTTTACTTTATTTGCATATTTAATTATGTAAGTTAATGTAATAACAACTGCTATAATTAAACCTATTAACCTAAATATAAGTCCTTCAGTAAAATTTATACCAGCTGCATTTGAAGCTATTACTGAAGAAAATGGGTTTACAGTTGAAAACATTGTTCCTATGGAAGAACCCATATAAATTGTTGCTATGCAAACAATAGCGTCATATCCTGCAGCTAAAAATATAGGTAGAAGTATTGGATACAAGGCTATGGTTTCCTCTGCTAAGCCAAAGGTTGTTCCACCTAAAGCTATTAGTATGTTTAGTAATATTATAAGTATGTATTCTTTTCCTTTTGTTATTCTAGATAGACTAGCTATACCTGCATTAAAGGCTCCAGTTGAATTTAAAACACCTATAACTCCACCTATTATAAGAACAAACATTATTATATCAATGGTATCATATGTTCCTTTAATAGGAGCTTCTATTATATCTTTAAGATTTTGTGGATTTTGAGAAACCTTTTCATAAGTGTTTGGAATTGCAATCGGTTTATTAATACTTCCATTTAAGAAGTTGTCTATTCCAATCTTAATACCAAGCTTATCTAAATTTTCTTGGGTTGCTGGCTCTTTTGAAGTATCACCTTTTGGATTAGTTATCACAAAAACTTTTTCGTCTTGATTATATGATAACTTTGAGTATGCCCCAGCTGGAATTAAATAAGTTAATATTGCAGATAGTATCAGTACTATGAATAATACTGTAAAAGCTGTGGGGAATGTAAACTTTTTCTTTTTGCTCATTTTTTCTCCTCCTCTTATGTTTTTTTATAGTATTAGATAATTTGTTTAGAAAATACTAATATGTTTAAAATAGTATTTTATATTTAATTATACTATGGTGAAATTAAGTGGTAAAATGTGAAAAAAATATTAATTGAAAGATTTAGGAGTAAATAAAGATAAATACATGTTTTTTTCGTAGATTTTGAAGTTATTCCTTATTTGACTTTAAAAGGATTTATTATTTTACTAGCTATAAAATATTTTTAATATATTGAATTGGTTTAATATTGTAAATATAATAAAATATAGGGTATTTTGTTTTAATTTGTAAAATTATTATTTAATAACTTAAAGGGGAGTTATAAATGGAAAAATTTGAATATAAGGAAATGCTAGAATCATGTCCTATGAATTATATATATGGAAAGGTTAAAAAAACTAAAGAGGGACGAGAGATAATATTAATAGAAGATTCTAATTTGAAATTTTTAGTTGGAAAATATATTCATGATGTGATTAATAAGATTTATATAAATAATTATGAACTTAAAGAATTTTATTTAAAATGTATTGGTAATGCTTTAAATTTGGGAACTTACTTAGGAGAAAATTTAAAGATTAAAAGAAAATATGATTACATAGTTTTTTGGTTTAATAAGAATTTTGAAGATATTTCATGTGAAGATTTTTTTTATGAAACATTTAAAGACTTATATTTTTATAAGAGTAATGATGTTAAGGGGAAAGTAATAACAAGACATAGTTTAACTACCTATGATTATGAAAATTACGAGAAAAATCATAAAGCTAGAATAAAAAGAAATACCTTTTATAAAAAAGCTAGTAAAAAAATAGTTGAAAAAAATGATGCTGTGTTTTTTGAGGTTTTAAATTATCTTGATGATGTTGTTGTTATAAAAGAAAAAGAAAAAACTATATATGTAAACGATGCTTTTGAAAAATTATATGGTATTAATTGCAAAGAACTTTATAAAGAAAAAAGTATGTTAGTTAAGGCTGATATGATTCATCCTGATGATAGGTTTAAATTTGAAAATATTGATTTCAAAAATTTCTTTTCTGCAAAAGCTAGAATAATAAGAAGGGATAATGAAATAAGAACTGTTTGGTTTAGATCGAATTCCATAAAAGATGAGACTGAAAATGTAATAAGAAGAATTATCATTATTAATGATATAACAGACAACTTAAAAGAAGAAAATGAAATGGAAAAGCTTAGAATGGGATTCTTTGCAAATATATCTCATGAGTTTAAAACACCTGTTAATCTAATATTTAGCGTTTTTCAAATGCTTGAATTTAAACTTAAGAAAAATTTAAATTCTTATGAAAATGACTATAAGCAGTATATAGATACTGGTAAGCAAAATATATTTAGGTTATTAAAGCTTATAAATAATCTGATTGATAGCATAAAGTTAGAAGCTAGATTTTTTGGTTGCAATATTAAAATCATAATATTATAAGTTGTGTTGAAGAGGTTACCTTATCTCTTTGTGATTTTGCTAAGGAAAACAAAGTTAATATTATATTTGATACAGAAGAGGAAGAGAAAATAATAGCCTTTGATTTAGAGCAAATAGAAAGAGTAATTTTAAATCTTCTCTCTAATAGTATTAAATTTAATAAGGTAGATGGAAATATATTTGTATGTATAAGTTCAGATAATGAATATGTGAATATAAGTATTAAAGATACAGGAATAGGAATTCCTAAGGATGAAATAGAAACTCTTTTTGATAGATTTAAGATAATAAATAATAGATTTACTAAGGTGAATGAAGGAAGTGGAATTGGTCTTTTTATTGTTAAGGAATTAGTTGACATCCATAAAGGCAAAATAACTGTTAAAAGTGATCTTGGAGAGGGAACAGAGTTTATAGTAAGTCTTCCTTTAACAAAAATAGAAGAAGATTTTTACGAGGAAATTGCAGTAACTTATTATAACAATAAAAAAGATAGATTTAAAATAGAATTATCAGATATTTACACAATTTAAGGGGTAATATTTTTCTTATATAAGTTTAAATATGGAATTTCAACATGATTTTAAAGAGAATGTTTGAATTAAAAAAGGAGCAAGGAGAGAGGATTTCTTACTTCTTTTTTAATTCTTTAATTTTAGGTTATGTTTTAACAGAAGGTTGATTTTAACTATCAATTAATAGAGTAATAAACTCTTATATAAAAGCAACACTGATTTAAAACAGACTTATGGCAAGCAAGTTTAACTTTGAGTTGTGTGGAAATAAATATAAAATCAACAATATTTTAAAATAGGCTTTAATTTTATTCTGTTTAATAATGAAAATTAACTTTATAAATGGTTAAAAACTTAGTAAATAGACTGTTTAAAAAATTACATATTTCTAACTGTATCTTTGTCCCAAACAAACATTTGATCAGTATTTCTAAGAGATTTAAATAAATTCCTTTTAAAGCCAGGCATTTTTTTATCTAGATTTCTTATAAGTGTTTTCATATCCTCTCTTTTAGTTTTTCCGTCAGCAGGACATGGATTTTTTATTATAGGATAATCATACTCTAAGGCAGCTTTTCTTATTTGACTTTCTTCAATAAACACCATAGGCCTTATAAGAGTTAGATTGTTTTTATGCATGTAACTTTTGGGAGAGAAACAGTTTATTCTGCCTTCATAACTAATTGAAAGCATTAGGGTCTCTAAGGCATCATCTTTGTGATGACCTAAGGCAACCTTGTTGCATCCTAATTTTTCAGCATTATCATTTAAAGCACCTCTTCTAAGATTTGCACAGAGAGAACAAGGATTTTTCTCATTTCTAATATCAAAGACAATTTCTTTTATATTAGTTTGAATTTCATAAAAAGGAACATCAATATTTTTACAAAGTTCATGAAGAGGAGAGTTGTCAACTCCACCTGGGTTAAGAGTTATTGCTATAAGTTCAAATTTCTCAGGAGAGAATCTTTGATAATTTTTTAATATATGTAAAAGAGTTAGACTATCTTTTCCACCAGATAATCCAACAGCTATTTTATCTCCATCTTCAATAAGATTATATTCTTGTATAGCTTGTCTAGTTTTACTAAGTAATTTTTGCATAGTTTTCATAAAATCACCTCTTAAATATATATTAGTTTACTTATGGGAACTACTATCCACCTACAAAAGTGGAAGAATTCTAAATGTTAATTAAAAGTAACTTAATTATAGTATAATAAAATCCTACAAATATAAAGTGAAATTTTTGGAATATTAGAATTAAAGAGAATAATATTAACTTTATTGGTTAAAATAATAAAAATTATGCTAATCTATTGTTTGCAAAATAACTTCTCTATTTAATTAAGTAAAATTAATTTATAGAGTGGTTATTTATTTTTTAGGTTTTATTTTAATAAAGTGTTTATTTTAGCTAGCCCATAAGATTTACTTAATTTTAAGTGAAAAGTAAAACTTTTAAATAAAATTTATTTGGATTTGTAAGAATATAGCTTAGAATATATAATTAATGTGAATATTAAGTTATTAAGTTTTATGATAAAATTACAAAGAAGAAATAAAAATGGTTTTTAGATTAGTAAAAGTCTTTTTATTTAGGTTATGTTTTAAAGGAATGTTAATTTTTAGAGGAAAGTTAAGTAGTTCTTAATTGCAGGCAAATTAACACTTACTTAGAATATGACTTTAGTTTGAGTTTTATAATATAGATTGGAAGGAAAAAACATGAGAAACATAAAAATGTGCTTAGATTATGATGGAAGTAAATATAAGGGATGGCAAAAACAAAATCAAAAGGGAAATAAAGTTTCAACCATACAAGATAAAATAGAGAATGTATTAAATAAAATGACTGGGGAAGAAATTCAAGTTATAGGATGTGGAAGAACAGATAGTGGAGTGCACGCTAGAAATTATATTGCTAGTTTTAAAACAAATTCACTTATGACAATAGATGAAATGCTTGACTATGTAAATGAGTATTTACCAGAGGATATAAGAGTTAGAGATATGAAAGATGCGAGTTGTAGATTTCATGCTAGATATAATGTTAAGTCAAAAACATACCTATATACAATAGACAACAATAGATTTAGTGATGTTTTCTTAAGAAAATATGCTTGGCATATAGATAAAGAGCTTAATTTAGAAAAAATGAGAAAAGCCAGTGAATATTTAATAGGAACTCATGATTTTAAAAGTTTTACAAGTTTAAAAGCTAAAAATAAATCAACTTTAAGAACTGTTAACTTTATAGACATAGAGGAGAAAAATAATATTATAAGATTAAAAATAAATGGTAACGGATTTCTTCTTAATATGGTGAGAATAATAACAGGAACATTGGTTTCAGTTGGACTTGGAGAAATAAAGGCTGAGGAAGTTAAAAATATATTAGAGGCTAATGAGAGAGCTAAGGCAAAAGAAAAAGCACCAGCTCATGGTTTATGTTTATTAGAACTTAATTATTAATTAAATAAAATACTTTTTATTGACTTTATATATAATTGCTTGACTTATGAAGTATGGTGTATCGCTTGGATTACAGTTAAAAATTTATGAATAAATATCAAGAATATATTATAATTAAAATAATAGTGGGCTTGTGCTAAAAGAATAAAGTTAGGAGAAAAGTTTATGAAAGAATGTGATTGCAAGGGCTATAACCAATGTATATGTAGCAAAGAGTTAACCATATTTAAGGATTTAACTAGGGAGGAATTTAATAAATTAGCTACTGGAATGGCATGTTTTCATGTTAAAAAGGGAGAATACATATGCTATGAAGGAGAAAAAATTTCGAAATTATTTTTAATAAGCAAAGGTAGTGTTAAGATATGTAAGATTACTAAAAGTGGAAAAGAACAAATAATACATATTTTTTCTAAGGGTGATTATTTTGGAGAGACAAGCATCTTTACTAATGAGAGAGGATTATCATTTAATGCAATTGCTTTAAACGATGTGATTGTCTGTGCCATAGACAAATTCCAAGTGGATAAAATATTAAATGAAAATCCTAATGTTGCTTTAATAGTTTTAAAATCCTTAACCAAAAGATTAAGCGAAACAGAGGAGTTTGCTCATATATTAGCAACAAATGATGTGAAAGTTAGAATAGCTCATATGCTTAAAGATTTTAAAGAAAAGTATGGGAAAAATGAATCAGGAGAAATTTACATAGATTTTCCTATGAATAGAGAAGAGATGGCTAATTATTGTGGCATAACTAGAGAAACTATGAGTAGAAAGCTATCTAAATTTGAACATGAAGGATTAATAGAACTTAGAGGAAATAAAACTTTGATAATAAAGGATATGGAAGAAATATTAAAAATAATTTAATAAAAGGATAATATTTTTAATTTACATAAAATTAAAGATGAGCTTAAACTTAACAGGATTAAATTAAAGACATATTATTTAAAAAGTTATTAATTTATAAACCGTACATCTATTCAACTGGTGTGCTGTTATTTACTTTAAATCTAATAATCTCTCATATTCATCTTTTTCTGGAATTTGAGGTTCTAATAAATCTAGATAGATTTGATAGTGATGAAAAAAATAGCTTAACTTTTTTGTTAAGCTATTTTTTATTTAAATAATATAAGGTAATTATAATGAATTACTTATTTTTTTCAGTCCATTCTTTTAATATATCATATAAATTTAAAGGTTTTTCTAAAGTTTGCTTATTTAGTCTTTCTTGCCAATTTGGTATTGATAATTTGTCACATAAGAAGCATAATAAAGCTCCTGTATCATATGGAAATCTTGTAACAAATAATGATTTATCCAGTTTACCTTTTTTGTAAGTTGGTATTATGTCACTAAAAGGAATATTTTTAGCATTTTCAAAATACATAATGCCAAAATCATAATTTGTTATTTTGGCGGCTTTTATGCCAACGTAAGTAGCAGTTCCTTCTGCAGTTTCTACGGATAATTCCTTTTTCATATATTCTGGATTAGCTTTGATTCTCTGCTCTACAGATGATACATATTCCTTAGTTAGTAATTTTAAGTTTTTTGGTTTACTCTTTTTAAGTTCTTCTGATATTTTTGTTAACACATTATATTCATTTGCTAACAAATTAATATCATTTTCAGATAATGTATTAGCAAATCTGTCCCCATTTGCCCAGTTATTTTGCATATAATAGTGGAAAGCTTCATGTGCTAAAAAAGGTGAAAAATGATCTGATGAATATTTTTTGAAAACATTCTCTTTATTATATTTTAAATAGTATACATCAGAACCTAAGAAAGAAGTCTTACTACCTATAGTGTTAAAATTGCCTGGAATTAGTTTTATTTTAATTATACTAGGCATAAATCCACTTACTCTATATATTTTTGTTGTTGAATATTCTTTAGGCATCTTTATTTCTTTTGCAAAAAGTTTTGATATAGGTTTTTTAGGATTTACAATATATGAATATCCATTAAATTTCTTATTTACAAAAAGTAAAGGTTTATCACATAAATCATAATTTTTCCAAAGATCACCTTTTGCTTTTTCAGATTGAGATAACTCTTCAAATTCTTTTAAAACTTGTTTATCAACTGATGATAAATCTTCATAATTACTATTAAATTGGTTTAAAGCTAAAGCTCCTAAATATGTTGCTAGTAATAAAAATACTAATAAAATAATAGATTTTAAAAAATTATGTTTCTTTTTTACTTTCATATGCTTCTCCTTTAATTTTTTTTAAGTTTAAATCGATTTATAAGCTTAAATTTTCTTTTTTCAAATTTAGTATAGCATACAAATTTCTTTAAATCCCTTACACTTTTGTAAGAAATAATAGAAAAGAAAATTTAAATATCTTAATTAAAAAATGTTTCTAATAATAATTTAGTTTTATAAATTTGTTTAGAAATCTTACAAATTTGAAATGTATATGAAAGAAAAATAAATATGTTAATTTTTTTTTATTTTATAAAATAACATCAAGAGAAATAAATATAAGGAGGATAAAATTTTATTAAAGAAAGCATCATAAAACAAAAAACATTCATCATAACTTTATGAAGCTTTATTAAAATAGTTCTTGAATTTAAAGGAGGTATATGGTATGAATTTTAAAAAACTTGGGGTAATAGTTCTTTTATTAGTGATAATAGCAAGTTCAGTAGTTGCATATAAATTTTTAAAAGAAAAAACAGGTGAAAATTATTACGTTCAATTAATTAATGAACCAGTATCATGCAAAGAAAACAGAAAAGAGGGAGTAGTATCTTGTGACTATAAAGAAAAGGGGTATAATGATGAAGGCAATGAAAAAACAATAAGTTTTTCAAGTTTTAGAGAGCGTCCTTTAAGAAAAGATGCATATTTAGTTGTTACATATAATAATGAAAAAAATTCTGTAGTGAAATATAAGGAAGTAAAAAAGGACGAAATACCTAAAAAAGCACTTGAAAAACTTGAAAAAAACAAATCAAAGTAGCAAGTAAAAACAAATTGATTTATAACCATACACATATTAATATGATTAGTGTATGGTTATTTTTATTTTTTAAATAAATTTGCAAGATATAATTTACCAAATAAAACCACTTTTTAAGAAAAATATAAACTATAGAGTATCTACTTAAATGATGAACTTCATATTTATATTTAAGGTAAAAATAAGAAAAGTGAAACATTAAATTAATATTTAACAAGTAAAATTATATGAAGAAAATAATTATTACATTTTTGTAATGTAAATGAAATATTAATTAAAGGATTATTAAGAAAGGTAGAGTGTATAATAAACTTATATTTTAAACATTGGGAGGACAAAAGATGAGGTTGAATATAAAGATAAGTGAAAAATTAAAATTATTTTTTAAGATAGCATTCGTTTCTGTAGTAATATTATTTATAGTTAGGGAGTTTACTTCAGTATTTAAAAATTTCAATTCAGAATATTTCTTTATGTATAAAAATAAACTGGATTTTTTAAACCTGTTAATAATTGCAGCTTTAGGTATAATTTCTTATATTCCTTTATCTTTTTATGATTTTATTTTAAAAAGAAAAGTTGGAATAAGATTAAAAAATAGGAAATTATACAAGTATTCTTGGATAGCAAGTTCAATTGCAAGTTTACTTGGATTTGGAGGAGCTACATCATTAGCTTTTAAACAGTATTTTTATGGCGACTATGTAGAAGATAAGAAGAAATTATTAAAAGAAATTGGTAAAATAGTAGCCTTAAATTTAACAGGATTATCAATAGTTTGTTGCACATATATGGGGATTCAAATAAATTCATGGAACAACTTGTATATAATAAAATATGCCATAGGAATAATATCTTTATATGCACCAGGATTTATAATTTACTCTGCTTATAAATATAAAAAAACAAGAGATAAGTTAGAGTTTTTCAGCACTTTAGGTATTATATTCATATCATTTTTAGAATGGCTTACAACAATAGTTTTAATTTATGCTACTTTAAGAATAACAGGGGCATCAATAAGTGTTTTAACTTTTTTACCAATATATATTGAAGCAGCAGTTGTTGGAATGATTAGTATGATTCCAGGTGGAATTGGTACCTTTGATTTAACTTTTATGACAGGATTAGAGGCCTTAAGAATTCCTATAGAACAAAGCTTATTAGTTATAATACTTTACAGAATAAGCTATTACATAGTGCCAGCTCTTATAGGTGTATTACTTTTTGTTCATGATTTCGGTGGGAAAATAAATAAAAAGTTTAATGGATTGCCTTATGAAATAATATCTAAAGTTGCTTATAAGATATTAGTGACTTTAGTATTTATATCAGGAGCTATTATAGTTTTATCAAATATAGCACCTCAATATTTATTAAAAATAAAATTATTAAAAGAAATTTTAGGAAAACAGATATTAGGTTTATCAATTGGAATGAGCATAGTATTAGGATTTTTAATAATGCTTACGGCTCTTATGCTAAAATATAGGGCTAAAAGTATTTACAAAGCAAGTATGGTTTTATTTATATTAGGAATAATATTATCCTTAACAAAGGGGGTTAATCCTTATGAATTAGTATTTTTAGTTATTGTAGCTTACCTTTTATATTTAAGTAAGAGAATGTTCTACAGAGATAGCTTTGTTGTAAGTTGTAAAAATACATTAATAGATTCAGGTATATTAATTGCATCTTTTTCAATTTATTTCTTTATTTTAATTACCTTTGGAACACATCTTAAATATGTAGGAATAATTCATAAACATCCTTACCAAGAGGGTATAAAATTTGGGTTTATGGCCTTTGCTGTAGTAACTGTAATCTATGTAGCTATTTACTTTTTAAATATAAGAAGAAAAATTCCAGTTAAGACCTTTGATGAATGTAAAGAATATGTAGAAAATATAATAGAAGAATACAAGGGTGATTCCTTAACACATTTAGTATTTTTAAAGGACAAGTATATTTATTTAAATGAAGATAAAGATCTTTTTATTCAATATGAAGTTTATGGAGATAAACTTTTTGTTTTAGGAAACCCTGTAGGAAATAATGAGAATTTATTTAGAGAAATAGAAAAGTTTTGTGAGTATGCTGATAATTATGGTTATACACCAGTTTTTTATCAGGTTAATGATGAAATGATAAATTACCTTCACTCTAATGGATATGATTTTATGAAAATTGGAGAAGAAGCTAAGGTTTATGTAAAAGAATTTAAAGTTGTAGGAAATAAAATGAAGAGTTTAAAAACTTCAAGAAGCAAGGTTACTAAGGAAGGTTATACTTTCCACATGGTTGAACCACCTTTTTCAAAGGAATTTTTAGATTCATTAAGAGAAATATCAGATGAGTGGTTAGATGGAAGAAAAGAAAAAGGATTTTCAGTTGGATTCTTTGATGAAAATTATTTAAACAAAGCGCCTATAGCTATTTTAAAGGATAGAGATGGAGAAATAAAAGCCTTTACTAATATAATGTATATGTATGATGATGAGAGCTTCTCAGTTGATTTAATGAGATTTAGCAAAAATACTCCAAGGGGAGTTATGGATTTTATGTTCATAAATTTAATTGAGTATGGAAAAGAAAAGGGATATGAAATATTCAACATGGGAATGGCTCCTTTAGCTAATGTTGGATTATCGAAATATGCTTTCTGGAATGAAAAATTAGCCCTTCAATTCTATGAAAATGGACAAGCACTTTACTCATTTAAGGGATTAAGAAGATTTAAAGAGAAGTTTAGTCATAATTGGGAATATAAATATATTGCTTACAGAAGAAATACATCCATATTAATAACAGTAATACAAGCTGCTGTAGTTTGTTCAAGAAACAGAAATATAGATGAAAGTATAGTTTTAAGAAACTTAAAAAGCTTAATTAAATAAAAAGTTATATTTTAACATAGATTTTATCCTAAGAGTTCTATTTATATATAGCTAAAAATAAAACACATGATTTTTGAGGTGTACAAAGTTAAGTAGACACTATATAAGACTTTTTAAAATTTACTTAACGGGGTGCACCTCATAAAAATACAGTTTTTTTACTTCATAATAATAACTAATATTCATTAAGATAAATCTTAATGAATATTAGTTATTATTACTTTCCATCAAGTACTTTTTTTAAGCTTTCCTCAATAATATTAGTATCTTCTGTATGGTTCATTTCTAATAAAGTTGCCTCTCCAATTGCTGCTGACTGAGGTGTTTGCAAAGATTGTTTTTCCTCAGGATTATTAAATGAATTAACATATTCAGTTTGCTTATTCTTAGCATCTTTAATTTTTTTATAATAATACTCTGATCTTTCTTTTATAGTTTTCTTTTTTAAGTTGTTTATCTTAGTATTTTCCTTTTCTTTTTTTACCTGATTTGTTTTATTTTCCTCTATACTTTCTATTTTTTTAGCCATATTATCACTACGGTTACGCTCAGTATTTCCTTTATTTACTTGTTGAAGTTTAGTTTGTTGTGATTTATGTGCATTTTCTTTTATATGTTGAATTTCTAAATTTTGTTGTTTTGAACTTTCCATATGCATTTTATAAGCAATACATCCTATAACATTACTTATAGCTAATATAGATAAAATTATAATGTTTATTTTTTTTATTTTCATTTGTAATATCCTTTCTATATTAAAATATTTAATCTTATTCTTTATAATTTATTTTAAAATAAATTAGATTTAAAATCCACTTTTTACAAAATTTATTTTAGTATTTATTAAAAAATAGACATTTTGTAGTTTTCATTTATATTAGGAATTTGAAGAAGCTAATGCCACTTTTTAAAAGTTAAATAAGGAAATTTATTTAGTTTTTTACCATAAGGAAAACTTTGATTAAAATGAAAAAGCTTTTATTTTTTTATAAAAATAACTTGAAATTATCACTAGTTAGTGATAATATTAAGACATGGAAAATAAATTTGAGAGTATAAAAGATAATTTAAATTTGAAAGCATTAATAGCTTTAAGTAGAGCTGGACAACAAGTTCATAAAAGAGAATATAAGACAATAAAGGAGAGTGGATTAACTGTATCACAATTTGCTGTTTTAGAAGTTCTTTATCATAAAGGCGATCTTAAAATTTGCGATATTATAGAAAAAGTTCTTGGAACATCTGGGAATATTACTGTTGTAATAAAAAATTTACAAAAAGATGAACTTATAAAAAAATGTATTGATCCAGAAGATAAAAGGGCTGTTTATATAAGTATAACAGAAAAGGGAAAGAATATTATTGAAGATATGTTTCCAGAACATGTTGAGAACATCAATGAAATATTTTCAGTTTTATCAGATGAAGAAAAAAAGATGTTAATAAAAATTGCAAAAAAACTAACAAATAAAAAATAAGTGTTTATATAAATTAATAAAATTTAAAGGAGTGAATTTTATGTTAAAAAAAATAAGTAATGCTAATATGGGGAAAAGTGATTTAGGATGGCTTCAGAGTTCATTCCATTTTTCCTTTGCAGAATACTATAATCCACATAATATTTCATTTGGAAAACTTAGAGTGTTAAATGATGATTTAATAAAACCAGGCACTGGCTTTGACACACACCCACATCAAAATATGGAAATAATTTCTTATGTTGTCTCAGGAGAAATAACTCATGGAGATAGTATGGGGAATAAAAGAAGTCTTACAAGAGGAAATGTTCAATATATGAGTGCAGGAACAGGGGTTT